>JBBQRA010000025.1:0-37554 GCA_038215275.1 Bryobacterales bacterium | reverse complement strand
TGAAGGCATCTTCTGGGAAACTCTGAACGCCCGGCCTTAACTGGTCGGGCGTTCCTTTTTTACCCCCTAAGACTCTGGAGAATTCACATGGCATCCACCCTCACCGACGAACAGAAAAAGGCCCGCCGCGCCGAAATCAATCGCGAAAACGCCAAGAAAAGCACCGGCCCCAAAACCCCCGCCGGAAAAATGAAAGTCCGGCTCAACGGCCTCAGACATGGCGCCCGGTCCAGCGTCATCGACATGTCCCAAATCGAAAGCCTCGTTCTACTTCCCTGCGAAGGCCCTAAAGAATATCAAAGACTGGTCGCCAATATCTCCGACAAACTCCAACCGCGCGACGAAGTCGAAATCGGGCTCTGCCAACGAATGGCCGACCTCCAGTGGCGACTCCTCCGGCTCACCCGCAATGAACGCATCTTCAACGAAGAGTGCCTCAACCAGGCCTGCCAAATGGCTCACCTCAATGTCTCCGAAGATCGCCTCAGCGAACTCGACTGCATGAACGCCTTCCGCGTCGGCGTCGAAACGAAACTCCCTCGGGAATTCCGGCGCGACGAAGCGGCCCTCCATCGCGCCATCAATGCCACGCTGAAGGAAATTACCCTCTTCCGGAAATTGGACCCGCTGCCCAAGACGCCGCTCACCCGGTCAGCCCAAATCATCGGTCCGTCCCAATCGCCCACCGTACTCGAACCGCCGCCGCAACCAAAAGATGAAGTCATCCAACCTGCTGATTTAATTGAGGCAATCGCGCCGGAACAGCACGACCAAAGCCAAGTTCTAACCGGCTGGGTCGCCCCGAAAAACGTCTCGCCATGGCCGCCGCGGCTCCTCAAACCATCGAAAACCTTCGCCGCCGGAGCCGGTGGTCATGAATAGCGTCGGCAAAAATCCGTCTTGGCCCCGCGAGGGGATGGGAATGCGCCATCAGCCGCCTTTGCCTATGAATCCGCGCGCCAAAACTCCCGCTTCGGACCCAGCCGGTGTGTGTCCGTCCGTCGACCCTTCGTTGTTGCCATCCGACTGGGTCGCCCAACATCTCGGCTTCACGCCAGATCCGCGCCAAGCCGAGTTCCTCGATCTCGACGACCCCCGGATCGTCTATCTCACCTCCCGGCAGTCCGGAAAAACGCAAACCGCCGGCGCAAAAGCCGTCCATCTTGCCTTCGCTTTCCCCGGCTCGGAATTCCTGCTCTTCGGGGCCGTCTCCCGGCAGTCCAGTAACCTGCTCGGGCGGATCCGCGGCTTCCTCCAGCATCTGGGCGTCCCGTTCAGGCGCCACCCGGACCATCCGCATTCCATCCTGCTGCCCAATGGCTCGTCCTTCATCGCGTTGCCCGGCATCCCGAAGAATATCCGCAGCTTCGCCGCAGTCCGCGCCATCCTCGTCGATGAAGCCGCGTTCGTCGAAGACGATCTCTATCCCGCCGTTACCCCCATGGTCGCCATCTCGAAAGGCAGCATCTGGGTCCTGTCCACTCCTTGGGGTCAGAACAACGTCTTCTACAAGCTCTGCAATACCCCGGACAACGGCTGGACTGTCGTTCGCTCGCCCGCGGTCGAATGCCCTCGCATCAGCCCCGAATTTCTGGCCGCCGAACGTCTGCTCCATGGCGAAAAACTCTACGCCCAGGAGTACGAGTGTGCCTTCGTCTCCGCCGCTACTCAGTTTCTGGATCGCGCCGTCATCGCCCAGGCCTTGCTGCCCCATCAGCCACTGCCCCTCCATTGTTTCGGCTTCAGCGAACTCTTCCTGGGCATCGATGTCGGCAAGCGACAGGACCATACCGCCATCGTCGCCCTCGAGTTCTCGCTGTCCCAGTCGGACCGGCGCGACCCGGTCACCCATGCGGCGCGCACGCAACCCCAACTGCTGCTCCGCTTTGCCGAATCGCTCCCGCTGGGTTCCGATCATCTCGATTTGCCAGCCCGGCTTCGCTCCATAATTGGGTCCCTGCCGGGGCCGTTCAAAGCCATCCATCTCATCATCGACGCCACCGGCGAAAGCACCCTCATTGAAGTCCTCCGCCGCGATAAGTCGCTGGCCGCCTATTCGCTGCGGCCCGTCGCCATTACCGGCGGCTATCATACGTCCCAACTCAGCGGCGGCTATCAGGGCATCCCCCGGCCGGATCTGCTCACCCGGCTCCGGACCGCCTTTCAGACCGGACGCGTCAGCCTGCCCGAAGCGCCCGGCCTCGCCGAACTCGAATCCGAACTCGTCGCCTTCCGTACCGATGGCCACCAGTCAAGCCACGACGATCTGGTTTTCGCCCTCGCGCTCTCGGTCTGGCTCGCCTATGAATGCCAGAAAGGTCATTTTCTGCCTATGCCTCGCCGGCGCTGAATATGGTACACACGCCCTATGAGCTTTCGTCCGCCTGAACCGAATGCCCGCCGCCAAAACCTCTGGCGCATCATCTTTCTCTCGGATACCCCGGCCGGCCGCGCTTTCGACGTCGTCCTCCTCTGGGTCATCGGGCTCAGCGTCCTCACCGTCGTCCTCGAAAGCGTTGAGTCCATCCGCGCCGGCTACGGGCAGACCCTCCTCCAGCTCGAATGGGCCTTCACGGCCATCTTTACAGTTGAGTACGCCCTGCGACTCTGGGTAGTCCGCCGCCGTTGGCGTTACGTCACCAGCTTCTTCGGTGTCATCGACCTCCTGTCCATTCTCCCTTCCTGGGTCGAACTCGCCGTCCCCGACGCACACTACTTCATGGCCATCCGCGTCCTGCGCCTCATGCGCATGTTCCGCATTATGAAAATGGCCGGCCACATCGAGGAGGCCGCCGTCCTGGCCGACGCGCTTCGGGCCAGCCGCCGCAAAATCATGGTCTTCTTCGTCGTCGTCCTCTCCGTCGTCTGCGTCGAAGGCACCGTCATGTACGTACTCGAACATGATGCCAACCCCTCCTATAGCAGCATCCCCCAGTCCATCTATTGGGCCATCGTTACCATCACGACGGTTGGCTACGGCGACATCTCGCCCATCACAGTCGCGGGCAAAGTCATGGCCTGCGTCATCATGCTCACCGGCTTCGCCATCATCGCCGTCCCCACCGGAATCGTCACTTCAGAACTGGGCCGCACCGGCAAAGGTCCTGAACTCGATCAACGCGCGTGCCCCGAGTGCGGCTTCCGCGGCCATCCCCCCATCGCCGCCTACTGTCACCAATGCAGCCGGCACCTCTCTTGACAGCCCATGCGCATTTTTAATTCCCCCCTTCCTTATAACTTGCAGACAGCCCAGCCCCGGCTACCCTCCAAGCGGCGCGTATTCTGGCGCCAGGACGGTTCCCTATTACCAAACCACAGAAGCTTTTCTCGAAGCCAGCGGCTATGAGCCACCGCCGTTCTCGACCGAGCGGCCGCGCTCGCCGCGTCGTAGCCTGCGAACAAGTCACCGCTTATACATCACAAGGCAGGACCGTGGCTTCACCGAAGAAGACCGGTCCCTGCTGCAAGCCATTGCCCGGAAACTGGGCCTTGCCGTCTAGCCGTTCCCGCGCATAAAGTTGGCCATATCGACGGCCGCAATCTGCGGGTTCTTCAGCGTCATCTCGGCGTCGAAGTTCTCCGTACGGCCGTCCGCTCCGCGCACCGTGATCAGCCGGTTCACATAGCTGCCGCCAGGGTAGCCCACGGTCTGTTCGCTATATTCCATGTCGATACCGGCGAAGGGCATGCCCATGGAAGTTAGAGCACCACGCAATGCCGCCATCGCCGGATGCCGATCGGTACTCACCTCCGGGGTGGTCACCGGTGTTCTCGTAGCGGCCGGTGTCGTCGTGACGGCCGGTGCAGCCGTTGACGCCGGTGCAGTCGTTGACGCCGGTGCAGCCGTTGGGGGCATTGACGGAACCGGGAACGGGGTGATCAGAGCCGGGTTCAGCACATTCAATCGACCGCTGCCCACGCTGTCGTCCCCTCGGCCTGTCGGCGCCACCGCGCCAAGAGTTTGGCGGCCGGTGCCGGTTCCGGCAAGATCTTGCCGCCTCACCGTGCTCTCCCGTGCCAAAATTGCGTCGAACGCGCTGCTCCGGGTTGTCGTAGTCCGGTCAATCTGCCGCGCAAGCGGCCCAAAATCACTGGTTTGCCTATGGATCTGCATGATCACCTCAGCAAGCAAACCTGCAAACCAGATACCAAACTCAACCTAGGGCTTCTGTGGCAACTGCTTCTTCACTTCCTCAGGTACGTCAAACCGAATGATCACACCATAAGACTTGCTGAACGGCTCAATCCGGATCCGCCCGGTGATCGTCGGCTTCGCTGCCAGGTCCCTCCCAGGGTCGTACTGGAAAAGTACCTTCGTCTCTTGTCCGGATCCGATGTCCTGCTGCTCCACCTTGTACGTAAACCCCGGGATCACCTGGTCCGGCACAAACAGCACGCTAATGCCGCCGGGCATTCCGTTCAGAACCCGAATCGAATCCTCGGATTTCGCGTACGACTTCAAGAGCACCTGATCCTTTTCCACCTTGATTTGGTTGAAGATCACCTCGGGGTTCTTGATCATCTCCTCCGGACTCAGACCCTTGGTCTGGTTCGGGCCGGCCTTCATCGGGCCAAAGGGGGTCGGCTTACCGGCCACCGTGTCGAAATACAGCACCCACTTGTCATCTTCCAATCGCCAGCGGGAGGCCAGCGGAGCCCCCATTGGAGTCACGACCCCGCGCATGACTACCTCCGTCTGGATCACCGTCACGACAACTGCCTTCTTGAAGTCGTCCGCCCAATTCACCCGGACAATTTCGTGGCCCCGGATCCGCTTCTTTTCCTGCTCGTAGTAGATGTCCTTGGCGTCCTCAGCCAGATAGGCGTCCGTCTGCCGAAAACGGCCGTCCTCGAGCAGCTTGTAGAACTCACTCACCCGCTTCCGCAACGCCTGATCCACTTCCGGCGCCGCCGATTGAAACAGATTCGGCTGCTCCTGCGCCCAAAGGGCCGAACCCAAAACTGCCATCAATCCCAGCGTTACAAATCGGTGCATCTCTTCTCCAGTCTACCTACTAGACGCCGGCATCGCCCGAAACGTTTACCCGTCGCCGCTATTGTTTCACCGGCCCCTTCGAACTGTACTTCGTCAGATTCTGCTTGGTCGTCGTCCCCCACTGCTCCAGCGGCGGAGCCCCTTGGCTCTCGAAGAAACCCTCGATTTCCCGGCTCAGCGCCTTCTGCACCGCGGCCAACGCCGGGTCGCCGAATCGATTCTGCTTCTCGCCCGGATCCCGCTCCAGGTCGTACAGCTCGCTGGGCCACTCCTTCGTCCGGACGACCAGCTTGTACCGTTCCGTCCGTACCCCGCGCACAAAGCTGTACTCAAAGAACAGCCGGTCCCGCCACGCCACCCGCTTTCCCTCGAGCAGCGGCACATAGCTCCGGCCGGGTCGCTTCCGGTCCGCCGGCGCCTTCACCCCGAGATAGTCCAGCACCGTCGGGAAGAAGTCGTAGCTGGAGACCATCTCGGTGTTCACCTGCCCCGCCTTCAGCCGCGCCGGATGCGTCCAGATTAGAGGCACGCGGATCGACTCCTCGTACATGTTAAAGGGCCAGGTCCCGTTGCCCTTTCCCCAAACCCCGTGGTGCCCCGCGTTCCAGCCCTGGTCCGCCGTGAACACGATCACCGTGTTTTCCCGCCAGCCCTTCTGGTCCAGCCAGCCCAGCACCCTGCCAATGTTGCGATCGAGTCCGGTGATCAGCGCCGAAAAGCCCCGCTTGGCCGCCTCGCTGTGGTGCAGATTCCGCGTGCCGAAATTCCGGCTCGGATGCTCCGGCTCCTCCGGGAAGCAAGAGAACGGCGACTTCTCGTACGGCGCCCGGTCCTGCTCGGGCTGATAGTCGTAAGGGGTATGCGGCGCATAGAACGGCATGTGCAGGTAGAACGGGGTGTCCTCCCGCTGCTGTCCAAGGAAGTCGAGCGCGAAGTCCCCGATGGCATCCTCCTTGAACCCTGGCATTTGCTTCCGCTGCCCGTTGTGGACGAACTCCACGTCCTTGTACGGCCCGCCACCGCCCGGCACTGTCGCCCAATACGTGAATCCGCGCTGGGCCTTCTCGTCCTCGCCCATGTGCCACTTGCCGGTCATCCCGCAGCGGTACCCGGACTTGGCGAGCAGTTCGGGGAACGTCAGGTGGCCATCCAGCCAGCGTTTCGCCGTCGTACCCGTTGCGTCCTCCGGGCGCAGCCAGTCCTGCACCCCGTGCGTTGACGGAATGCGCCCGGTCATATAAGTCAACCGGCTCGGCGAACACACCGGGGTGCACGCAAAGGCCCGTGTGAACTTCACCCCCGCCTTGGCCAGCGCATCGATGTTCGGGGTTTGGATCTCGTTGCAGCCGTATGTCCCGGTCGCCCAGGGCGCATGGTCGTCCGTCATGAATACGATCAGGTTCGGCCGGCGGCGAGGTGCCGGAGCTAGGCTGGCGAGAAACAGGCGGCGAGTCATAATGTGCGAGAGGGGGAGACCGTTGAACAGTCTACCCCCTCGGCGCGTCGGTCGGAATCGACCTTGAGTTCAGGATCGATAAGTCCCCTTCTCGTCGGGGTCCAATTTGAGTCTACCGTAACAACCCTATGGGACAATAGGGGCTCATGGCAAAGATTGAACGGGCCCTGTTGAGCCTGACCGACAAAACCGGCGCCGTCGAGTTCGCCCGCGGACTCCGCGCACTCGACATCGACCTTATCTCCACCGGCGGTACCGCCAAACTTCTGCAGGACGCGGGCATCCCCGTCTTTGACGTCTCGGCCGTCACCCACTTCCCCGAGATGCTCGACGGTCGCGTCAAAACCCTCCACCCCGCCATCCACGGCGGCATCCTCGCCATGCGCTCGAAGCCCGAACATATGGAGGCCATCGAGCAGCACGCCATCCCGACCATCGACCTCGTCTGCGTCAACCTATACGCCTTCGAGAAGATCGCCGCCAAGGCCGATGCCACCACCGAGGAGCTGATCGAGAACATCGACATCGGCGGCCCCACCATGATCCGCGCTGCCGCCAAGAACTATCAGGACGTCGCTGTCGTCGTCGAGCCCTCCGATTACCCCGCCATCCTCGCGGAGCTTGAAGCCAACCAAGGGCAGATCCTGCCCGAGACGCACTGGCGTCTCGCCGTAAAGGCGTTCCATCACACCGCCGCTTACGACCGCGCTGTGTCTAATCGCCTCGCGCTCGTCGGCGCGCCGCCCGCCCCGCTGCCAGCTACACTCGACATCCGCGTCCCAAAAGTCCTCGACATGCGTTACGGCGAGAACCCGCATCAGTCCGCCGCGCTCTACGCCGCCGGCAAATCCGGCGTCGCCGGAGGCGAGCAACTTCACGGCAAGGAGCTCAGCTACAACAACCTCGTCGACCTTGACGCTGCCTGGCAGCTCGTCTGTGAGTTCGAGCGCCCCGCGTCCGTGATCGTCAAGCACACCAATCCCTGCGGCTGCGCCGAACAGGACACTCTCGCCGGCAGCTATCGCCGCGCCTTCGAAGCCGATCCCGTCAGCGCCTTCGGAGGCGTTCTCGCCTTCAACCGCCCCGTCGACGCCGAGACCGCGACCGAGATCGGCAAGACTTTCATCGAAGCGATTGCCGCGCCAAGCTTCACCGCCGACGCTCTCGCCCTCCTGACGGCCAAAAAGAACCTCCGGCTGGTCAAGGTACAGACCGTGACGGATCAGTATGTCGTCAAGTCGATCAGCGGTGGCTATCTTGTCCAAACGCCAGACCTCGCCGGTCTCGATCGCGCGACCGCCCGCGTCGTAACCGATCGGCAACCTACGGAAGCGGAGTGGGCGGCGCTCGCGTTCGGCTGGAAGGTAGTGAAACATGTGAAATCGAACGCCATCGTCTACGCTAACGACGGCCAACTCCTCAGCGCCGGCGCCGGACAAATGAGCCGGGTGTTCTCGGTTGAGATCGGGGCGAAAAAAGCAGTTCTTCCGCTTGCCGGGTCCATCGTCGCTTCCGATGCGTTCTTCCCCTTCCCGGATGGGTTGGAAGCCGCGGCGCAGCACGGGATTACAGCCGCGATTCAACCCGGCGGATCGGTAAAGGACGTCGAGGTCATTGCCGCGGCAAACCGCTTAGGACTAGCAATGGTCTTTAGCGGATTTCGCCACTTCCGCCATTAACCAGGAGTCTATAGTCGTATGGCTGAAAGATTCATAGCCGAAGAACCCAAGCGCGTCCCCGGCCGCTACGTCGTTTACTTTGTCGTTCTCTTTGCTTTCCTGGTGGCGCTGTTTGCTTCCTGGGGCATCAAAGTAATGCGAAAGTTGCCCCCGGAGGCCTACAAGCTGGAACAGCCCGTAAAAAAGTGAAACCCGCGTTTGGGTTTGACATCAAACTCCCTTAGATGCAATAAGGGTATACGGGGTTTCATCCCCGCTACCTTCAGGGAGGTAAATTTTGATAAGCTTTAAGATTTTTCGCCAGCGGCTCGGTCTGCTGGCTCTTTGCCTGACTGCGTTTTCGGCATCTCCGGCCGCGGCACAGGTACTTTATGGATCGTTGACGGGCACCGTGGAAGATCAATCCGGCGCCACCGTTCCAAACGCAAAAGTTTCGCTAACCAACACGCAAACAGGCCTGACACGCGACGTCACCGCCGACGCCACGGGCCGCTATTCCGTTGCCAGCATTCCTGGTGGCACCTACACGATTATAGTGACCGCGCCGGGCTTCAAGACCGTTACGATCCAGAACATCCAGATGCGGGTCAACGAAGTCGTCCGCGTCGATGCCAAGCTGGACGTTGGCGCTGTATCGGACGCCATCACGGTCGAGGCTAGCGCCGCGACTCTGCAGACGGAGAAGGCCGACACCAGCTCGGTAATTTCTCAGAAAGCGGTTCAGAATCTGGCGCTGAACCAGTATCGGAACTATCAGGCTCTCTTGAACCTGGTTCCTGGTACGTCGCCCGCCGTGTTCCAGAACTCCTCGACCGACACTCCGGGTCGCGCCCTATCGACCAACGTGAACGGCACAAACCGGAACAGCAACGGCACCCGCCTGGACGGCGCGGTAAACGTCAACATCTGGCTGCCGCATCACGTTGCCTACGTTGCCCCGAGCGAAACCGTGGAAGAAGTGAACATTTCCACCAGCTCGTTCGACGCCGAGCAGGGCATGGCCGGCGGCGCGGCGATCACCGTGATCTCCGCTAGCGGCACCAACCAGCTGCGTGGCGCTTTGTGGGAATACCACGAGAACCAGAGGCTCCGGAGCGAGCCGTACTTCCGTCCGTCGACCTTCGTAAAGCCGCGCTACACGCTGAACATCTTCGGCGCAAAGGCCGGCGGTGCGATCGTGAAGAATAAGCTGTTCTGGTTCGGTCATTACGAAGGCACCCGTCAGGGTACCGGTGCGACCAGCCAGTTTTCGCTGCCGAGCGCCGCTCTCAAGGCCGGTGACTTCAGTGCGTTTTCCACTCAGATCTTCGATCCGCGGACTGGCGGGACCGATGGTTTTGGCCGTACCCCGTTTGCCGGAAACCGGATTCCGGCGGACCGGATCAGCCCGCAGACGGCCCGCATTCTGCCTTTGATTCCGAATCCGAATGCTCCAACCGCAAACGTCACAAATAACCACTTTGTGAACGCGACTGGTAAGTTCGACCGCGGCAATTATGACGCCAAAATGAACTGGAATCGCAACGAGAAGCACAGCATTTTTGCGAAGTTCTCGCTGCTCCGCGCGAATGTCGGCGGCGTTTTCGCCTTCGGCCCGGATCTCGGCGGCCTTGGCGTTGGCGGTGACCCTGGCTTGGGTGACACCAAGCAGTACCTGGGCACGATCGGCACCAACTACACCTTGTCGCCGACAGTGTTGATGGACGCCAACTTCGGCATCACCCAGCAGGATCAGACTGTGATCGGCTCCGACTACGGCAAGAACGTTGGCAGCGAGGTGTTTGGCATCCCCGGCACGAACGGTACGGACATCCGCTACAGCGGCTTGCCGGCGTTTTCGTTCAACACGTTCAGCGCGTATGGGCTGAACTCCACCTGGATGCCGGTGTGGCGGAACGACCGCAGCTACACCTGGTCGAACAACCTGACCTGGATGAAGGGCAAACATGAATTCCGGTTCGGCTTCGACTTGGTCCGTCACCAGTTGAACCACTGGCAGCCGGAAGATGCTAACCCGCGGGGCGCGTTTTCGTTCAGCGGCAGCATTACTGCTCTCCGGGGCGGTGCGGCTGCCAACAACCTGAACTCTTTCGCGGACTTCCTGCTGGGTCAGCCGACCTCGATGGGCAAGAGCATCCAAGCTGAACTCATGACGGGTCGCGAGTGGCAGATGGGCTGGTACGCCCGCGACCGCTGGCAAGTCACCCGCAACCTGACCCTCAACCTCGGTATCCGCCTCGAGCGCTACCCACTGATGACGCGCGCGGATTCCGGCCTGGAGAAATTGGATCCGTCGACGATGCTGATCCGCCTCGGCGGCCGCGGCAATGTGCCGACCAATCCTGGGATTGACGTGCAGCCGTTATTTGCTGCGCCCCGCCTCGGTCTCGCCTACCGGATCAATGATTCGACGGTGTTCCGTGTTGGCTATGGCATGACCATCAACCCGCTGCCGTTCTCCCGTCCGTTACGTGGTTTTTACCCGCTGACCGTGGCGGGCAACTTCGTCGGCGCGACGGCCTTCGATCCGTTCCGTACCTTGACGCAGGGGATTCCGCCTGTGCCCGTTCCAGATATCAGCAGCGGTGTGATCAGCCTGCCGCCTACGGTGGCAATGCGCACCCCTGGCGACCGGATCGACCGCGGCTATATCCAGAGCTGGAATGCGACTCTTCAACGTAAGCTGTGGGGCAGCATCATCATGGACGTCGGCTACGTTGGCACCCAGACCACCCGTCAGTTGGCGGACCTGGACATCAACGCGGCTGCTCCGGGCGCGGGCGCGGCCGGCCGGCCGTACGCCGCTCAGTTCAATCGCCGTATTGACATCCGGTACTGGAATGGCTACTTGAGCTCGAACTACCACTCGCTGCAAACCTCCGTTAACCGGAGTTTCTCGAAGGGCCTGTTGCTAAAGGGCGCCTACACCTACTCGAAGGCCATCAACATGACCGACGACGACGGTTGGGCCGGCGTGGGCTGGAACTGGCTTGGAGCGTTTGACCGCAACCGCGCCCCGGCCGGCTATGACCGCACGCATGTCTTCCAGATGGGCTGGGTTTACGACCTGCCGTTCGGCAAGGGCCGTCAGTTCCTGCAGGAAGGCGTCGGCTCCGCGATTCTCGGTGGCTGGAGCCTGAACGGAGTTTACTCCGCCTACTCCGGCAACCCGTTTACGATCAGCGCCGACGGCGGCACGTTGAACGCGCCGGGCAACATTCAGACGGCCGATCAGGTTGGCCCGGTGAACTACATCGGGAACAAGGGGCCGGGTCAGCAGTATTTTGACCCGTCAGCCTTCGCTGCTCCTGTGGGCGTTCGCTTCGGCACCACGGGCCGCAACCGCTTCCGGAATCCCGGCGTGGCGGGCGCGGACCTGACCCTGATGCGTGTCTTTAAGTTCACCGAACGGGTGGATCTCACTTTCCGCGCGGAAGCTTACAACTTCTCGAACACTCCCCGCTTCGGCGGTCCGGGTTCGAATGTGAACGGCGGTAACTTCGGTGTGATTACGACGGCGAGCGGCGAACGGCAGGTCCGTTTCGGCGTCCGCCTCGGGTTCTAACCGGAAACGAACCATTAACCAACGGGCGCTGATCTTCGGGTCAGCGCCCGTTTTCTTTTTGGGAGAATAGAACGAGAGATGCGAATAGCCCTGGTCCTTCTGACGGTTTCGCTGTTAGCTCAGACGCCGGAGCAGGTGCGTCTCAACCAACAAGGCAAGCAACTGATGGGGGCGGGACGGTTTGCTGAGGCGGTGCCGGTGTATCAGGCGCTAACGAAACAGGTGCCGGGGAATCCGGGATTGCAGTTGAACCTGGGCATCGCGCTGCACATGGCCGGGCGGGACCCGGAGGCGGTGGCGGTGCTCGAACCGGTGACGAAGCAACTGCCGCAGGCGTTTCCGGCGTTCATTCTGCTGGGCACATCCTATATGCGCTTAGGACAACCGGCGAAGGCAGCGGGACCGCTGGAGCGAGCGGTGCAGATGGCGCCGCAGGATGTGGAGGCGCGGCGCATTCTGGCAGATGCCTTCTTGACTTTGAATCGGAATGCGGCGGCTCGGCCTCATCTGGAGGCGCTCGCGGCGCAGACGCCGAAGGACCCGGCGGTTTGGTTCGGGTTGGGGCGGCTATACGAAGGCCTCGCGGGGGATGTATTCGAGCAACTGCGGCGGACGGCTCCAGAGTCGGCGGGGATGCTGTATCTGCTGGCGGAGACGCGGGAGAAGCAGGGCCGGAAGACGGCCGCAGAAATGCTATATGGCAAAGCGCGGGCTCTGTCGCCGAAGGTTCCCGGTTGCCCGTCGGCGTATTGCACGATCCGGGATTTTGACACCAAGGCGCGGGGGGCGTTCGCGAAGCTGGCGGAGCTGGGCGATTCGGTGGAATGGCGGCAGACGCGGGCTTCCATTTTGACGAACCAGAACAAGCATCGGGAGGCGGCGGCGGAGTGGCGGGCGGCTGTGAAGATGGCGGTGGGGCGGCCGGATTTGGAGCAGGGGTTGGCGGCGTCCTTGTATGCCGGGCAGCAATATGACGAAGCAGAGGCGTTGCTGCGGAGGCTCGTGAAGGGGGAGCCGGGGAACGCTGAGCTCCATTTTCTGCTGGGGGATTGTCTGCTCGCGAAGGGGGACGCGGAGGGGGCGGCGCCTTCGTTGCGGCGGTCCTATACGTTGGATCCGAAGTTTCCACCGGTTCGCTCTTCGCTGGGCCGGGCGCTGGCGGCGAGCGGTAAGATGGCGGAGGCGATTCCGCATTTGGAAGCCGCGTTGCCGTATGACGAGGATGGGGCTACACATTTTCAATTGAGCCGGGCGTATGCCGGTACGGGTCAGAAGGCCAAGGCGGAGGCCGCGGCAAAACGATCTCAGGAGTTACGGCAATGAAGAATCTGCTATTTCTGATGGCGCTGCCGCTGGCGGCGCAGACGGTTCCGGAGGCGCTTTCCTTTCTCGAACGGGCCGAGAAGGAGTTGCTCGCGGCGTCGAACTACGCCAATCGGGCTGGCTGGTTGCAGTCTACTTATATCAACGAAGATTCGGAGACGCAGGCGGCTCTGGCGAATGAGCAATACATCAAGAAAGTGATTGCGCTGTCGCGGGAGGCCAACCGCTACGACAAGCTGACTCTGCCGGCCGAGGCGGCGCGGAAGATGAAGCTATTGAAGCTGAACCTGACGATGGTGACGCCGTCGAACGATGCCGAAAGTTCGGAGCTGACGAAGCTGGTGGCGCGGATGGAATCGACGTACGGGTCGGGGAAGTACTGCCGGGATGCGGCGGCGGACAAGGGCAAGTGCCTGGACCTAGTGCAGATTTCGAACATCATGGCGACCAGCCGGGACCCGAAGGAACTCTACGATGTCTGGCAGGGTTGGCACCGGGTGGGGCAGCCGATGCGGAAGGACTATACCCGCTTTGTAGAGTTGGCGAACAAGGGCGCGCGGGAGTTGGGCTTTCCGGATTCGGGTGCGATGTGGCGGTCGAAGTACGATATGCCGCCGGATGAGTTCGCCAAAGAGGTGGACCGGCTGTGGGAGCAGGTGAAGCCTTTGTACCTATCGCTGCATGCCTACACACGGAATAAGCTGCGGGAGAAGTATGGGGCGGACGTGGTTCCGGCGCGGGGGCCGATTCCGGCGCATTTGCTAGGCAACATGTGGGGGCAGAGTTGGGAGAACATCTACGACATTCTGGCGCCGGCGAACGCGA
Source organism: Bryobacterales bacterium (assembly GCA_038215275.1). Classification (GTDB taxonomy): domain Bacteria; phylum Acidobacteriota; class Terriglobia; order Bryobacterales; family Bryobacteraceae. The sequence continues at coordinate 23,710 of JBBQRA010000025.1, read as the reverse complement.
CGAAGGCGTATGACCTGACCAAGATTCTGAAAGACCGGAAGATTGATGAGCTGGAGATGGTGCGGTACGGGGAGCGGTTTTTCAGCTCGTTGGGGTTCGCGCCGTTGCCCAAGACCTTCTGGCAACGCAGCCTGTTTGTGAAGCCGGGCGACCGCGAAGTGGTGTGCCACGCAAGCGCGTGGGACGTGGACAACGATGAAGACCTGCGGATCAAAATGTGCATTCAGATCTCGGAGGAGGAGTTCGGGGTGATCCACCATGAACTGGGGCACAACTACTATCAACGCGCCTATAAAGATAAGCCGTATCTGTTCCGGGATTCGGCCAATGACGGGTTCCACGAAGCGGTGGGGGATACGATTGCGCTATCGATTACGCCGGAGTATCTGGTGAAGATCGGGCTGTTGGACAAGGCCACGGATCCGTCGGGGGATATCGGGCTCCTGATGAAACAGGCATTGGCGAAGATTGCATTTTTGCCCTTTGGGCTGATGATTGACCAGTGGCGGTGGCAGGTTTTTTCGGGGCAGATTACGCCGGCGCAGTATAACCAAAAGTGGTGGGAGTTGCGGCGGAAGTATCAGGGGATTGATGGCGGGCCACGGGGGGAGGAGTTCTTCGACCCGTTCGGCAAATATCACGTCGCGGCGAATGTGCCCTATACGCGGTACTTCCTCGCCCACATCTTGCAGTTTCAGTTCCATCGGGCGCTGGCAAAAACCGCAGGTTGTACGAGTCCTTTACACCGATGTTCCATCTATAACTCAAAGGAGGCCGGGGCGAAGCTCAACGCAATGCTGGAGATGGGAACGAGCAAGCCATGGCCGGATGCGTTGGAGGCGATCACCGGGAAGCGGGAGATGGACGCGACGGCAGTGGTGGACTACTTTGCGCCGCTGAAAAAGTGGTTGGATGAGCAGAATGCCGGGAAGCCGGTTGGCTGGTAGCGGTCAGATTAAGGATCTCTTTATGCGAACGACATTGTGGCTGAGTGTTTTCCTGACGGTGGCGCCTTCCGCTTTTGGACAGGCTTCGGCGATTAACGGTCAGATATTGGGGGTTATCACGGACCCGGCAGGTGCTACGGTGTCGAGCGCCAAGGTGAAGGCGACGAATACGGCGACGGGCTTTACGGCATCGGTGGAGAGTTCGTCGAGCGGGATCTACCGCTTTAACGTGCTGCCATTGGGCAGCTATGAGGTGCTGGTGGATGCGGCTGGGTTTGCGCCGACGCGGCAGACGAACATCATCTTGAACGCGGGGGCGACGGCGACGATCGACTTTGCATTGCAGTTGAAGGGAGTGGCGACGGAGGTGGTGATTACGGCGTCGAACTCCGTGATTGATCCGAGCCGGACGGAGCAGGGATCGTCGTTGAGCTACAACGCGATTTCGAACTTGCCGTTGGTGTCGCGGAATCCATTCAACTTTATCTTGCAGCAGCCGAATGTATCGGGGCGGGGGAATACCGAATTTGGGGTGCCGCGGAAAGTGAATGCGAACGGGTTCAATGGCCGGATCAACTACCAGTTGGACGGGGCGAACAATGTGCAGAGTGACCGGGCGGGCATCAGGCTGATGCCGGTATCGAACACGTGGGTGCAGGAGGTGCAGCAGGTCTCGAATGGATTTGCGCCGGAGTTCGGGAACACGGTGGGGACGGTGTTCAACACGGTTACGCGCAGCGGGGCGAATGACTTGCACGGAGAAGGCGCGTTCATTTGGCGGCGGACGCCCTACAGTGCGCGGCCGGCGCTGCTGAGCCCGGCCTCGCCAACGCCGGAAGTAAACGTGAACTCGTACAACGGCAGCGTGGGTGGAGCGATTAAGAAAGACAAGGTGTTCTATTTCGGGGCGTATGAAAAAGTAAAGCGGGACTTGCCGAACACGGTCTCGGTGACGCCGGCGAACCTGGCGCTGTTGGGGCTGCCGACGAGCTTTGCGGATGCAATTCCTTTCCGGCAGAACGTGACCTTCTTCATGACGAAATTAGACTGGCAGATCAATGACTCGAACCGGCTTTCAATGCGGTACAACGGGCATCGGAATGATTCGCCCTTCAACGGCGCGGGTGGGCTTTCTACAGTCGATAGGACCTACAACTTTGTGGACCGGTCTCACGCGGGGGCGGTGCAGTTGGTTTCGGTGGTGTCCCCGAAGGCGGTGAATGAACTACGGGTCCAGATCCCTTACCGGACGCAGCAGCAGCAGCGGTTTGAGGGGACGGGCACGGGGCCGGCGATTACGATTCCGGGGATTGCCCAGTTTGGAAATTCGACGGCGGTTGGCTTCAACTATGAAGAGATGACGCCGGAGGTGACGGAGAACTTTTCCTACAACCTGGATAAGCACTCGTTGAAGTTTGGGGGGGCGATCCGGTCGATCCGCGATACGCAGGTTTCGGCGACGGCGGCGACATATACGTTCCCTTCGATTGCGGCGTATCTGGCGGCGAGGAACGGGACGAACCTACGGGGATATACGAACTTCGTGCAGACGGTGGGGGAACCTTCGATAACGTACAATTCGCTGTTCACGAGCTTGTATGGGCAGGACGCTTGGAAGCCGCGGGCGAATGTGACGATCAGCTATGGGCTCCGCTACGATGTGTACCGGCCTCCGCCGGCGAATGCGAACTCGCCGTTTGCTTCGTCGCAGTCGTTCCGGACGGACAAGAACAACTTTGCGCCGCGGTTGGCGGTGGCGGTGGGGTTGGGCAAATGGGTGCTGCGTTCAAGCGCGGGCATCTTCTTCGATCCGTTTCAGACGGACACTTACCGGCGGGCGATTTTGAATAACGGATCGCCTCAATTTTTTAGTTTGAGCGCGGTGCCGGCGGCGGCGTTTGCGCCTTCGTTCCCGAACGTGTTTACGGGGATTCCGAGCGGTTTTACGCCTTCGCTGCAGGACATTACAACCGTGTCGCCGGACTTCGCGACCTTGTATTCGGCGAATGCAAACGTGACGATCAGCCGGGAGATTACGCCGGACTTAGGCGTGACGGTGTCGTACCTGTTCACGAAGGGGAACCGGTTGCCGATTTTCCGGAACATCAATCTGGCTCCGGGGCCGAACAGTTTGGCGGACGGGCGGCCAATTTTCGCGGGGACTCGGCCCATTGCTGGGTTCGGGAACATCATCAGCGCGGAGAGCGTGGGGCAATCGAACTACAACGGGATGAACGTGACGGTGACCAAGCGCTATGCGAAGGGCTTTGAGATGTTCGGGAGCTATACCTGGTCGCACGCGATTGACGATGCGCCGGAGCAGAACAACATCGACAGCGGAGCATTTCTGCTGAGTGACTGGAGCAACCGGCGACGGGACCGGGGCAACTCGTTGACGGACCGGCGGCACGTGTTCAACGGGAACGCGGTGTGGGATCCTCGGGTGAACAGCTCGAGCAATGGCTGGAACTATTTTGTGAACCACAACAAGTTTGGCTTTGCGGTGAATGCGCAGACGGGGGAGAACTTTAACATGGGTTCGAACCGGGTGCTGAACGGGGATGCTTCGACTGGTGCGGCGTTCCAGCGTCCGCTGTATGTGGGGCGGAACACGATTGTGGCTCCAGCTACGTTTGAAGTGAACGCGCGGTATACGCGTGCGATTCCGATTCGGGAGCGGTTTGCGGGCGAGTTCTTTTTGGAGTCGACGAACCTGTTCAACCGGACGAACGTGACGGCTCTCAATAGCACGGCGCAGGTGGACGTGGCGGGGAACATCACTACGAGGGCGCCGTTGAACTGGACCGGAGCGCTGGATCAGCGGCTGATTCAATTGGGCGTCAAGTTTAAGTTTTAGTAATGTCTGGTGTGTTTTTGGGATAGTTTGGGCGCGGGCGGGCCGGTACTGTAGGACTAGGAGGTATCGGCCTATTCGCGGTCGCCCATGCTTAATTTTTCGATCGATTCTTCCCATATGCGCCGGATGGCGCAGTTTCTTTTGGCCCTGGCTTTGGGCTTAGCGCTACTGACTTGGGCTGCTTCGTCAGTGGTCCGGACGACCGCGCAGGAGTGGTTTGAGCGGGATGTGAACTCGCGGGCGCGTTTGGCGCTGGCTGGGGCGCGTCCGTCTTTGGCCGCGGCGTGGGAAGGGGATCCGGCGGCGCTGCGGGCGCAGATCGTGGAGTTGAACCGGGATGAGCGGGTGATGGGCGTGTCGTTGTGCAACGCCGATTTCACGGTGCGCGCGAGCACGCCGGGGTTTCCGGAAGCGTTTGGATGCTGGGCAGTGGGAAGCCGGGTGAGGGGCGAGGACGGATGGTCGAGTGTGGCGACGTTGCCGACGGGACGCGCGTCTGTGAATGCAGTTCCGGTGGACGCTCTGGGATTCGCAGTGTTGGTGCAGGACTTGAGTTACATTGAGCGGCGGGAAAGCCAAGCGCAGACGATCCTGGTGGTGGCTTTTGCGCTGTTGGCGGCGCTGGCGCTGGGGGTGCCGATGTTCGTGGCACGGTGGGTTCGTTCCGGGCGGCGGGCGGAGATGCGGCAGGTACGGCAGGCGATGGAAGAGCAGCCGGAAGACGCATCGTTGCAGTGGAATGCAGAGCGGCTGAAACGGACGTTGAGCCGGCATCTGCATGGAGAAAAGATTGTCATTTTGTCGAACCGGGAGCCGTATTTGCATGTGCGTAAGGCGGACGGGTCGATTGAGGTGCAGCATCCGGCGAGCGGGTTGGTGACGGCGCTGGAGCCGGTTATGCGGGCTTGTTCGGGAACTTGGGTGGCGCACGGGGCGGGGAGCGCGGACCGGGAGACAGTGGACCGGTTCGACCGCGTTCGGGTGCCGCCGGGGGAGGAGAGCTATGACATCCGGCGGGTGTGGCTGACGGAAGAACAGGAGCAGGGATACTACTACGGGTTCTCGAATGAGGGCTTGTGGCCGTTGTGCCATGTGGCGCATACGCGACCGCAGTTCCGGGCTGAGGACTGGCGGCAGTACCGGGAGGTGAACCAGAAGTTCGCCGATGCGGTGTGTGATGAGGCCGACTCGGACGATCCGGTGATCCTGGTGCAGGACTACCACTTCGCCTTGGCTCCGGCGATGATCCGGAAGCGGCTGCCGGCGGCGACGGTGATTGTGTTTTGGCATATCCCTTGGCCGAATGCGGAGCGGCTGGGGATCTGCCCGTGGCGGAACGAGTTGCTGGAGGGGCTGCTGGGGAGCAGCATTCTAGGATTCCATACGCAGTTGCATTGCAACAATTTCTTCGAGGCGGTGGACCGGTATCTGGAGACGCGGATCGACCGGGAGCACCATGCGGTGGTCCGGCAAGGGCACCGGACGCTGGTTCGGCCGTATCCGATTTCGCTTGAATGGCCGGTGCGTTGGGCGGAGACCGAGGAGACGGCGGCGGAGAGCCGGGCGCGCGTGTTTGCAGACCTGGGACTGAAGCCGGATGCCCTGCTGGGTGTGGGCGTGGATCGGTTGGACTATACGAAGGGCATTGAAGAGCGGCTGTTGGCGGTGGAATCGTTGCTGGAGCGGTATCCGGAGTATCGGGGACGGTTCACGTTTGTGCAGTTGGCGGCGCCTAGCCGGACGAAGATTGAGCGCTACCGGCAGTTGAACGAGTCGGTGGAACAGTTGACGGAGCGGATTAACGCACGATTTGGGCGGGATGGATATTCGCCGATCGTGTTGTTGCGGGCGCACCATGAACCACCGGATGTGTTCCGGTATTTCCGGGCGGCGGACCTTTGCTACGTGAGCAGCCTGCATGATGGGATGAACCTGGTGGCGAAGGAGTTTGTGGCGGCGCGGGGGGACTTGAAGGGCGTGTTGCTATTGAGCGAGTTTACGGGCGCGGCGCGGGAGTTGACGGAGGCGCTGATTGTGAACCCGTACGACATGGAAGCGGCAAGCGAAGCGATGATGGTGGCGTTAACGATGCCAGCGGAGGAGCAGCGGGACCGGATGCGGTCGATGCGGAGCGTGATTACGCAGTTCAATGTGTATCGTTGGGCGGGGAAGATGCTGGAGGACGCGGCGCGGCTGCGGAGCCAGGAGCGGGTGGCGAGCCGGTTGAGCGCGCGGAGCCTGGTGGGTTAGGCGATGCGATACCTATTCTCGACGGCGACGCAGGCTGTCTGGAGCCGGCTAGGGGCGGAGCGGACGCTCTGCGCGTTCGATTTTGATGGGACTCTGGCACCGATCGTGGAGCGGCCGGAGCTGGCGGAGATGCGGGAGCGGACACGGGAGTTGCTGGAGCGGGTGGCGGCGGTGTATCCGTGCGTCGTAATTTCTGGGCGGTCGCGAGAGGATTTGGCTGGAAAACTGGCGGGGGTCAGCGTGGCGGGGATGGTGGGGAACCATGGGGCAGACGGAGCGGTGGAGACGAGTGAGTGGCGGCGCGCTATGGAAGGGGGGTTAGCTGGGATGGAGGGGGTTTGGGTGGAGGATAAGGGAGCCTCGTTAGCGGTACATTACCGGCAGTTTGCTAGGAAGGCGGAGGCGCGGAAAAGGATTGCGAGCGTGGCGGCGGGTTTGGCGGGGGCGCGGGTTTACGGGGGCAAAGAGGTGGTGAATATCGTGGGGGAGGATGCTCCACATAAGGGAACGGCGTTGGCGGCGGAGCGGTCGCGGCTGGAGTGTGATTGGGTGCTGTTTGTGGGGGACGATGACAACGACGAGGACGCATTTGCGTTGGACGGGAACACGGTGCCGGTGCGGGTGGGGGAGCGGGCGCGGTCGAAGGCCCGGTACTACGTGAAGGATCAGACGGAGATCGACCGGCTGTTGGAGCGCCTAGCGGCGCTCCGGGAGCCGGTGGAGTAGGGTTACTCTTCCTTCTTAAGGTGGACGGTGCGGATGGGGAAGGGGATTTCGATGCCTTCCTGGCGGAAGCGTTTGAAGATGCGTTTGCGCATTTCGTGCTGGACTCCGTATTGGTCGACAAATTCGGCGACTTGGCAGATGAGCGTGAAGTCAATGGAGGATTCTCCGAAGCCGGGGATGAATCGGACGAAGGGGGGCGGATCGGCGAGGAAGCCGGGGATTTTGCCAGCGCCGGCCAAGGCCTCTTCGAGGAGGACGCGTTCGATGAACTCGGGGTCGTGGCTGTAACTGACGCCGATGGGGATGAGGAGGGACATGCGCTTTTCGGGGAGGAAGTAATTGGTTACGATGACTTGGGCGAGTTTGGCGTTGGGGACGACGATGAGGTTGTTGGCGAGGGCACGGATGGTGGTGGAGCGCCAACTGATATCGGTGACGAAGCCTTCTTCGCCGGATTCGAGCTTGATGTAGTCGCCGAGGCGCACTTGGCCGGCGAGGGAGACGTAAAAGCCGGCGAAGAGGTTGGAGAGGGTGTCCTGGAGGGCAAGAGCGACGGCGATGCCGCCGACGCCGAGGGCGGTGAGGATGGGGGTGACCGAAATGTGGAGGGTATCGAGGAGGATGAGGATGCCGATGGTGGCGACGGCGAGGGAGGCTAGGCTTTGGGTAAGGGTGGTGACGGGCAGAACGGTGTTGGCGGAGCGTCCGTAGAACTTGACAAGGGCTCCGGCGAGGCGGGAGGCGACGGCGGTGAGAGAGACGATCCAGAGGACGAGGAGAGCCTGGCCGACGAGGCCGGTTGCGCGGGCGGGGAGTTCGGATGTCTGGGTGGCGGCGTAGATGCCGGCGATGACAACCCAGAGTAGAAAGGGCCCACGAAGGGCGGCGACGACGATGTCGTCAAGTTGGCCGGAGCTTTTGGCAGCCCATTTTGCGAGAGTGCGGAAAAGGATGCGGCGAACGATGGCGCCGAGAGCGACGACGAGGAGAAAGACAGCGAAGGGGACGACGTAGGTGGGCCAGTTTTTGGACAAGGATTCTAGTATTAAGTTCATCTAACCTCCATCTTCCAAAATAGATCCAAGCGCAGACGACCCGTTATGGTGCGAAGGGGGTAGATCCGGATGAAAAACGAGCTAGAGCGGTGCAGAAGATTGGATCGGCGGGGTTAATCCACTTAAACTTTTCTTTATGTTGTTTGTTGAGCGTGTGCGAAGGGCGTGGCGACTTTCCGGTGAGTGGGTTTCGCGGGTGGACTTGCAGGACCACGAAGAAAAGATCCTGCTGCTGCTGTCGCTGGTGATCAGTGCGACGGTGGGGTTGGTGATTGTGGGGTTCGTGGTGCTGACGGAGCGGTTGGGCGGTCTGCTGGTGGCGGCCGGGCCGGTGCAACGGGTGTTGACGCCGTTGGCAGGATCCCTGGTGGGCGGCTATTTGCTGTTCCGGTATTTTCCGTTGGCGCGGGGGAGCGGGATTCCGCAAACGCGGGTTGCGTTGTTGTTGCAGCGGGGCGTGATTGACCTGAAGACGGTGGTGGGGAAATTTTTATGTGCGTCGATATCGCTGGGGTCGGGCGTGGCGCTGGGACGAGAGGGTCCTTCGGTGCATATCGGCGCGGGGATTGCGTCGATAGCCGGGCGGCGGCTGGGCTTGAGCGAAGAGAAGGTGAAGTCGCTGATCCCGGTGGGGACGGCGGCGGCTGTAGCGGCGGCGTTCAACACGCCGTTGGCGGCGGTGCTGTTCACGCTCGAAGAGGTTCTGGCGGATATGCATGCGCGGGTGGTGGGGTCGGTGGTGATTGGGGCGGCGACGTCGTGGATTGTGTTGCGGCTGATTCTGGGGGACGAGCCGTTGTTTCATGTGCCTGGGTATCAGTTGGTGCATCCAGTGGAGTTTCTGGTGTATGCGTTTTTGGGGTTGCTGGGCGGGCTGGTTTCGACGTTATTCGTGAAGCTGCTTTTGTGGCAGAGGCTGCAGTTCCAGAAAGTGCCTTCGCGGTGGAAGGCGTATTCGCCGGGAGTGGGTGGGCTGGTGGTGGGATTGTTGTCGCTGGCCGTGCCTGGGGTTTTGGGGGTGGGCTACAACCTGGTGAGCGAGGCATTGAATGGGCAGTTGGCGGTGCAGATTATGCTGCTGCTGCTGGTATTGAAGATTATTGCGACGACTGTTTGCTATAGCTCCGGGAACGCGGGTGGGGTATTTGGGCCGAGTCTGTTCATCGGGGCGATGCTGGGCGGGGTGGTGGGGCAGACGGTGCATCTGATGTTCCCGGACCATACGGGGAACGCGGGGGCCTACGCGCTGGTAGGGATGGGGGCGGCGTTTGCGGGGATCATCCGGACGCCGATGACGAGCGTGATTATGATTTTCGAGGTGACCCGGGACTACACGATTATCGTGCCTTTGATGATCGCGAACCTTTGCAGCTATTTTCTGGCGCAGAAGCTGCAGCGGGTGCCGATTTATGAAGCATTGGCGGGGCAGGACGGGATTCGGATGCCGTCTCCCGAACACCGGCTGGAGCCGTTGCCCGTGTCGAGGGCCATGCGAAGCGGCGGGGAGGAGGCGACAGAGGAATTTTTTGTCCATCCGGACGATGCGATGGACTTGGCGCTTCAGAAGATGGGCGCGGCAGGGAGGAAGGAGATTCCGGTGGTTAGCCGGACAGGCGGTGCGACGATTGGCGTGCTGAGGGCAGAGGATGCGTTGGCGGCGTATTTGACTCCGGCGCCGGAGAGTGAGAAGCCCGCGCCGAAGCGGAGTTGGCTGCCGGCGATGGCGCTGATTACCGGGGCGGCGGTGCTGATTGTTGCGGGTCTGGTGGTTTGGCAAAGGTCGCGGCGGGTAGACCTTGCCCGCGAGGCGTACGAGAGTGGACAGGCGTTACTCGCGCAGGGGCGGCCGGAGGACGCGGTGCTGGAGTTCCGGAACGCGTTGGCCCAGAACCGGAACGATGTGAAGCTGCGGGCGGCATTGGGACTGGCGCTGGTGCAAACGGGCCACGAGCGGGAGGCTGCGGCGTACCTGCCGGAGGTGGCGCGGCAGCAACCGGGGAACGGACCGGTGTGGGCGGGATTGGCGAAGATCGCCTTGGCGAATGGAGATGCGAATAGGGCACAGGAGCTGCTGCGGCAGTCGTTGGCGCGGGACTGGACGGACGAAGAGGCCGGGTTGCGGCGGACGACGCAGTTTGAATACGCTCGACTGTTGGCGGCTGGGGGCCGGGTGAATGAGTCGATTGCCTTTCTGCTGACGCTCATTGAGCAGCGGGGCGACGATGCCGGGTTGGGTAAGCAGGCGGCGGAGATGGTGCGGGAACTGGGTGGCGCCGAGAAGACAGAGGTTGCTTACGGGCTGCTGGCGAGCCGATTTCCGGCGGATAGCGGGGTATGGACGCAATTGGGTAGTGCGCGGTTAGCGAACGGGCAGGACCGGCAGGCGCTGGACGCATATCAACGGGCGGTGAAGGCGGACCCGGGGAATACGGAGGCTGGCCGTGGGGTGGAGCAGGTGGAGGACATTCTTCGCTGGGATCCGACGCGGCGGGGGCTATCGGTTCGGGAGCGGGCGCGGCGGTGGGACGAGATCCTGCGGCGAGTCATGGTGGCAACGGAAGACTGTCTGCCACCGGAGCAGACGGAGAAGGCGGCCGCATTGTTACGGCGGCGAACGGCGAGTTTAAGGGAGATCGACCAGAAGATGGAAACAGCGCTGGATTTGTGGCGGGCGTCGGCGTCCGGCTGCAAGACGGGTGCGATGTTGACGCATGTGATGGCGAAACTGGAGGACTAGACCTTCTTGGGGTCGGGGTGCTGCCAGGGCTTGCGGTAGGGACGGGTGAGGAGGCGGGTGGCCTCCGGGTCGCCGATGACGATGTGCTTAGCGGGGTCGTATTGAAGGGTGCGGCCGGTCTTCATGGCTACGTTGGCCAGGATGCAACTGGCTGAGGAGATGAAGCCCTGCTCGATGTCGGCTACGGGTTTGGAACGTTTGTCGATCGCCGCGAGAAGATCGTTCATGTGGCCTCGGATGGCGGGGGCGACGTGGCGTTCGAGATCCTTCTCCACCTTGTCGATGGGGTACTCTTCGAGCTCCATCTTGACGTCGCGGTGGATGGGCTTCCGGGTCTTGTCGAGGGGCTCGAAATCGTAGCTCATGACACCCGCCTTGAGGGTTCCCTTGTCGCCATAGAAGGTGGCTCCCCAGGGGTACTTGGGGTCAGGCGGGTGGCCCCAACTGCGGTGGGTCCAGATTACCTTCACGTCGCCAAAATCAAAAGATGCTTGCTGCGTGTCCGGGATGTTGGCGACGCTGGCCTTGTCAATGAGAATGCCGCCGGTGGAGGAGATTCTGGTGGGCCAGCCGAGATCCATCATCCAGCGGACCATGTCGAGCATGTGGACGCACATATCGCCCATAATGCCGTTGCCATACTCTTCAAACGCCCGCCAGCGGCGGGGATGCTGGAGGCCGTTCCAAGGGCGCATGGGGGCGGGGCCGGTCCACATCTCGTAGTCGAGATTGGCGGGGACGGGCGGACGCTCCGGCGGGTTCTTGGCCCGCATGTGGTAGTAGCAGTAGATCTCGACATAAGCGATTTTGCCAAGCTTTCCGGATTTGACGATGTCCTCGCGCGCTTCGATGAGATGGGGTGTAGAGCGGCGCTGGGTTCCAATCTGCACAACGCGGTTGTACTTGCGGGCGGCGTTGAGCATGGCGAGGCCTTCGGTGACATCGAGGGAGATGGGCTTCTGGCAATAGATGTCGGCGCCGGACTTGCAGGCTTCGAGGAAGGGCAGGGCGTGCCAATGGTCGGGGGTGGCGATGAGGACGATGTCGAGGTCCTTTTCGGCGAGCATCTGGCGGTAGTCGGCGTAGGTGCGGGGGACCTTTTTGGACTGCTGGCGTTCGGCGACCGTGCTGGCGCAGTCTCGGAGCATGTCGCGGTCAACGTCGCAGAGGGAAACGACTTCGACGGGGGCCACCTGGAGGAGGCGGAAGAGGTCGGACTTGCCGTACCAGCCGGTGCCGATGAGGCCGACGCGGCGGGGCTTCTGTTGGCCGTAGGCGGCGAGGGCGGCGGCGCTGAGCGAAAGGAAGTGTCGACGTTGCATGATTCGCAGTATAAACTCGGGAGGAATGCGGTGTCTTCTACTCTTCGTTGCGGTGGCGGCCTGGGCTAAGCCGGTGGAGTTTACTCGGGACGTGCGGCCGATTCTTTCGGATGCCTGTTTTCAGTGTCATGGGCCCGACGAGGCGTCGCGGATGGCGAAGCTGCGGCTGGACACGAAAGAGGGCGCGTTTGCCAAGGCGATTGTGCCGGGGAAGGCGGCGGAGAGTCCGCTGGTGAAGCGGATTACGCATGCGAATAAGGCGCTGCATATGCCGCCGTTGTCGGCGAAGGTGCAGTTGACGGAAGCGCAGGTGGAGACGCTGAAACAGTGGATCGACGAGGGCGCCAAGTGGGAGGAGCACTGGGCCTATGAGAAGCCGGTGAAGCCGGCGGCGAAGTCGGTTGATGAGATTGTGAAGGCGCGGCTGGCGAAGGAAGGCCTGGCGCAGAATCCGCCGGCGGATAAGGCAACGCTACTGCGGCGGGTGACGCTGGACTTGACGGGATTGCCGCCGACGCCGGCAGAGGTGGATACGTTTCTGGCGGACAAGTCGGGGAAGGCTTATGAGAAGGCCGTGGATCGCCTGTTGGCGAGTCCGCACTACGGCGAGAAGCAGGCGATGCACTGGCTGGATTTGGCGCGGTATGCGGATACTCATGGGTTCCATATTGACTCGCATCGCGAGATGTGGCCGTGGCGGGATTGGCTGATCGGCGCGTTCAACAAGAACATGCCGTATGACCAGTTCACGATTTGGCAGTTGGCGGGAGATCTGTTGCCGAATGCGACGCGGGAGCAGAAGGTGGCGAGCGGATTCAACCGGAACCATGTGATCAATTACGAAGGCGGGGCGATTCCGGAGGAGTACCAGACCGAGTATGTCGTGGACAGGGTGGAGGCGACGTCAACGACTTGGCTGGGGCTGACGATGGGGTGTGCGCGGTGCCATGACCATAAGTACGACCCGATTAAGCAGAAGGATTTTTACCAGTTCTTTGCGTTTTTCAACAACGTGAACGAGAAGGGGTTGGACGGACAGCGCGGGAACGCAGCGCCGTTTTTGGCCTTGCCGACGGAGACACAGGCGGGCCTGTTGAAAGAGATCAACGAGGCGGTGGCGAGCAGGGAGAAGCAGCTGGAGGCAGCGGATGTACCGGCGCAGATAAAGGCCTGGGAGGCGGGTAAGAAGTTCGATGCTCCGGGCCGGACGGGCTTGCTGGCGCACTACGAGTTTGAAGGGAACATGCTGGAGACGACGGGGTCGTATAAGCATGGGAAGTATTTGGGATTGCCGCCGACGCCGCGGGACGGGCCGGTGGGCCAAGCGGCGACGTTCGATTCGACTTCGTTGGCGGAGGCTCCGGCGGCGCACGATTTCGATGCGACGAGGCCGTTCGGGTTGGCGTTCTGGTTCCGGGGCGGGAACAATCTGGATCCGCTGGTGATTTTGCAGCAGAAGGGTGACACGGGTTGGCTATTCACGCACGATACGATTTTCAGCATCGGGGATTTGCGGCGGGGCGCGCACTTGATCGTGAAGTTCTTCGGGCCGGGCGGGGCGGCGTTAGAGATGCAGACGGCGGCTCCTTTTGCGTATAGCGAGTTTGTGCATTTCGCGTTGAACTACGACGGGAAGGGCAGGTTTACGCTGCTTCAGGATGGGAAGCTGGCGGAGTTGAAGACGCTGAAGAATACGCTAAACGGCGCGAATTTCAAGACGAATGCTCCGTTGACGGTGACGAAGCTGGTGGGTTCGCTGGATGATTTGCGGATTTATGATCGGGAATTGAGCGGGGCGGAGGCGCATCAGTTGGCGGTGGTTGAGCCGGTGCGGTATCTCGTCGAAAATTCGGGGATCCGGCGGACGAAGGAGCAGGTGGCGGCGGTGAGGGAGTTCTACCTGACGTATGAGGCTCCGGCGGCGACGAAGGCTCTGTATGCGCGGCTGCAGCAGTTGAAACGGGAGCGGAAGGAGTTGGAAGAAGCGATTCCGACGACGATGGTGATGGCGGAGCGGGACGAGATGCGGGAGACGCATTTGTTGATCCGCGGGGCTTACGACCGGAAGGGCGAGAAGCTTTCGGCGGCGACTCCGCCGTTCCTGCCGCCGATGGCGGCGGGCGCGGCAAAGAACCGGCTGGGGTTGGCGCAGTGGCTGGTGAACGGAGAGCACCCGTTGACGGCGCGGGTGGCCGTGAACCGGATGTGGGCGCAGTTATTCGGGACGGGGTTGGTGAAGACGGTGGAGGACTTTGGGAGCCAGGGGGAGATGCCTTCGCATCCGGAGTTGCTGGACTATCTGGCGGTGCGGTTTGTGGAGTCGGGTTGGGACATGAAGGCGGTGCAGCGGGAGATTGTCTTGTCGGGGACGTATCGGCAATCGGCGAAGGTGTCGCCGGGGTTGCAGGAGCGGGATCCGGAGAACAGGCTGCTGGCGCGGATGTCGCGATTCCGTCTGCAGGGGGAGTCGGTGCGGGATAACGCGTTGGCGGTGAGCGGGTTGTTGAATCCGGCGATTGGAGGCAAGTCGGTGTCGCCGTATCAGCCGCCGGGGCTGTGGGAGGACGTGGCGTACGGGGCGCAGTTTTCGGCGCAACGGTATGAGCAGTCGCATGGGGCGGACCTGTATCGGCGGGGGATGTACAGTTTCTGGAAACGGACGCTGCCGCCGGCGACCTTGTCGACGTTTGATGCGCCGGACCGGGAGAAGTGCGTGGCGCGGCGGGCGACGACAAATACGCCGCTGCAGGCGCTGGCGCTGTGGAACGATCCGACGTTTTTGGAGGCGGCACGTCACTTGGCCGAACGGACGTTGACGGGCGCGGGACCGGACCGGGCGAAGCGGCTGCGGCAGATGTTCCGGACAGCGACGGCGCGGTATCCGAATGCGGCGGAGTTGGCGCTGTTAGAGAAGGTGACCGGGGAGCAGTTGACGGAATACCGGGCGAAGCCGGCCGAGGCGGCGAAGTTGGTGGCGATTGGGGAGTCGAAGGCGAAGTACGGCGATGTGGTGGAGTTGGCGGCGTACACGGCGGTGGCGTCGGCGATTTTGAATCTGGACGAAGTGATCACGAAGGAATAGGCGATGACGACACGACGGAATTTTTTGTCGCAATTGGCGCTGGGCTCGCTGCTGAGCGGGGCGACGCCGACGAAGGCGAAGTCGATTATCTATCTGCATATGTCGGGGGGGCCGTCGCAGCTCGATTTGTTTGATCCGAAGCCGCAGTTGAAGAGGTTTCAGGGGCAGGATTTGCCGGCGTCGATCCGGATGGGGCAGCGGATTACGGGGATGACGTCGGGGCAATCGACATTGCCGGTGGCGAGTTCGGTGTTTTCGTTTGGGAAGTATGGGCAGTCGGGGGCGGAGCTGTCGGAGTTACTGCCTTGGCACCAGAAGATTGTCGATGATATTTGCATTGTGCGGTCTGTGAGTACGGACGCGATTAACCATGACCCGGCGATTACGTTTATTCAGACGGGATCGCAGCAGCCGGGGCGGCCGTGTATTGGTTCGTGGGTCAATTATGGGTTGGGGAGTGAGAATAAGAACCTGCCGGCGTTTGTGGTGATGATTAGTCAGAAGAGTGGGATCAATGTCGATCAGCCGCTGTTTAGCCGGTTGTGGTCGAGCGGGTTTCTGCCATCGAACTATCAGGGGGTGAAGTTCCGGGCGGGGACGGATCCGGTGTTGTTTCTAAATGATCCGGCTGGGATTACTCCGTCGACACGGAAGAATATCTTGGATTTGTCGGGGCAGTTGAACGCGAAGCGGGCGGCGGAGTTGGGGGATCCGGAGATTGAGACGCGGATTGCGCAGTATGAGATGGCTTACCGGATGCAGAGTTCGGTGCCGGAGTTGACGGACTTATCGAAGGAGCCGGAGTCGACTTACGCGATGTACGGGCCGGAGAGTAAGAAGCCGGGGACGTTTGCGCAGCAGTGTTTGCTGGCGCGGCGGTTGGTGGAGCGGGGGGTGCGGTTTGTGCAGTTGTATAACCGGGGTTGGGATCAGCATGGGGATTTGCCGCGGGATTTGGCGCTGCAGGCGCGGGCGGTGGATCAGCCGTCGGCGGCACTGGTAATGGATTTGAAGCAGCGGGGGTTGTTGAAGGATACGTTGGTGGTGTGGGGCGGGGAGTTTGGGCGGACGGTGTATTGTCAGGGGCGGTTGACGGATACGAATTATGGGCGGGATCATCATCCGCGGTGCTTTACGATGTGGTTTGCGGGGGGCGGGATTCAGGGTGGGCAGACGATTGGGGAGACGGATGAATACTCCTATAACATTGTGCGGGATCCGGTGCATGTGCATGATATGCAGGCGACGCTGCTGCATTGTTTAGGGGTGGATCATTTGAAGCTGACTTATAAGTTCCAGGGGAGGTATTTCCGGCTGACGGATGTGCATGGGAATGTGGTGAAGCGGATGGTGGGGTAGGTTTGTGGCGGCTTGGCGGGGCTCAATGCCCCGCCGGGCCGCAAGGGCATGAGGATGGCAGGGATTGGGAGTGCTCGATGGGCTCTTTTGGCCGGGGCGATAGGGGGAGTTGCAACTTCGGCGTTTGCTCATACGGAAATGGGTATGAGATGGGCCCACTAATGTCGTCCGCATTGTTAAGTGGGGCATCCGGGGGCTTGGTGCCGGTTTCGGCAATTTGGCTGCTCAAAATGCCGTTGGCCTCTTGGGGTAGCAATTAGTTAAGATAGGTGTCTCTCAAGCCGGACCAAGAGCAGGTACCGATGTATTCTGGATGGACGAAGATTCTCCCTTTGCCGTGGCGCTCTGAGAGCGTGGTGATTGCGCCGCGAGCATTCGAGAGACACATCCGGTTAGTATCCAAAACTAACATCCGAAGTCTGTCGTTCTCGCCGAAGCATTGTGCCAAGGTTGTATTGATGCCTTTGTCGCCGAAACTGAAGCCGCTTACGACGAGGAGGTCGCATTTCTGGAGTAGGCGCCGGAAAAGGAAGTGCATGGTATGGAACGGGTCCTTGCAATAGTCCACCATCTTGTTGAATGTGCCCGTAAGGCAGAGTGGCCGAGAAGGAAACTCCAGGCGTGTCCCGTCCTTTGACTTAGCATGATCCCGATCACCAATGAGAACCTTGGTGAGTTTGTGGCCATCGTAGCACCAGTCGAGTGAGCCGTGCAGTTTCAAAAGCTTGGGTCGCTCCGTCTCAAACAATCCCTGCGGCTCCCAACGCGCGATCTCGCCATCGGGGGCTCCGAAGCCGTCGTGATACTCGATCTTTTGGGCCGCAAGCACTCGTTCGATGAGAGTATCGTGGTTGAGCGTGACGACATCGCAACAACTGATTGCCTGATCTTGAACAGCATCGACCAGACAGCGAAGATGATCCTCGCGTGGCTGCTCGGTCGGGCGCAAACGTATGCTCATGACATCTTGGATATATCTACAGGCAATTTGTGCCAGATCTCTAAGCGCTTCTGCCTTTTCCTTGGCGGGATCCAGTGTCAGATCCGCCTCCAACTGCCGGGTAAACGGGTCGAGTGCGGGATTCTCAAACTCTCCGAACAGATGGTCCTCTACCTGACTGATGGCGAAATAGAGATCTTCGTAGTTCACTGGACGAGTGATGCCTTGAGCACAGAAGACGTGTTGAATGTGATTGTGTGTATAGTTCAGCAGGCCGTACAACGGCGTGACCCACATCGAGCGATATGGCTCGATTACGGGGACCGCGGCGCGGACGAAGCATTCGTTTGAATGCAAACGATAATCGCCAGTTCGTAGAATCATTTTAGTCAGAGCGTCTGTCGCGGGGAGGCCAGCAGGTATGGACACCCCAGCGCCGAGTAGAAAGACTGCTCTCATTTACGGATCCTTCATATCGAGGGACCAAGGTCCGCAACTAATTGCGCAAAAGGGATGCCCGAATGAGTCTTGAACCATTTCTTCGATCGGGCGACGGCGGCTCCTTCTTCGGAGCTAATCTGCTCGTCCTCCAGTAGCAATGCCTCAAGGGATTGAACAGCAGCCCTCACCTGATCTGCGGGGAGACGGTCGAGAAGTACGTGGGCGCGCTGTATGTCGGCGTTCATCGGATAACTTGCGGCGATCGGCTGGGACCATCCCACCCTCTGAATGATACCCCCTTGCTACACGGTCGGGTAAACCTTGCGGATCGCTTTGACGATGTCGGCGGTGTCGTTGGCGGTGAATTTGGGGTCCATTAGGACTCCGGCGTATCGCTGGAGGATGTCGATGGTTTGGGGGCAGGTGTCGGGGGCGTAGCGGATCGACTTTCCCCGGGGGGATTGGAAGCTGGGCCAGTTCGGGTGGAGCGATTTCTTCTTCATAATGTGGGGGAGCGTCGGGAGAATCACTGAGCCTCCGGGCTTGCTGGCGAGCACGTTCTCAGCTTTCATCGCGGCTAAGAAGTTGTCAGCGCGGGCCTTCGTTTTGAAGTCGAGGAAGACCCCAGAGCCGAGTTCACCGGCAGGGTCGGGGAGGTCGCGGAACTTCACGTTGGGCAGGTCGCGGAGGCCTTCGTAGACCTGGCGGGCGTTGGTGCGGACCGCGTTGCAGATGCGGTCGAGCTTGCGGAGTTGGGCGAGGAGGACGCCTCCGGTGAACTCGCTCATGCGGTAGTTGGCTCCGAAGGTCCAGCCGAGATGGGCTCCGCCTACCGCCTCGGCGTGAGGGGCGCGGAAACCGCCGAGGTCCTGGAAGCGGGCGGCTCGTTCGAAGAGAGCCGGGTCGTTGGTGACCAGGGCTCCGCCTTCGCCGGCCGTGATGGACTTGTTCATCTGGAGGGAGTAGATGCCGATGTCGCCGTACGAGCCGAGGGGGCGGCCTTTGTACGAAGCGCCGACGGACTGGGCGCAGTCTTCGAGGACGCGGAGATTGTGTTTTTTGGCGACGGCGAGGAGGCGGTCGAGGTGGCAGGGGTTGCCCTGGAGGTGGACCGCCATGATGAGCTTGGTTTGTGGCGTGATGAGGCGTTCGACGGAGGCAGGGTCGATGTTGAAAGTTTCGTCGATTTCGGCGCAGACGGGGAGGGCGCCGGCGAGGATGACCGCGTTGAAGCAGGAATGCCAGGTCCAGGCGGGGAGGATGACTTCGTCGCCGGGGCCGATTTCGAAGGCGGCCATGGCGCATTGGAGGGCGGAGGTGCCGGAAGTGACGCCGAGGGCGAATTTGGCGCCCATGCGGATGGCGAACTCCTTTTCGAACTGGAGGACCTTCGTGGGAGGCTGGGGACCGTACCAGCGGAAGGGGGAGCGGGCTTCGAAGACGTCGATGAGTTCGGCTCGCTCCTTTTCGTCGTAATACTGGGTGCCCCAGAAGCCGGCTTTGAGCGGGGTGGTGCGGACGGGCGCATCGGCGGCTTGGGCAGCGGTGGCGGCGAGTGCGGTGGTGGCGACGAATTGGCGGCGTTGCATGGGGGCTCCTGCGGATATCTTAGTGCAGGTGGGGCAGCAGGGGGAGGAGCCCGCGGCAGCCTTACTGATTACGCCGCATTTCTTCCCGGACGGCGAGCAGAAAGGGGACGGGTTCGGTGATGCTCAGGTGTGGGTAGTTCTGCTGGACGGTGATGCCAGGCTCTGTTCCCGCAGTCGCCCGATCGAGGAGATCGCGGTCGCAGCTGACCAAATAGTTCGCAGCGGCCGAACAGGCGAGATTGAGGAAGGGATCATCCTTCGACTTCGGCCAAAATCTCCTGGCTGACGCACAGTTCGACAATGTCGCGTTCGGCCAGGTCGAGGCAGGCAACCGCAGGACTCCCCGGGCGAGCCGCTCCCTGCAAGAGGACCACGCAATCGAACACCGCACTGGCTGTCCTAGCCGTAGGATTCATCCGCCTTGCTGGCCTGGTTCCTGCCGGGGCCCGGTGAAGATTTCCGTCAGGTCGTCATCCCAGAGTCCGCTGGCAGTAACCTGCTCAAGGAAGGCGCTGAGGACCTCGTCGAGGCGGTGGGTGGCGGAGAGTTCGCGAGACACCAAGGAGCGCAGATACTGCTCCGGTTCGACTCCAGCGCCACGCGCCTTCTGGACGGGAAGCGGTAGGAGCTCATCGGGGAATTGAATCTCGATGGTGACGCTCATGTTCCTAGTCTGCCCGGTGCTGGGCGCACCGTGGGCGGGCTACTGGACGCGGAGTATGAGGATGGTCTGGTCGTCGAACTGGGGGGCGTCGCCGACGTGGTTTTGGACGTCTTCGAAGATGCTCTGGACGATCGCGCGGACTTCGTCGCGGGAGTGTTCCTTGATGGCGAGGCCGAGGCGGTCGCGGCCGTACTCGACACCCGCCGCATTGAAGGCGTCTTGGATGCCGTCGGACGTCAGGACGATGAGATCGCCGGATTGGAGTTGGACAACGGTCTCCTCGTAGCGCCGGTCGTCGAGGAGGCCGACCGGGACTCCGGAGGTCTCCGGCTTCAGGAGTTCGTCGCCCCGGCAGATGATGGGGGCCGTTCCACCGGCATTGGCCATCGTCAGGCGTCGAGTCCTCGCATCCCAAAGAAGAGCCAGCAATGTCGCGTATTGAGCTTGGGCCTTTCGCTCGGCGAGGCTTTGATTGAGATTTCGGAGGAGGTCGGCGGGCCCTCTTTTGCGGCGGGCCAGAGAGCGGAGGAGGCCGCCGACGAGGGCGGCGTAAAGCGCCGCCGCGGCTCCCTTGCCGGAAGAGTCGCCGAAGACGATGGCCATCTGGCCGTTGTCGTAGTCGAAGAAGTCGAACAGGTCGCCGGAGATCTCGCGGGCGGGCTTGAGGCCTACTCCGATTTCCAGGCCCTCGACCTCGGGAGGGTCGCTCGGGAGGAGGATCGATTGGAGTTTACGGGCGGCCTGGAGGTCGTCTTCCATACGCTTTTCGCGTTGGGCGATCTCTTCGTACAGACGGGCGTTCTCGATGGCGCTGGCGATGGTGGGGGCGAGCAGAGTGAGGGTGCGAGCATGTTCGGGAGTGAAATTGTTGAGGCGGACGCTTTCGAGGTCCAGAACGCCAATGACGCGGTCGCGGAGGAGGAGGGGGACGGCGACTTCGGAATGGATGTTGGGGTGGGCCGCGATGTAGCGGGGGTCGGCGTCGGTATCCTCAATCAGCACGGGCTGGCGGGTACGGGCGGCGGCTCCGGTGATGCCCTCGCCGAGGGGGATGGCGTCGGGGTTGACCTCTTCGTCGTAGCGGATGGAGAAGGTGTGGCGGAGGACCTGGTTGGGCTCGTCGAGGAGGAGGATGGAAAAGGCGTCGTAGCTAATGAGCGAGCGGATGATTTCGGCGAGTTTGCGGAGGAGATCGTCGAGATCGAGGATGGAGGAAAACTCCTGCGAGACGCGGGAGAGGGTCCGCATGGTGCGGTGGGCGATGTCGACGCGGCGGTAGAGGCGGGCGTTGTCAATAGAGATCCCGACGCGCGAGGCGAGCAGGCGGACGAGCATCTTGTCGTAGTCGCTGTAGGCGTTGAGCGAGGTGGACTGGAGGTCGATGACCCCGACGAGGCGGCCGCGGGCGATCATGGGAGCGGCGAGTTCGCTGCGGACGGCGTCGAGAGCCGGGAGGTAGTTCGGGTCGCGGCGGACGTCGTTCGAGAGGACGGTTTCGCGGGTTTTTCCGGCGATGCCGGTGAGGCCCTCGCCTAGCGGGATGAGTAGATTTTCGACGATCTCTTGACGGTGGCCGACGGCGTAGCGAATGCGGAGGCCCTTGCTGCGTTCGCTGTAGAGAAGAATGGCGAAGAGTTGGGAGGGGATGACGCGGGTGACGATGTTGGCGACGTTGGCGAGAATGCGGTCGAGATCGAGGGTTTCCTGCGTGACCGAGGCGACTTCGAGGAGGAAATCCAGGATCTCGGTACGGTCTTTGAAGCGGACATCGGGCGGACCGGAGACGCTCATTTTTGACCTGCCTGTTCGAGGATCTGCACGGAGGCGGAGGCGCCGATGCGGCTGGCTCCGGCGGCGGCCATGGCTTTGAGATCGTCGTAGGAGCGGATACCGCCGGAGGCTTTGACGCCGAGGTGGGGGCCGACGGTTGCTCGCATTAGGGCGATGTCGGCGGCGGTAGCGCCGGACTTGGCGAAGCCGGTGGAGGTTTTGACGAAGTCGGCTCCGGCTTGTTTGGCCGCTTGGCAGGCGGCGACCTTCTGCTGATCGTTGAGGAGAGCCGTTTCGAGGATGACTTTCAGGATGGCTCCGCCGCGGTGGCAGGTTTCGGCGACGGCGCGGATATCGGTTTCGACGGTGGGATGGTCGCCGGAGCGGAGGGCGCCGACGTTGAGGACCATGTCGACTTCGGTGGCGCCGTTGGCGATGGCTTCGGCGGCTTCAGCGCACTTGTTGGCGGTGGTGGTGGCGCCTAGCGGGAAGCCGACGACGGTGCAGACTTTGACGGCGGACCCGCGAAGTTCGCGGGCGACGAGGGGGACCCAATACGGGTTAACGCAGACGGAGGCGAAGACGTATTTACGGGCTTCGGCGCAGATCTTGCGGACGTCGTCGGCGGTGGCGTCGGGGCGGAGGATGGTGTGATCGATGAGCGAAGCCAGGCTGTTATCGATGCGGGTGAGTTTTTCGCTGGCGGAGACGCGGCAGGCTCCGGCGGCGACGATTTCCTTGGTCTTCTTTTCGCAGGTTTGGGCGCAGCGGCCGGTGCAATCTGGGCAGACGAGTTCGGGGATGTTGAGGCCTTCGCCACGGCGGGCGGGGGCGGCTGCGGAGGCTGCGGGAACGCGGGAGAGGATCTCTTCGGCGATCTGGGCGACGAGTTGTTCGAGTTCGGCTTCGGTCACTGGGCGTATTTCTTTTCGAGGGCGGTGATCTTGTCGATGCGGGATTGGTGGCGGCCGGCGGCGTAGGGAGTGGCGAGCCAGGTGCGGAGGACCTCTTCGGCCTGAGAGGCGGTGAGGAGGCGGCTGCCGAGGGTGAGGACGTTGGCGGCGTTGTGTTCGCGGGCGTTGCGGGCGGAGGCGCGGTCGTAGCAGAGAGAGGCGCGGATACCGGGGAGTTTGTTGGCGGCCATGGCGGAGCCGATGCCGGCGCCGTCGATCATGACGCCGAGGGCAGCGTGACCTTGAGAGACGGCTAGGGCGACCTGTTCGGCGAGGTCGGGATAGTCGGCGGGTTGTTCGGAGTGGACGCCGACATCGGTAATTATGTAGCCGAGTTCAAGGAGAACCGGTTTGAGGGTTTCTTTGAGGCGGTAGCCGCCGTGGTCGGCGCCGATGGCGACGGTGCGGGCGGGGTTGACGGCGGGGCGGATTTGCGAGGCGGGGAGTTCGACGATGGCGATACCGCGTTCGCGGGCCAAGTCGCGGGCGGCGGGGGTTACAATTGTCCCTATGGCTACCTCGATATGTCCGTGCGAGGGAATGTCTTGGGCGGTGATGACTGGGGGCATCGGGGCGAGTTGGCGCAGAAACCATTGTAATGTTTATGCCGGGGGCTGGCGCGATTGGATTATTTAAGGCAGTTATTGGGGGAAGGCGAGATTGGGGCGGGGGTGTGGCTGGTAGCGCTGGCTATGGCGTTTGGGAGGGGGGCGGTTCACGCGTTCTCGCCCGGCCACGGGAAGACGATTGTGGCGGCGTATCTGGTGGGGAGCCGGGGAACGTTTCGGCATGCGTTGTTGTTGGGCGGGGTGGTGACGTTGACGCACACGGTGAGCGTGTTTGCGTTAGGGATGGCGACGTTGTACTTGACGGAGTATGTGCGGGCGGACCAGTTGGCGAAGACGATGGGGGTGGTGGCGGGGGGGAGTGTGTTGGCGGTGGTCGGGAGGTATATGCTGCCGCCTCGAGGTGATCGGAAGAGAACACGACTCAACTCCAGACACGTAAAGCGATCTCG
>JBBQRA010000024.1:0-38008 GCA_038215275.1 Bryobacterales bacterium | reverse complement strand
CGTAGTGCGCGGAGGATGTGAAACAGGTCGACGGTCAGGTCAACCCGGTCTTCTTCCGGCTGCTCAAGTCCGTAGGCAGCCACTTCGGCGGCCGCATCCGGCCCCCGGTCGAGAATCGCCTGGACGAAAGCCCGGTCGACGCCAATGCGTCCCCGGCCGGCTTCGTGCAGGAGGTCGCGCAATGGCGCATCAGCATATTGAGACGGCAGAAGAAGCATGGTTTTAGTTACTCACTTAGTAAGTCGCGCGCCCGCCCGAGGCGTCATAGGTTTGGGCTGTTACGAAGCTACAGTCGGGACTCGACAGGAAGTGCACCACGGCGGCGATCTCTTCGGGCTCGCCCGTGCGCCGCATCGGAATCCTTTCGGTCATGTACGCCACCTGCTGCGGCGTCAGTTGTTCGAGAATCGGTGTGCGGACAACGGCCGGGCTTACCGCGTTGATGCAAATCCCCTCAGTCGCCACTTCTTTCGCGACTGATTTGGTAAAGCCGATAACGGCAGCCTTGGTCGCCGAGTAGGCGGACATGTTCGGGTTGCCTTCCTTGCCAGCGATGGAGGCAATGTTCACAATGCGGCCGTACTTGTTCTCCCGCATGTGTGGCAACACGGCCTTGCAGCCGTTCCAAACGCCATCCATATTGATGGCGATACAGCGGTGCCAGTCGTCGATATTTTGCTCCCAAAGCGGAGCAGCCTTGCCGCCGATACCGGCGTTATTGACGAGAATGTGCACGCGGCCTGTCTGCGCAATCACGCTATCGACGGCCGACTGGACCGACTCAGTGTTGGTCACGTCCATGGCGACGGCGAGCGCACCCGGAATCGCCGCGGCCACTTCAGCGGCCGCGGCGCCATTGATGTCCGCGATCGCGACGGTCGCCCCCGCCTTTGCCAAGCGCCGCGCTATGGCGGCCCCTATGCCGGAACCCGCGCCGGTGACAATCGCCGTGTGGCCGGTTAAATCGAAAAAGCCCATTTGACTATGCTCCTAATGAAGATGGCCCGGAGTCAAGCGTGTGACGCCGGGCCATGGCTCAGTTAATGCGATTGAAACTACTCTTCGCGCTTCACGATCACCTTGATGGTGGTAGTGACCTGCTTGTGCAGCTTCACCGGAATCGTGAACTCGCCGAGCGTTTTGATGGGTTCGGCCAGGACGATCTTCTTGCGATCGATGTGGAAGTTCTTGGCTTCCAACTGATCGGCAATGTCCTTCAAGGTCACCGAACCAAAGAGGTGGTCGTTCTCGCCGGCCTTCATGCTGATCTCGATCACGGTCGGCTCGAGCAGCTTGGCCAATTCCTGCGCATCAGCGGCTTCGACGGCTTCACGCCGCAGTCCGGCCTGACGCTCCTGTTCGACGATCTTCTTGTTCGATTCCGTAGCCGGCACGGCAAGGCGCTTCGGCAACAGAAAATTGCGGGCGAAGCCCGGGGCGACGTTCACTAACTGACCGCGCGTGCCGAGCTTGTCGATATCCTCTCGTAAAATGACTTCCATTGGGGATTCTCCTCGGGGTTATAGCGATGTGGTGAACGGCAGCAGGGCGATGTTCCGGCTCTGCTTGATCGCCGTGGCGAGCAAGCGCTGATGCACGCAACACACGCCGGAGATCCGCCGCGGGGTGATTTTGCCGCGCTCGGAGATGAAGGCCGAGAGCAACTTTACGTCTTTGTAGTCGATGTGGTCGATCTTCTCGACGCAGAACCGGCATACCTTCTTCCGGCGGAAGAACTGCTTCTTATTCCCGGCCAGGGCTTTGTCGCCACCGGTCGGACGCTGGCTGGCCGCAATCGGGCGGCCTCCGCTCTTGGTTTCTGCCATTGTCTTAGTCTCCTACTCGTTAGTTCTCAGCGGCCGGCTCGGGAGCGGCCTCAGCAGTTACCGGCGCATCCTCAAGCGGGAGCGGCGCGGCGGGCATCGGGGATTCGGGAGCGGCGGGCATGTCGGGGCGAACGCCCGGCACGATCGGCGCCAACGGGGCCGTAATCTGCGGCTTCCGCGCGGCACGCTTCTCGCGGCTCTTCTTCCGCTTCTCGACGCGGCGCATCCTTTCGTCCATCCGCACGGTGATGAATCTGATCACCAGGTCGGCGACGCGCAGACGGCGCTCCACTTCCTTGGCTGTTTCCGCTGTGTTGGTCGAGAATTCGAGCAGAATGTAGATGCCCTCAAGCTGCCGGTCAACCCGGTAGGCGAGTTTGCGCACACCCCACTTTTCCACCTTATCCACCGTGCCGCCGCCGGTGGTGATGACACCGCTCAGCATCTCGATGATTGCGTCCTGCTCTTCTTCAGTGGCGCTGGTGTTGACAATAAAGAGTTCTTCGTAAGTCCTCATGATTCCTCTTTGGCACCGGGAGCGCGACGCGCATTGAAACGCGCCATGGCCTTTTCGACGCCCTCGGTGATGATGGACTCCACAGCCGCGACAACATCGTCGAGCAATGGGTCCAACATGGCTAACTGTGCCCGCCGGATTTTGGCCAGCACATACGACTTCATATCCTTCACGGGCTGTTCCGGGCGAATACCCAGTCGAATCCGTGCAATTTCTTCTGTTCCCACGCTGCGGATGACTGAACTGACACCGTTATGTCCGCCGGCCGAGCCTTTCGGCCGTATCCGCATCGAGCCCCAATCGAGCGCCAATTCGTCGTAGATCAACAGCAACTGGTCAACTGGAAGCGTGTACTTTGCAAGCAGCTCCTTCACGGAGCCGCCACTCAAATTCATGTAAGTCTGCGGTTTGGCTAGCACAATATCAGCGCCAGCAACGCGCCCGACTCCCGTTATCGCCTTTCCCTCGGCCCGGGTAACCCGGATGCCGTGAGCGGCGGCGATGCGATCGATGGCCAGGAACCCCAGGTTGTGGTACGTATTTTCGTACTCCGCACCGGGATTGCCCAAGCCCACGATCAACATGGAAAACTACTTCTTCTTGGCCTTGGCGTCAGCGGCCGGGGCCTTTTCGTCCTTCTTTCCCTTCTTGATCACTTCCGGCTCAGCGGCCGCAGCAACAGCGTCGGGATCGATCTTGGGAGCAATAATGTGCACGATCACGGCATCGGGAGCCATCACCAGCTTCATCGAGTTGGTCATCGGCAGGTCCGAAGCGCGGATCGCCTGGTTAATTTCAAGCGTGGCAATGTCCAGGCTGAAGTCGGCCGGGATGTCGTCCGGGAGACACTCGACTTCCACTTCGCGGGTAACCACGTCGAGGAGACCTCCCTGCTGCTTCACGCCCTTCGGCTCGCCGTGCACGTGAACGGGGATTTTCACGTTGATGCGCTTGGTGAGATCGATCCGCTGCATGTCGATGTGCAGCAGGTTGCCCTTGACGGGCTCGTACAACCAGTCGACGATCATGACGGGTTCGGGCGAGCCACCATCGACAGTGACGTCGAAGATGGAGTTGTGACCGGTGGAAGAGAGGAGAATCTTATTCACTTCCTTCGGACTAATGGCAACAGCGACAGGGTCTCTGCCGGTGCCGTAGATGATCGCGGGTGCGCGTCCGGAGACGCGCAGCCGCCGAGCTTCGTTTTTACCGCGCGTGGCGCGGCCCTCGGCGGCGATCGTGATGTCCTTTCTCATACAGGCTCCTGAAAACTCGACTTACAACTAGACGAAAAGACCGCTAACGCTGGTCTCTTCATGAATCGACTGAATGGCTTGGGCCAGCAAGGGAGCAACGGAGAGTTGCTTGATCCGGCCCGAAGCCTGGGCTTCTTCTTTCAGAGGAATGGAGTTCGAGAACACCACCTCCTCAAGATTGGAATTACGAATCCGATCCACGGCGGGACCGGACAAAACGGCGTGCGTGGCACAGGCCCGTACACTTTTAGCGCCGCTGCTCAACAGAGCTTCGGCACCCTTTACAAGGGTACCAGCGGTGTCGATAATATCGTCAACCAGCAGGCAGGTTTTCCCCCGGACATCGCCGATGACGTGCATGATCTCGGCGACATTCACCTCTTCCCGGCGCTTATCAATAATTGCCAGTGGAGCGTTCAATCGTTTGGCGAACGCACGGGCGCGCTCCACACCGCCGGCGTCCGGCGAAACGACCATCAGGTCGGGGACGTTGACTTCACGGTAATACTCGATCATCACCGGCGCGGCGAACAGGTGGTCCACCGGGATGTCGAAAAAGCCTTGAATCGGGGCAGCGTGCAGATCAAGCGCCAGAACTCGGTCAGCGCCGGCGCGTTCAATCAGGCTGGCCACCAGCTTGGCGGAAATCGGTACGCGCGGCTTATCTTTGCGATCCTGCCGGGCGTAACCATAGTACGGAAGCACGGCGGTGATCCGGTCGGCTGAGGCGCGCTTCAGGGCGTCGATCATCAGCAGAAGTTCCATCAGGTGCCGGTCGACCGGGTTGCAGGTTGGTTGGACGACGAAGACGTCGGCCCCGCGGACGTTTTCCTTAATCTGGAGGTAGATCTCACCGTCGGCGAAGGCGCGCACCGGGGCGACACCGAGTTCGGTGCCAAGGCACTCGCAAATCTCCGCTGCGAGGGCGGGGTGAGCGTTGCCGGTGAATATCTTGAGTCTGTCGAATCTCATCGCGCGTACCGGCTTCGGGGCGGCCATTGTTTCGCGTCCGTATGTTCTTTGAGGGCTTGCCACCAGGAAGATTGGTACCGTCGGCGCGACAAGGTCTTCGCCGCGTAAACACGCGATGAGCCGAACCGGCCCGCCGCGGTCTTTACCTGCTCCGGGGTGCGAAAGATTCCGAAGAGAGCCGCACCACTACCGCTCATGCGGGCGGGGGCTGCTCCCAGTTTCTTCAGTTGTTTGAGGGTGGATCCGAGCTGAGGGTGATTGGGGAAAACTACCCGTTCGAAATCGTTCTCGCTGCTGCTCCGAGCGGCACCGGGAGACAGGGATTCCCCGTGCTCCCAGACACGCGCCTGGAATCTACCAATGTAGCGGGCTACCTCGGCCTCTGTCAATTTTCCGTTACCGGCGCGATCGAAGGCGCGGTAGGCCTCCGGGGTGGAAACGTGGATGGGCGGGGCGACGATCAGGAGGTTCTGCGACGGATCTTCGGGCAGAGGATAGAGTTCGGTGCCTCGGCCGAGGCCGAGCGCGCGGCCGCCGAACAGAAAAAAAGGCACGTCACTGCCGAGGGTGGCCGCGATCTCCAGCGCTTGAGCGGGCGGCAGCGGCTTTCCGGTGAGCACTGGCAGGGCGAGCAGAACGGCGGCAGCGTCCGTCGATCCACCACCCAAGCCCCCACCCATCGGGATCCGCTTAGTTAGCTTGCAGTGGAGATGGCCTTTGGCCCCGGTAGCGGCAAGCACAGCCCGAGCGGCGCGGAGGACAAGATTATCGGGGATATCGACTTCGGCTTCGAGCGTCGGCTCCACTGCCTTACCCGGCGTGTAGAAAAGTTCAAGGCTATCGTGCAGGGAGACGGTTTCAAAGACGGTGCGCAGTTCATGAAACCCATCGGCGCCTCGATTCAAAACGGTGAGTTCCCGGTTGATTTTGGCGTAACAGGGGACGCGGGCGGTGCGAGTTTCGGCCACGACGACCTTTTAGTAGTGCAGGAGGGAGTGGATTGGCCGTCCCTCGAGCTTCCGGCGACCATCGAGGAAGTCGAGTTCGATGACGAACGACAGGGCGGCCACGGCTCCTCCAAGTTGCTCGACGAGCGAGGCGACCGCGGCGGCCGTGCCACCGGTGGCGAGGACATCGTCGACGATGAGCACCCGCTGGCCGGGCTGGATGGCGTCCTGGTGGATCTCCAGTTTATCCGTGCCGTACTCGAGGGCGTACTCAACGGCCTCGACGGCGGCAGGCAACTTCTTCGGCTTGCGGACCGGAACGAAGCCCTTGCCGAGGGAGTGCGCGACCGTCGGGGCAAAGAAGAAGCCGCGGGCCTCAATGCCGATGATGACGTCGACATCTTCCTTGCGGACGGCCGACGTAAGACCGTGGATGACCTGAGCGAATCCGGCGCCATCCTTCATCAGGGTGGTGATGTCGTAGAAAAGAATGCCCGGTTTGGGCCAGTCCGGGATCTCCCGGATCATTTGTTTGAGGTCGAGCATGGGTACAGTTCACCATTCTAACAGCGACCGCCAAACCAATGGTTTACTCCTACGAACTGCCGCCCGGCACGACAAGAACGGACTTGAGCCCAGCCAAGCTGAGCAGCGCGCGGATCGAGGTTTCCGCATTGCGCTCTGCCTGACCCAGGATCCCCATCTCGACCGCCGCCTTGCTGATCGACTCCAATCCCGCGCGCCTGGCTCTCTGCTCCAAGTCCAGACTGTAAGGCACCCAGGGAGTCCACCAAGTCTTGGACCTGTCCCACACCTTCGTCTCCGCCTCGTCGATCGTGACATTCAGAATCTTCGCCGGGGGCATTCGCAGTACCACCGTGCCATCCGGCCGCAAAGTGACGTCGTCCTCCCGTAGGCTTGCTAAGTCGATTCCTGCGTGCACGCTGGCCTGGATGATCAGCAGGATCGCCTCGCTTCCTAGCGGTTGCGTCTGCTCTCTAATCCCGACAACTTTCTGAATCGTGTACTTTACAGTGGCCAGTTGGTTCAACTGCTGCACCTGCAAGAGTATGGACGGCGGATCCACGCGCGGCCGGGCGACCCGCTCCCTGTACCAAAGCACTCCCAGCACACTCAATAGACCAATTACAATTCCGGCCGTGCGAAGCTTCGGCATATGTATTGACCCTATCATGGGCCCCCACCGCGGACTGCTACGTCGCCTGGCTCCGTGGAATGATAGACTGCCGGGATGAGGCGCTTCGCCACCTTCCTCTTCGGCACGTTGGCGTTCGGCGCAGATGCGTTCCTGGATTCCGTAAAGCCCGTTTTGCAGGCGCACTGCGCCTCCTGCCACGGTGCGAAATCTCCCGCAGGCGGGCTAGCCATGCCCGCTCTCCTGGCGGCGACCAGCGACGAGTCGCTGCGTCAGCGCGACAAATGGGAGCGGATCGCCGACCGAATCCGCGCAGGCGAGATGCCGCCCAAAGGCGCGCCACGGCCCGCCGAGGAGAAGCTGGAAGCCATCGTCCGATGGGTCGACTCGTCCTATGAAGCCATCGACCGCAGCCGCCCGGTCGACCCCGGCCGCGTCACCGCCCGGCGGCTGAACCGATTCGAGTACACGAACTCTGTTCGCGATCTCCTTAGCCTGGACATGAACCCCGGCGAGGACTTTCCCGCTGATCCGTACGGGTATGGCTTCGACAATATTGGCGACGTTCTTTCGGTCAACGCGGGGCAGACCGAGCAGTATCTGAAGGCGGCCGAGCGGGTCTCTCAGTCCGCGGTCCCCGTGCCCGGAGAGACGGTACCGGCGACGATGCACCGTTACCTGGCCGAGCGAATGGGGCAAGACCGTCAACTGCGCATGACCGTGGACCATGTATTTCCGATCGAAGGAGTTTACACGCTGCGCGCCGCGTTCTACCAGGCGCTCAAGGATGGGACGCGCGTGCGAATGCGGATGAGCGTCGATGGAAAGCCGGCGGCAGAGGGCGAGTTGCGCTTCTACTATCAGATCGACCGCGCCATCGAGGCCCCCGGTGTGCGGGTTACCGCCGGGCGTCACCGAGTGGAAGCGACGATCTCCGTGCTGCCCGATCCTCCATACAAAGGGACGCCGCCATATCTCGAATACTTGCAGGTGTACGGGCCGTTGGCAGAAGGGCAGTCGCCGAACCAGCGCTTCTTCACCTGTGGCCACGGCGCGGGCCAACACGGCACCGGCTGTGCGACGCAAATCCTGGCGCCGCTCGCGCGCAAGGCTTGGCGGAGGCCGGTGACCGGCTCGGAGATCGATGGCCTGCTTGGGCTTGCGGCACGGGAGCAAACGCGGACCGGCTCGTTTGAAGAGGCCATGCGCAGTGCGTTAATGGCGATCCTGGTCTCGCCCCATTTCCTGTTCCGCGTCGAACGAGACCGCGGTGTGGGTACGCACCCCATCTCCAACCACGAACTGGCGTCGCGGCTTTCCTACTTCCTGTGGGGGAGCCTGCCGGACGACGAGTTGTCCCGGCTGGCGGATTCCGGGAAACTCGAAACGACTGTGAAGGAACAGACGTTACGGATGCTGCGGGATCCGCGATCCACCGGATTCGTCGACAGCTTCGCCGGGCAGTGGCTGCAGACGCGGAACCTCTCCGTGCTGAAGCCGGACGCCAAGCTGTTTTCTTCGTTCACCGGCGAGTTGGCCGCGGCCATGCGGACGGAGACGAATCTCTTTTTCGCCGAGATCCTGCGGGAGAACCGGTCGATCCTGGACTTCCTCGATGCGCCGTTCACGTATCTCAATGAACGGCTGGCCAAGCACTATGGGCTGGCCGGGGTGATCGGCGAGGAGTTCCGCAGGGTTGACCTCGACGGCGTCCAACGCGGCGGCGTGTTAACGCAAGGCAGCGTGCTGACCGTATCGTCCTACCCCACAAGAACAAGCCCAGTAATCCGCGGCAAATGGATACTGGACAATTTGCTGAACCAGCCCCCACCGCCGCCACCGCCGGATGTTCCCGCGCTGGAGGAACAGGGCGTAGCGAGCGGAGGGTCGATGCGCCAGCAGTTGGAAAAACACCGATCCAGTGCCGCCTGCGCGGCCTGCCACACGCGGATGGACCCGTTGGGATTTGGTCTCGAGAACTATGACGC
The DNA here is from genome assembly GCA_038215275.1 of Bryobacterales bacterium. Taxonomy (GTDB): domain Bacteria; phylum Acidobacteriota; class Terriglobia; order Bryobacterales; family Bryobacteraceae. Next base: position 29,346 of record JBBQRA010000024.1, on the reverse strand, counting down.
CATTGGCCGGTGGCGCGAGGAAGACGCTTCGGGCGAACTGCCCGGCGGGGTGCGTTTCGCAACACCCGCCGAGATGAAGAAGATCCTGAGGGCCGATCCCGACGTCTTCGCGCGCGCGCTGACCGAGAAGATGTTGACCTACGCCTTGGGGCGTGGAGTGGAGCTACGGGATCGGGCAGCCGTGCGGCAGATTGTGGACCGCTTGCGAGCGAACGGCTATCGAATGCAAGAGTTGATTCTGGGCATTGTGGAGAGTGAACCGTTCCGGAAACGGCGCGGCGAAGGAGGCGCATGACGAGGCTTTCAAGAAGGCATCTGCTGCAAGGCGTGGGAGCGGCCATCGGGTTGCCGTGGCTCGAAGCGATGGCGGCGCCGGCATCGACGCCGAAGCGGCTGATAGTCATCTATGCGCCGAGCGGGAAGATTATGCCGCATTGGACGCCGAGCGCCAAAGGAACCGGCTTTGCGTTTCCCCGGACGCTGGCATCACTCGAAAAGCACCGTTCGCGCGTGACCGTGCTGAGCGGCCTGGCGGCCAACCAGGGCAATGCGTTGGGCGACGGAGCGGGAGACCATGCCCGGGCCGCTTCGAGCTATCTGACAGGGGTGCATCCCAGAAAAACCGAGGGAGCCGATATCCGCTGCGGCGTCTCGATGGACCAGATCGCGGCCACGCATTTTGCTAAGAGCACACGGATTCCCTCGCTGGAGATCACCTGCGAAGACAGCCGCCAAGTGGGCTCCTGCGATAGCTACAGTTGCGTCTACCAGAGCATCTCCTGGAAGTCCGAATCGCAGCCGATGGCGCCGGAGATGAACCCGCGGACCGTCTTTGAACGGCTGTTCGGCGATGCGACTTTGACGCCGGGCCAACGGGCGGCGCGGCGGAGCGTCTTGGATCTCACGCGAACTGAGACGACACGGCTATCCCGTGATTTGGGTACGACGGACAAGAGAAAGTTGGAAGAGTACCTTACAGCGATCCGCGAGGTGGAGACCCGGATGGACAAGGCCGGACCGAGTATCGGAACGGCCGCGCCGGCAGGAATCCCGACGAGCTACCGGGAGCACGCGCGGCTGTTGTTCGATCTTTCAGCGCTGGCTTTCGCGTCCGGCTCGACACGGATGATCACCTTCATGCTGGCGCGCGAAGGGGGCCTGCAAACGTACCCGGAGGCGGGCGTACCGGAGGCGCACCATTCATGCACCCACCACCGGGGCGATCCGGAGTTGATGGAGAAGGTCGCCAAGATCAACGCCTTCCATGTGGAGCAGTTCACCTACTTCCTCGACAAAATGCAGGCGACGGCGGACGGGGAAGGAACGCTACTCGACAACACCCTGGCGCTGTATGGGGCCGCGATCGGCGACCCCAACGCGCATGACCACAACAACTTGCCTACTCTGGTCGCGGGCGGAAAACTGGCCGGCGGCCGGCATCTTACCTACGCGAAGAATACCCCCGTCGCGAATCTGCACCTGTCGCTATTGCACCTGGCCGGCGTGCCGGTGGAGCCGTTTGGAGATGCGACAGGGCGGCTGGATTACCTTACCGGGCTGGCCTGAGATCCCACTCTCGCAGGAGTGCTGAATTACAAGTGATGAATCTCCGCCCTGGACTCCTCCCGTCCGGGGCCAGATTGGTTTTCGAGCGATCGGCTCACCAGATCTTTCGAGCCGAGACCGATCGCCAAGGCCAGGGTGAACACGATGCCACCGAAGAGGATCCCAAAGGCGAGACGGACGATGCCGCCGCCGATACCAATGTGCTCGAGAGCCATGGCGGTGGACAGCACGATGACGAGCCATTTCACGCCCAGGCTGAGGAGCCTTCCGTGCGGCAGGCTGACATTGACGGCGCCGATGAGAACACCCCGGGCCAGGAATCGGGCGATCACGTTCCCAATCAGGATCAGCAGTACCGCGGCGACTAGGTCTGGCAAATAGACGAGCAGCCGGGTGACGAGCTGCTCGGTGACATTGGCATTGATGGCCGCAAACCCTATCAGGGCGCCCAGAAGAATGATGCACCAGTAAATGACGCCGATGACGAGCATGGCCGGGCTCTGCGACGGCGAAATGTCGAGCAGACCCGCCCAGCCCCAGGATGCGAGTTTCCCATCGAAATCAACTCCCCGCAGCAAGCGCCGGAGGAGCCAGGAGGACAGTGTGGCGAACCCAAAGGACACCAGCACCGCCACGATTAGGGCGACGACGCCCGGGAGCAGGTGCGCAAGACCCGTCAGTACTCTGGTCGTGGATTCGATAAGCGCCTGATTGATTTGGTCGAACATAGGTGACTCCTTTGAATTCTAGGGATTGAAGCGATCCGGCCATCTCCACCGCGACACCAGATAGGGTTTGAGGGACTCGAGGGCGAGGCAAGTTTGCTCCAAGCGAGACTCGATGGCATCGAGGGACAAATTCTGCGACTGCAGCGCATACGAGGCGACCCATCCGAGATAGATGGGGGTGAGGGCGCGGAGCAAGTGGTCCCGGCTGATGAGACGCTGGCGGTGGCCGAGGATGAAATCGTATAGGATGTGCGCCCACAGTTCATCGCTGATCCGGAAACTTTCGAAGGGCAGCCGGGCGATCTTTCGCAGTTCGACCATGGGGGCCGGCGAGAGAACTACGGCCCAGATGTCGCTGAGGTCCTTGCAGCCGCGCTGATAGTTGCCGACCAGCGTGTGCAAATCAACACTGGCGTTCTCAGAGGGCAGCGCGACTGGGTGGCCGAAGGTGCGAACGGGCTGCGATCCACGCACTTTCTGCCAGTAGTTGGCATTGCGCTCGATCTCGAGGAAATACGCTCCGAGGACGTGGGCGAGCGTCGCGCTCAAGTCCGTCGATTCGCCGGTGCCGGGAGCAATGGCCTCGGGACGGTAGACCTGGCACATCTGCAGGCCGGCGTTTACGGCTCTCGTCGTCATCCATCCCGTGACCGTCGGGCTCCCTACCGCGGACTGGAGGTAGAGATCCGCGAGGCGCGGCGAAATGGCCATGTTGATTGCCATTGGATTCCGCACCCGAGCTCCGTAGAGTGCGCGGCTGAGGGGATAGATGATGCCACTGTTCATTAGGCCGGCAAACTGACGGCGGGCGTAGTAGGGGAGGACGAGATCGTACGCGTTGTTGACAATGGGCTCCGCTAGCGCCGGTACCTCGCTGAGAGTAGTTGGGCCGAGTTCGGAACCGATGAGAACAAATGCCCGGGCGGAGAGTACTTGGCCGACCCGCAAAAGCGACCGGAGCCCCTGATCAAGCGACTTGTCGTCATATGGCTCGATGGGGAGAAGGGGGTACGGAACCAGTTGGAACGAAGGATCTTCGAGAGGGGGATCGGCCGACGGCGACGCGATGGCGCGGTCCGGGTAAAGGACGACGACCCGGCCACCCGAAAGCAACTCCCCCAGGGCCGGACGCAGCGTGGCTATCGCTGTGGCCAGGGTGTCCGCGTGGGAACAGGAAGGGAGCGCGACTACAAGGTCCGCTATCTCAATTTGCGACAATTGTTCTCTTGCCGAGTGGGGAATAGAATCAAGTGCTGCCATATTCGGTTTTCCAGACTCCTCCCGAAGTCAACGACGGCCAACGGTTACGGAAATAGCGACAGGATGCCGCGGGCGGGGATTCGAATCCAGGTTGGCCGATGGTCCAACTCGTACTGCAACTCATAGAGCGCTTTGTCCAAAAGGAACGCATCGAGCACGACCTTAAACGCCTTCGCATCGGAGGGGACAATGAGCGCGCCCGCTGAGGCGGCCCGGTATGCACGGAGGAATTCCCCTGTGGTGGAGTGTTCCCAAAGTCTGGCCCACCGGACGAGGCGTTCCTCGTTGTCGGGGTGGCGGGTCTGATAGGCGATTAATGCGGACTGGGCGGCGTAGGAGAAAGATCGGAGCATTCCGGCAACATCCTTCAATGGGGATTGTTTCATACGGCGTTCGGTGAGCGAACGGGCCGGTTCTCCTTCAAAGTCGAGGATAACGAAGTCGCCTTTCGTGACCAGCACTTGACCAAGATGAAAGTCGCCGTGAATCCGGATTTTCAGGCCGCCGCTTTGGAGATCACCAAGGGCCTGAAAGGCACCCAGCAACTGCCGCCGCCTGCTGAGCAGCAGACCGCCTTGCTCGACGAAGTCATCCGGAAGCCTGGCCAGGTTTTCCTTTAGGCGATCCAGCACCCCGACGGCAAGGACGCGTAGATTTCCGGCGAGTTCGCCGAAGTCCAGGCCGGCCATGGGTTCCGGCGAGAAGTCCGGATGGCCGGTGGAAGCAGCAAGGGCCAAGTGCATTTCAGCGGTACGCCGGCCGAGGAGCGCGGCGAAATCGAGACTGAATCCAACCTGATCACGGACAAACTGGCCCGGCGGTTGTGCAGCGAAGTCCAGGACGGTGGGTGCAGCGAAGGGGAAGACAACAGGCGCGTGATGTTCGAAGTAACGGGCGAGTTCCTCCTGGAACCACTTCCAGCCATCGCCTTCGTTTTCCACCAGCCCTTGCAACAGGGCAACCGTGGCTGGCGCAGCGCCCTCCGCCTCGTACTCGATGACGCCGGCAAAGGGTGGGATCCGGCCGAAGGTGGTCTCGTTGGTCAGGAACCGTCCGATTTCACAGTCCGGATTGGGGCCCTGTTCCACCTTTCGAAACACTTTGAGAATCAGCCGATCCCCGAACAGCACAGAGGAATTGCTTTGCTCTCCGGACATCCGTGCGGGGATGAGAGCCACACTGGGGTCACCACGGAGCTCCTCCAGCGAGGCACTGGCAGCGCCACGGAGGACTCCCCGACGGGTAGGAATTTGCCCATTCTCCACGATGAGCTGGAGCAGCTGCGCGCATGCAGCCCGATCAATCATGCCATCGTGAACGGCGCCACTCTCCTTGGCGGTAACGGCCGGACAGAGGATGGCGCCGACCGACGACGACCGGATGGCGCCAGCGGCCTCACCGTAGCTGGAGGCGAGGAGCACGACATAGGATTCGGGATCGAGATCCTGGAATCGTACCTCAACAATCAGGAGGACGGCATCAGAACCAGGAAGTTCGGCCCAGTCGGTGATGGCGGTGGTGACAATCCGGCGGGCCTTTCGGCCAAACCATCGTTGTCTGGGAAGAAAGGCCACCAGTTCTCGCTCGATCATGCCGGCGTACGGCCCTTGCAAGACCGATTTCCAGCCGTCGCTTAAATCGAGAGTATCTCTCTCCGAGCCAACTTCCTCGGGCGGCATCTCGCTCTCCCGCCGCTGCAATTCGAACCAAAGGAATCCGTAAGCGCCAAGGGTGAGCGGATACGGCTGCTCTCGAATCAGCGGGAATTCCACATACCCCAGCATCTCGACCGGCCGCATACCCTGGAAGGCTTGCAGGTCCAGCTCAACAGGCTGGGCGAACCGGGATAGATTGGCGACGCAAAGAATCAGTTCCCCTTCTCCCCGCCGTAAGTAGGCCAGAACCTTCCGGTTGGAAGGCGAGAGGAATTCGATGGTTCCGCGGCCGAACACTCGAAAGAGCTTGCGCAGCGCGATCATGTTCCGCATCCAGTTCAGAGGGGAGGATGCCTCTCCCTGCTGCGCCTCGACGTTGACGGCTTCATAGCCATAGACGGCGTCCATGATGACAGGGCTGAAGAGTTTGGCGGGAGTGACTCGCGAGAACCCCGCATTGCGGTCGGCGCTCCATTGCATGGGGGTGCGAACACCGTTGCGGTCGCCAAGATAGATGTTGTCCCCCATACCGATCTCGTCGCCGTAGTAGAGAATCGGGGTGCCCGGAAACGAGAACAGGAGGCTGTTCAGAAGCTCGATTCGGCGTGCATTGTTGTCCATCAGGGGGGCCAAGCGCCGGCGGATGCCAATGTTAATGCGCATGCGGGGGTCGGCGCTATAGGCGAGGTACATGTAGTCACGCTCCTCCTCGTTGACCATCTCCAGGGTCAGTTCGTCGTGGTTGCGTAAGAAGATTCCCCACTGGCAACTTTCCGGGATTGGGGGAGTTTGTCCCATGATTTCGACAATGGGCAGGCGGTCTTCCAGACGGAGCGCCATATAGATACGGGGCATCAACGGGAAGTGGAAGGCCATGTGACATTCATCGCCTTCGCCGAAGTACGGACGGACATCGGTGGGCCACTGGTTGGCCTCGGCGAGAATCATCCGGTTCTCGTAGTCCCGATCCATGGCTGCTCGAATCTGGCGGAGGGCGACGTGCGTCTCGGGCAGGTTTTCGCAATTGGTGCCGTCACGTTCGACCAGATAGGGGATCGCATCGAGCCGCAGCCCGTCGACGCCCAAATCCAGCCAGAAGCGCATCGTGCGGATAACCTCTTCAACGACGGTGGGGTTGTCGTAGTTCAGATCGGGCTGGTGCGAGAAGAAGCGGTGCCAGTAGTAGGCTTTGGCTTCGGGGTCCCAGGTCCAATTGGACTTCTCGGTGTCCGTGAAGATAATACGGGCGCCTTCGTACTTTCTGTCGGTGTCGCTCCACACGTAGAAGTCCCTTTCGGGGGAGCCGGGTGGGGAGGATCTGGCAGCCTGGAACCAGGGGTGCTGGTCTGAGGTGTGATTCACCACGAGCTCGACCATCACCTGCATTCCGAGGCCGTGAGCGGCGTCGAGAAACCGCACAAAATCGTCCATCGTGCCGTAGCTGGGATGGATGCTCAGGTAGTCGCTGATGTCATAGCCATCATCGCGTAGGGGAGAGGGAAAGAATGGGAGCAGCCAGATACAGGTGACGCCCAACTCCTGGAGATAGTCGAGCTTCTGGAGGAGCCCGACAAAGTCTCCGATACCATCGTTGTTGCCGTCGAAGAATGCTTTGACATGGAGCTCATAGATGATCGCGTCTTTGTACCAAAGAGGGTCATGCGCACTGCTGGGCTTTTTCATGCGGACTCCTTTTCGAGATTTTCGAGAATCGCGACCGGCAATACTTTAAGAGCCTGGGCGGCGAGAACTCCAGATTGCCCGGCGGGGAGAGAGAAAGTCTCGCCGGTGAGGACATTCCGCAAGCGCGTACCTTGCCACGGTTCCGGCAGCGGGATCGAGGTGTCCTTCCATACGGTAGGCCCCGTGGGCGGATGGGAGCCAGAGCCGGATAGAGCGGCGACGAGCCGCGGCACGATTATAACTACGCACTTGGCGCCAGCTACGCGAGCAAATGCCACAAGGTGATTGGCGGCCGGACCCTCAGGCGCTAAAGGTATATATTGGCCGCCAACGAATACCTCCGGCAGGCGCCGCCGAAGCCGGAGTCCCGCGGCGGTGCAGAACAGCTTGATCCGGCCGTCGTGCCATTGGGATAGCATTTCGGCCAGCGCATGAAGCCGGTCGCCCGGTTCCGAGCGATCTTCGAGCAGGTTGAGGCAATCGTCGAGCATGGCTTCGCGCAGGCGGAAGTCGACGGGGCGGCGGTTGTCGGGATCGACCAGACTCAGTTCCCAGAGTTCGGAGCCCTGATAGAAGTCCGGGACGCCAGGCGAACCAATTTTGAGAAGCAACTGGGCGAGCGAGTTCACCATGCCGAGGCTGGCAATCCGCTTGGCAAAGGGGACGAAGAGGGTAAGAAACGAATGCGCATTTCTGCCGGTGAGCGAGCGTTCGACGAAATTGGACACCGCCGCGTCGTACTCTTCCGATGGGTTGATCCAACTCGTGCGGGTCTTCTTTTCCTTCACGGCCTTCTTCATATAGCCGCGCATCCGGTCGACGAACTCGGCGGGGGGCTGCTCCGACAAGCCCGGCGGCCAAGCGCCAAGGAGAGCCTGATAGTACAGATACTGGTCACTTCTGCCGGGGGCCGGTTCACCGCGAACCATGGTAGTGGCGGATGCGTTTGCCCGAGCCCATCGGGATATTGCGGTTCGCCATTCGGCTGGCATCTCCGAGAGCACGCTGATGCGGGCCCTTGCGTCCTCCCCCCGTTTCGTGTCGTGGGTGGAAGTCGTCAGCATCGTCAGCGGCCACGACCGCTCCCGATGTTGATTGGCGACATGAAACGCTTCCACCGTGCGGCCGAAGTGGTCGGGATGCCCTCCGACTTCGTTCAGCGAGAGGAGTGGACCGTAGCGGTAGAAAGCGGTATCTTCGACGCCTTTGGCCTGCACCGGCCCGGTGTACTGCTGAAACTTCATCGCGAAGCGAACGCGGCGGGCATACTCGACTTCCCTGATCTCAGGCGTCCGGCGGGGGAGGAGCATTTGACGGACGAAGTGGAAGATGGAGGGCTCGAGAGCAGGATTGCGGCGAAGCGCCATTGAAACCGCCTGGTCGATGTTTTGTTCATCGAGGCTGGACCATCCGTCAGGGGCCGCATAAGTCCGGTATACAGGGAAGCAGGCAACGATCTCGCGCAGGGCTTCCTGCAGACTGTCGAGGGTAAAGTCCCGCGATCGCCAATCCCCTTCGGAGATGCGATTCAATTCATGCGCCAGGACGTTCAGTTCACTGGCCATCGACGTCTCAATAATCAGGCGCTTGCTTGCGTATACGACGTCAGCAAACTCGCTTACCTGACCGGTGAAGCGCTGATGCAACAGGGAAAACTCGCTGGCGTTCATCAGGTCGACAAACAGTCCGGTTACGTCGTTGAGGAACTCATAACCGGACGTACCATGCGACTTCCATTGCTCCGGTAATTCTTCTCCAATCGAGAGGATCTTCTCGACGACGAGATACGGGCGTTTGCCGCCAAGTTCGGGCGAACTCACCACGGCGTTCAGGTAACTGGAGGGATCATACAACCCATCGATGTGATCCATCCGGAGGCCGGTCACATCCCCATTTCGAATCAGTCCAAAGGTGAATTCATGGGCGCAACGGAACGCTTCCGGTTCCTCCATGCGCAAGCCGGCCAGTTCGTTGATATCGAAGAAACGGCGGTAGTTGATTTCGTGCATGGCCGTTCGCCAATACGAAAGCCGGTACGGCTGTAACTCCAGCAACTCATGCAGCAGGTCATAAGACGTCCGCTGATCGGGCGTGCCATTGAACTCCTGAATATTCCGTTTGATGTGATTCTGAATGGCTATCGACTCGCCGGCCAGACGCTCCAAACGGCCCAAGGCTACATCCTTCTCCCGGTGCCGCGACTCCACCATTTCCGGGTTCGTCTCCGTGTAAGCGGGCATGTGCTCCAGGTGGAATAAGATACTCCGGAATTCATTGAGATGCGGGTCGGCTGGCTCGACCGAAGAAACCAGGGAGTCGAGTCTGTGGCCCAACAGCATCCGCAATTGCCGGGGATTGAGCGGTAGATCTAGATCAAAGTAGTTGAGACGAAAGGCTCCGCCGGAGAAGTCCAACTGCAGTTGTCCTGACTCCAACGTCACGCCGTACTGAGAGCCGAGAACAGGCAGGAGCACTCTGTTCTTCAACTCCCGTTTTACCGGCTCCCAGTCGATGTCAAAGAAGGAGGCATAGGGAGACGACGGGCCGTTGGCGAGCACATCACGCCACCAGAGGTTTGCCGCCGGATCGGTGCTCATGTGGTTGGGGACGAAATCAAGGATCAGTCCAAAGCCATGTTCGCGGAGTTCTTTGGCAAATTGACGAAATGCTTCCAAACCGCCCAGTTCGGGATTGATCCGGGAGTGGTCACAGAGGTCGTATCCATGGGTACTGCCCGGCTTTGCCGCCAGAAACGAGGAGCAATAGTATTCGGTGATCCCAAGCTGCTTCAAATAACCGGCAATGCGCCTCGCTTCCTCGAAGGGGAACTGTTGGTTCAATTGCAAGCGGTATGTGCTGATTGGAACGCGACTTGGTGCGTGCTCGGGCAACATTGATTAGATCCTTCCCCCCGCTCCGGCGAGCTCCCAACGAAGTACCACCGCGCCCGGTCTGGCGAATTCAATAACCGCAGTCTGCTGGTTGACTGTCGGGGGCTGCGGATCCATGGTAGCTTCGGCATCCTCGGTGGTAAGAACGACATCACAACGCAGTGTGTCGCTGCCAAGGTACGGAATCGACTCAGAACCGGCTCCCCGGAGCCGGATGATGGCCGCGAGCACGGAGCCATCCAGCGCAGTCCGGCGTACAAGCAGGCTGTCGTCACTCAGCCGGATGACTCCCGCGGCGGGATCATCCGCCACTCGCAGCGTCTTTCTTGCCGCGATCAGACTCCGGTAAAGCCACGTCACCGCGGCATGGGACTCGCGCGTCGATTCGGCCCAATTGAGCCCGCTGGCTTCAAAAGTCTGTACCGCTTGCGGATCCGGGATGTTCTCACGGGCCGCCGGATCGGCGAAGGCGGAGAAACGGCCGAACTCGCGGCGCCTGCCTTCGGTGACCAAGGCGCCAAGAGCCGGATAGTGATTCGTGAAATAAAGAAACGGAGTCGAGGCAGCCCATTCCTGGCCCATAAAAAGCAGCGGCGTTTCCGGCAGCAGCAGCAACAGCGTCGAGGCCGCGCGCCATGCCGCGGGATCGATTTTGCTGTGGATCCGGTCTCCCATCGCACGGTTGCCAATCTGATCGTGGTTTTGCAGGCAGCAGACGAAGCGAAAGCGATCGAGGCCGGCCGTGTCAGTTCCCCGGGCGCCACCGAAGTAAGGGGCATGCTGGCCGGTATAAAACCAGCCTTGGTCGGCCGTGGCCGCAATCGCTTTGGTCGTTCCGTCAAAGTCCTGGAAGTATCCGTCCGAATCTCCAGCGAGCAGGCGACGCATCTGATGGTGAAAATCATCGGCCCACACGGCGTCGAGCCCCCACCCGCCAGCAGCGGCGGAGCGCAACAACCGGGCCAGATTGCGATCGTCCTCGGCGATGATGATCTTCCGAGAGGCTGACGACACGGAGGCGGCGACAGCAGCAGTAAGTTCGGCGACGATGTGCTGTGGACTGTCGTCGACAATGGCATGTGTCGCATCGAGCCGCAGACCGTCTATGTGGTACTCAAGAACCCAATGCAGCGCATTCTTCAGGACGTAGTCCCGGACCGGCTGACTATTCGGACCATCGAAGTTGATGCCCGCCCCCCATGGACTGCGATGCGTTTCGGAATAGAAGAATCGGCTGAATGCCGATTGATAAGCGCCGTCAGGTCCGAGATGGTTGTAGACGACGTCCAAGTGGACGGCCAGGCCCAGGGCGTGGGCGCGGTCGACGAACCGGCGCAGGTCGTCCGGCGTCCCATAGCAGCGGGCCGGAGCGAAGGGAGCGGCGACATCGTATCCCCAGTTCCGCTGTCCTGGGAAGTCTCCCACCGGCATCAGCTCGACGACGGTGATGCCCAGTCCGTGCAGATAGGGCAGCTTGGCTTCAGCGGCGGCGAAAGTGCCTTCCGGCGTGAAGGCGCCAACGTGTAATTCGTAGAGAATTGAGTCCTCCAGAGCGATGCCGGCCCAGCCTGCGTCGGACCAGGCGAATAGATCCGGGTCCACGACTTGCGACGGACCATGAACGCCCTGAGGTTGAAAGCGGGAAGCGGGATCCGGGAAAGTCCCCTTGTCCGCTAGCTGGTACCGGTATAGGTCGCCGTCGCCGATTCCAGCGATCAGCGCACAGTGATACCCCTCCGGGTGCAAGGTCATCGCATGGGCTTTACCCTGGCGAACGGGAGATTCAAGGATCACTTCGACCATTTCGGCTTCCGGCGCCCAGACGCAAAATTCGGTTGCGGCGTCGCGCACCGTAGCACCGAATTCGGGGCGCTGATCGCTCAAGCGGATGCCTCCCATTTCAGCACCACCATTCCCAGAGGTGGAAGGCACAGGGTCAAGGAGAAGGGGCGGTCGTGCAGTGGAGTGGGGCTCGCCTCCACCCCTCCCTGATTGCCATGACCGCTACCACCGTATAAAGTGGCGTCGCTATTGAGGATCTCCTTCCAGTGGCCACCTTCGGGAGCGCCCAAGCGGTAGTTCATCCGCGGGACTGGGGTGAAGTTGCAGGCACAAAACAGAATAGATTTGCCATCCACGCCGCGCCGCAGAAAGCTGATTGTGCTCTGCTGGTGGTCGCCGCAATCGACCCACTCAAAGCCTTTAGGATCGTGATCCATCTCATGGAGCGAGGGATTTCCCCGATACGCCGTATTCAGGTCGCGCACCCAGCGGCGCAGCCCGGAGTGCGCTGGCTGATCCAGCAAATGCCAGTCCAAACTCTTGTCATGGTTCCACTCTGCCCATTGGCCGAAATCATTGCCCATGAACAGGAGCTTCTTCCCGGGATGAGTAAACATGAAGCCGAAAAGCAGCCGCAAGTTGGCAAACTTTCGCCAATCGTCCCCAGGCATCTTGCCGATCATCGAGCCCTTGCCATGTACGACCTCATCATGGGAAAACGGCAGGACGAAGTTTTCCGTGTGGGCGTACATCATGCTGAACGTGATGCGATTGTGGTGATAGGAGCGGTAAAGCGGATCAACGGACATGTATTCCAACATGTCGTGCATCCAGCCCATATTCCATTTGAATTCGAAGCCCAATCCACCCGCGTACACTGGCCGGGAGACCATGGGCCACGCGGTGGATTCTTCGGCAATCATCATCACACCGGGGAACTCCCGGTGTACCAACTCATTGAGCTGTTTGACGAAAGCAACTGCATCCAGATTCTCCCGGCCTCCGTATTGGTTGGGGATCCATTCCCCATCCTTTCGTGAGTAGTCGAGGTACAACATGGACGCCACTGCGTCCACTCGAAGGCCATCAATGTGATACTTCTCGAGCCAGAACAGCGCGTAGCTAAGCAGGAAATTTCGGACTTCGCGGCGGCCAAAATTGAAGACATTCGTGCTCCATTCGGGCTGCTCTCCCTGACGGGGATCGGCATGCTCATACAGGTGAGTGCCGTCAAAATAGGCCAGCCCGTGTTCGTCGCGAGGAAAATGGGCCGGCACCCAATCGAGGATTACCCCAATTCCGCACTGATGGAGATGGTCGACCAGAAACATAAAATCATGCGGTGAGCCGAAGCGGCTGGTGGGAGAGAAGTAGCCAATCGTCTGATAGCCCCAGGAACCATCGAAAGGATGTTCCATGACGGGGAGAAGTTCGACGTGGGTGTACCCCATCTCCGTAACGTACGCAGCTAGCCGAGGCGCCATTTCGCGATAGGTCAGCCAGCGATTGTCCTCCTCGGGGACCCGCATCCATGACCCGAGATGGACCTCGTATGTCGAGACTGGCGAGGCCAGCCCATGCCGGCTCTGCCGGGTTTGGGACCAATCTAAATCACCCCAACCATAGCCATCCAGTTCCCATACTTTCGATGCGGTTTCCGGCCGGCAGTCTGCGGCAAAACCATAAGGGTCGGCCTTGTCGGCCACATACGCCGACCCATTGGCACAGACCCGGTATTTATACAGCGCGCCCTGGCGAACACCGGGCACGAACGTCTCCCATACACCGGCCTCCGGGTGAAAGCGCATCGGGTGAGCATCGGCATCCCACCCATTGAACTCGCCAATCACCGAAACCGTCTTCGCATTCGGCGCCCACACCGCGAAGTGCACACCGATTCCGTCTGGGGATGCCCCCAAGTGCGCCCCCAGTTTCTCCCATGTCCTGAAGTGGCTGCCCTCAGCCAGGAGGTGCAGGTCGAATTCGCTAAGGAATGGAGTATTCATCGTAGATACCTCGCCCTGTTGCGCAGATGATCGGCCTTCGTTTTCTTTGGGGTCTCGCGTAGACGAAAAACTGCGACGGTTCGGCCGCCCAGATGATAAATCCGCCGCCGTACTTTATGGGGCGCATCCCAGAGATTTAGGGATGTATCAACCAACCTCTCCCAATGGTGGTCCGGTTGGTCAGGCAATAGAAAATTGATCCGGCCATGATGGGCGTTAAACATGAGAAAGAGCGTATCCGGCTGAACGGAATCGTTGGAATCCTCTGGATCGTCGATGTGTCCGTTGAGCCGAACGCCAAGGCATCGCACAAAATGAGAATTCCAGGCGACGTCGCCCATTTCCTGCCCGTTGGGTTCGAACCAACTGATGTCATCGCGGCCGACGCCCCGGATGTCCTCGCCCTGGAAGAACTTCCGGCGGCGGAGGGTTGAATTGCTGGCCCGCAGTCTGATCATGTATTGGGTGAATTCCAACAGATCCTTCTGGGACTCGCTCAAATTCCAATCCACCCAACTGGTTGCATTGTCCTGGCAGTAAGCATTGTTATTGCCCATTTGCGTGCGGCCCATCTCATCGCCGCCGCAGATCATTGGGACGCCTTGCGACACCAGCAGCGTGGCTAAAAAGTTACGCTGCTGCTGCGCTCGCAAAGCCACGATCCCCTCATCTTCGACAGGACCTTCCGCACCACAATTCCACGACAGGTTATCGTTGGCGCCATCAGCATTCCCTTCCCGGTTGGCTTCATTGTGCTTTTCGTTATAGCTAACTAAATCGAGAAGCGTAAAGCCGTCATGCGCAGTAACAAAATTGATGCTGGCATACGGACGGCGCCCACTTCGCGCATATAAGTCGCTGCTGCCGGTCAGCCTCGTGGCCAGTTCACAGGCCAAGCCGCCATCCCCTTTCCAGAACCGCCGGACATCATCTCTGTATTTACCGTTCCATTCCGTCCATCCCACGGGAAAATTGCCAACCTGGTAGCCGCCCTCGCCGAGGTCCCACGGCTCGGCGATGAGCTTAACCTGCGAAAGTACGGGGTCCTGATGGATGATATCGAAGAAGGCTCCCAGTTTATCGACCGCATGTAGCTCACGAGCCAATGCACTGGCGAGGTCGAATCGAAAGCCATCAACGTGCATCTCGAGGACCCAGTATCGAAGGCTGTCCATGATCAGTTGAAGCACCCGAGGATGCCGCATGTTCAAGGTATTGCCGCAGCCCGTGTAGTCCATGTAGAAGCGCTCGCGACCGGGAACCACACGGTAGTAGGCGACATTGTCGATTCCGCGGAGTGAGAGGGTGGGTCCGAGCTGATTGCCTTCCGCCGTGTGGTTATACACAACGTCGAGAATCACCTCGAGCCCGGCCAAATGAAGATTTCTCACCATCGTCTTGAACTCGCGAACGGCGCCGCCGGCCGTGCTGGCCCTGGAATAGCGCACTTCCGGAGCGAGAAACGCGCTTGTGTTGTATCCCCAGTAGTTTGTAAGCCCCTTGTTTACCAGGTAGTGATCGTAGGCGTGATGGTGAACAGGCATCAACTCAACAGCAGTTACGCCAAGGTCAGTCAGATGACGAATAGCTTCTTCCGAGCCGAGAGCCATATATGTGCCTCGGAGCGACTCCGGCACGTGAGGATGTAACTTAGTAAATCCCTTCACGTGCATTTCGTAGATCACCGTCTTGTGCCACGGTGTTTTCGGCGGCCTGTCCCCACCCCAGGTGAACGAGGTGTCGATGACCACACCGAGAGCGGCCGAAGCAGCGTTATCACGGGGATCAAACGACAAATCGCCGTCGGGATGACCGACTTGGTAGCCGTACATCTCATCGCCCCATCGGATAGTCCGGCCAACAGCCTTGGTGTACGGATCCAAGAGTACTTTGTTCGGATTGAAGCGATGCCCTTGTTGGGGCAGATACGGTCCGTGTACACGATAGCCGTAAAGCTGCTCCGGCAAAATTGAGGGGAGGTATCCGTGCCAGATCTGATCGGTCTGCTCAGGAAGCGGAATCCGCACCGACTCGACGACCGAATCCGGTGAATCAAATAGACATAACTCCACTGCCGTGGCGTGTTCAGAAAAGAGTGCGAAATTTACTCCAGACCCATCCCACGTCGCGCCGAGTGGATAGGGGCTGCCGGGGCGAATCTTGCGCGCCGCGGCTTGGTCACAGGTAGTAGTCAAACTCTTTCTCCGTATGAATGCGCCTCCGCAAGCGCAGAATGCAGGAAGGGCTGGAGCCCGGCGCCAGCTCGACGTAGTTCTTGCTTCCTTTCCAGACGAAACGGCTGTCGGTGATCAAGTCGTGCACTTGAAAGGAATCATTCCCCGCGATCCCGAGAGCTTCAAGATCGAGCGTGACCCATCCCGAATGAGTGTGTGCAGAATCCAGGTTGACGGCAACCAGAATCACGTTCGAATGATCGCGGGTCGCCTTGCTATAGCAAAGGAGCATTGGATTGCTGGTTTCGTGAAACGTGAGCCGTTCATCCGACTGAAGCGCTGGATTCTCGCGGCGAATCCGATTCACGCGCACGATGAACTGTTTGAGGCTCGACGTGTCTTCGCGATCGCGATTTCTGATCTGGTACTTTTCCGAGTCGAGGTATTCTTCGCTGCCAAGATTCCGGGGCGCGCTCTCGCACAATTCAAAGGCCGGGCCGTAGATCCCGTAGTTGGATCCTAACGTCGCCGCAAGGGTTAGGCGTATTAGAAAAGCAGGGCGCCCACCCATCTGGAGAAACTCAGGCAAAATATCAGGAGTGTTGGGCCACAAGTTAGGCCGGAAGAACTCCCGCACCTTACTCCGCTCCATTTCTTCAAAATATTCTGTTATCTCGCTCTTGGTGTTCCGCCAGGTGAAATACGTGTAGGATTGGCTAAAGCCCACCTTGGCCAGCCGGTGCATTACCTTCGGCCGGGTAAAGGCCTCCGCGAGAAACAGCACTTCCGGATCTTTCTGCTTCAATTCCAGAATCACCCACTCCCAGAAGGGAAAGGCCTTCGTATGCGGGTTATCAACGCGGAAGATCTTCACCCCGCGGTCGATCCAGAACTCAAAAATACTCTTCAACTCCTCCCAGAGCGCCTGCCAGTCCGGGGTCTCGAAATCGATCGGATAAATGTCCTGGTACTTTTTGGGAGGGTTCTCCGCATATTGGATGGTGCCGTCCGGCCGGTGGCGGAACCATTCCGGATGATCCCGAACGTAGGGATGATCCGGGGTGCATTGAATGGCGATATCGAGCGCCACTTCAATCCCCAACTTCGCGGCGCTTTGCACCAAACGCTCGAAGTCGGCAAAAGTTCCCAGCGCCGGATGAATGCTCTTGTGTCCGCCCTCCTCCGATCCGATCGCCCACGGACTGCCGACGTCGTCTGGAGCGGCGGCAACCGCGTTGTTCTTCCCCTTACGGTAGGTAGCGCCGATCGGATGAATCGGCGGCAGATAGAGGACGTCGAAGCCCATGGAATCAATGTAGGGCAGCCAAGTCTCACAATCACGAAAGGTCCCATGCCGCCCAGGCTCGTCCGCACAGGATCGCGGGAAAACCTCATACCAAGTCGAGAATCTTGCTTTCTCCCGATCGACGGTGATCGCGAGTTCCTTTTCGTATCGGGTCGAATACCGGCGGTCGGGATAGCGGTGAACCGTCAGAGCGATCTCGCCGTCAACCGCCACTGCGCTGCGATGCTCGACGTCGTCCGTTTTCCGCAACTCGTTCGCGTACACGCGCAAGCGGGGTCCATCTTCCGGAAGGGCCCGTTGCTCCGCACTCTCCGCCAATTGTGCGCCGATTAGCAACTCCACTCCCACGTCCTGCCGAGCCTGAAGTCGCTTTACCAGATCGTAACGCCACGTGAGGAAGTGGTCCACCCAGCCTTCAACGGTGAATCGATACTCACCGGTCTGAAGCACCGGAAACTCGCCCCGCCAGCGATCGTTGCCGATGGACGACATCACGACTTCCTGCCATGCCGAATCTTCAGCGCGCCTATAGAGCAGCCGGCACGCAATCTGGTCATGGCCATCGGTAAAGAGGTCCGCTTCAACGCTCACGATGTCGCCAACAATTCGCTTGACGGGGAAGCGCCCGCCGTCAACCTCCGGCTGGACACTTTCGACGACGACACGATGCGCGCTCAGGTTCGCGGATGGGTTCAATGGCTTCCTCCGTTTGTTATCTCACTGATTCAAAAAATGACCGGTCGTGATAACTGCGACAACTCCTCCCGGCCCTAGGTTGATGCTGCGGACGTAAAATCAGTTTCGGGTTGGTAGCGGATTCCGAGGCCTTTCAGTAAGGCAAAGCGATCAGGCACCCAGGAGGCAGAACGGAGTTAGCGCCTATTGTCGACGAGCAATCAAGAAAAGCTGCAACCCAGACGCCCCCCAGTGGCCGCTTGAATTACTAAACGAATTTAATCCTATCACCTCGATTCACCGGGGAGATATCCCGAAAGGACACCAGTTTCTTGCCTTTCAGGCAGAAGGACGACCAATCTTGAGAGGTCCGATGGTCGGGCGTTCAACCGCCAGCAATGGCTCCTAGGATGATGACCGGCTCTGTGGCGTTAGCCACCGATTCGGGGAGTGGTCGATCGACGGAGTCGTGCGACCAGTCCTCAGCGCATACGAAGAAACGAAGAAACGGCCGCCGCGCGCCGGTTACCGCGTCGCGGACAGTGCCCTGCAACATTGGATAACGTGCCTCCACTTCATCCAACACCGAACGGATCGTGACCGGGGCGGCGACGGCCAAGGAAACCTCGCCGTCCACGCCAGCCAGCGTCCGCAGATGCGCTGGCAGAATGACCCGGATCATGGCAGCGTCTGCACCTCGACGGAGAGGACCGGAGGAAGGTCATGCACGATGCACTGCCAGTCGTCGCCGCCGTTCGGGGAGACGTAAACCTGACCGCCCGACGTGCCGAAGTAGATCCCACACTCGTCGAGCCGGTCAACCGCCATCGCATCGCGCAGAATGTTGACGTAGCAATCGGACTGCGGCAGCCCACTTGTGAGGGCTTCCCATTCCGTGCCTCCCGTGCGGCTGCGGTAGACGCGCAGCTTTCCTTCCGGCGGAAAGTGCTCCGAGTCGCTCTTGATGGGAACAACGTAGATCGTTTCCGGCTCATGGGCGTGAACAGCGATGGGGAAACCAAAATCGACCGGAAGGTTACCGCTGACCTCGCGCCAAGAGTCGCCGGCATCGTCGCTGCGCATCACGTCCCAGTGCTTCTGCATGAAGAGCACCTTGGGGCGACTCGGATGCATCGCAATCCGGTGGACACAGTGGCCAACGTCCGCCTCCTGGTCGGGAAGGAACTCCGAGCGAAGGCCCTGATTAATTGGCCGCCACGTTTCGCCACCGTCATCGGTGCGGAACGCGCCGGCCACCGAAATGGCTACATAGATCCGCTTGGGGTCAACGGGATCGAGCAGGATCGTATGCAGGCACATGCCCCCGGCGCCAGGCTGCCAGCGGGAACCCGTGCTGTGCTGGCGGAGGCCAGGCAACTCGGTCCAGGTGCGGGCGCCATCGGTCGAGCGAAAGATCGCGGCATCCTCAACACCGGCGTACACCGTATCCGGGTCGTGAAGCGAGGGCTCAAGGTGCCAAACGCGCTTGAATTCCCAAGGGTGCGGGGTGCCGTCGTACCACTGGTGCGTCCCGGTTTCGCCCTCATACACCAATTGGTTGCCCACGGGTTCCCATGTGCGGCCCCCATCGTTCGAACGTTGGATGATCTGGCCGAACCAGCCGGTGGATTGGGAAGCGTAGAGCCTGTTCGGATCGGCCGGGGAGCCGGCCAGATGATAGATCTCCCAACCGCCAAAGTGGGGACCGTCAACGGCCCATTTCTGGCGGTTGGCATCCGCGCTGAGGAGGAATGCACCCTTCTTCGTGCCGACAAGGACCCTGACTCCACTCATAACAATCTCTTCTTTCCCAGGGATTATACGCAAAAGCCTCTCCCTTGCGGCAGAGGCTTTTGCACTCCGGTGATTAGGAGTGGTCAGAAGTAGTACTTCAGACCAAGCTGCATGTTGCGAGGACCAACGCCGTTGCGGAGGCTTGTGATCTGGCCGAAGTTGACGGCGCCAAAGCCCCCAGCCGGGTCGCCGAACATCGGGGTGTTGGTGAAGTTGGTCGCTTCGAGACGGATCTCCAAACGGTGGCCTTCCTTCACGTACATGCTCTTCAACATGGCCGCGTCCAGGGTTTTGATGCCGGGTCCGCGGTAGTTCAAGTTGCGGGGAGCCGAACCAGGGACGTCAGCCGCGGGCTGCGAGAAGGCCGCACGGTTAAAGTAGCCACTCAGCCGATCCTGCACGCGGCCCGAAGTGCTGGGGTCGCCGATCAGGTTCGGACGTTGAGTGCCGTCCCAAATCGCGCCGCCGTTCTGGGTGACCTGCAGAGGCATTCCGCTCTGCATGAGGAACATGCCGCTGACATCCCAGCCACCAACGAACCAATTGACAACCCGATTCATGTTGGCGCCGATGGCCCGGCCCTTGCCGAACGGGAGTTCGTAGGCACCGGTCATCACAACGCGATTCGCAACGTCATGCGACGAGAGCGAACGCTCACCGCGCAGGTCCCAAATGTTCTGCAGCGCGGTCGATCCGCCGAGCCACGAAACGTTGCCCGAGCTGTGCGAAACATTGTCGATCATCTTCGACCAGGTGTAGTGCGTCAGCATCGTGAGCCCGCGGCTGAAACGCTTTTCCCACTTGAGCTGGAGAGCGTGGTAGTTGGAATCTCCCCGAGCGGGTTCCGCCTGACCGACGTTCGCGCCGTCGAAGTGCGGCATGGGCCGGAGGGTCCGGACGCGGGTTACCTGCGGCCGGCTCAACTGCGAGCGCGAATCCGTAATCTGTCCGAAGAGCGGATTCGGCACGAGTTGATTGAGTGCTGTACGGCCAAGCCCCCAATTCGAAGGGTGGAGCGGAGTCAGCGTGGTGATCGGCATAAAGAGGTGGGTACCCCGGCTGCCGGTATAATTCATCTCGAGCACGGACTGCATGGGCAGTTCACGCTGAATCGACAGGTTCCACGAGTGGTACTCGGGGTTCCGGTTGTTATCGCGAACGATGGTGCCAGTGCCGAAGCCGAGCAGGGTGTCGTCGCCCTGTTCGCGGCCGGGGGGTCGCAGCACTCCGTTCGGGAAGGGGTTGTTGAGTTGGGTGCTCAGTGTCGCGTTTCCGTCCTCCGTCCAGATTGCTGGCGAGTTGATTGTGAAACCCGTACCCGGGCGGCCAAATACAGTGGCGCGGGAGAGCGTATAGAAGAGGCCATAGCCGGAGCGGATGGCGGTCTTCGGATTCAGGGCATAGGCGAAACCGATCCGCGGCTGCCAATTATTCATGTCGGCATCGAACGGTGAGCGGTTCTTATCGTCGACAAACTTGATCACGCCACGGGTGTCGAGACCCGGAGCGCTGACCGACGACTGGGCGTCAAGATCCCAGTAGCTGTAGCGGTTCTGGAGTTCCCAGCGCGGCACGTCGAAGTCGTAGCGAACGCCGAGGTTGATGGTCAGCTTGTTGGTGATCTTCCAGTCGTCCTGCAGGTAGAATCCCCAGTAGGCCGAGCGAGAGAACGCCTTCGGTTCGATGTGGTAGTTGCTGCCGGTGGTCCAGCCAAGAAGCATGGTCGCCAAGCCGTTCCCTTGATTGCCGGGGCAGGTGAAGCGATCCGCACAAGTGGCGCTACGGGCGAAGCTGAAGTTACCCGAGGGGTGGCCCGGCTGCAGGTAGTCGAGACGGTTGTAACGGCGTTCGCCGCCAGCCTTAATGTTGTGGCCGCCGATCATCTTGGTCATCGAGCCGGACCAGTGATGAACCGCTTCCTGGCGGTCCATGATCCAGTAGCCTTCGGTGCCGAACTCGCGGAAGCCTTCCGGTCCGAAGCGGGGGAATACGAGGTTGGTCGCATTCTCCTTCACGTTGGACGCAAAGCCGAGCGAGGTGGGATCAAAGGTATCGAAGAACGGGTTACGTCCGAAGTTCGAGTAGGTGTATCCATAACGGAACACAAACAACGTGGTCGCATTCGCTACGTGAGTGAAGTCGCCGACCATGGACTGCGTCCGGGTGAAGCTGTTGCCGCCCGTGAAATAGGCCGGGTTTCCATCCCCGAACAAGTTGGGATTGATGCCGTTGTTCCGCTGGTTGCTCCAGCGGCCGCTGATGCGGTTGTTCTGGTTGAAGTTGTGATCGCCCTTAGCGGTGATCTGGTGCGCGGTGCTCGTGTTGATGCCTTGATTGAACCAATTATTTACGTTCGTAAAGGGCGCGCCTTGTTGGTTCGGGGCGGGCAGGAAAGAGAGAGCCTTCACCGCCAACGGGTTCATCCGCGAAGCCGGGATGATGTTGCCGGCGATAGGCTGGCGGCTGATAACGCCGGCCGCGTTCGTGACAGTAGTGAACGGATCGTAGAGTTGCATCAACTGACCCGAGGCGTTAAACGTCTGCGAGAAGTTGCCGGCCAACTGTTCCGGCGTTGGCAAACTGGCCTGCTGGCTGGTCGGGCTTTCCTGCGAGGTATACTCATACGCCCCGAAGAAAAAGGTCTTGTTCTTGATTACCGGTCCGCCGATGACGCCGCCGTACTGGTCGCGGTGGAACGCCGGGATAGCGCGGCCAGCGCGGTTCGAGAACCAGTCGTTGGCGTTCAACTTGGCGTCACGCATGAAGTAGTAGCCGGTGCCGTGCAGGCTGTTTGTGCCCGAACGGGTGACCATGTTCACGACAGCGCCACCGGTCTGGCCGTACTCTGCCGAGAAGAAGTTGGTCTGCATCTTGAATTCCTGCACCGCATCAACCGAGGGCGAGAACTTCAAGTCCGAGATGCCGGAGTTCTGTTCGACCGTG
The DNA here is from genome assembly GCA_038215275.1 of Bryobacterales bacterium. Classification (GTDB taxonomy): domain Bacteria; phylum Acidobacteriota; class Terriglobia; order Bryobacterales; family Bryobacteraceae. Next base: position 6,883 of record JBBQRA010000024.1, on the reverse strand, counting down.
GTGACAGTCGCACCGTCGATCAACACGTCCGATGTCGAGTTGCGCGAACCATTCGCACTGAAGTTGGTGTTGTTGTCGCCGCGACGACCGCCGGAGCCGACCACGCCGGGCGTGAGGTACGCCAAGCTCATCGAGTTGCGGGCTAGGTTCGGCAACTGCAGAATGTACTTGTTGTCGATGACCTGACCCAGGTTCGAAATGGTTGTGTTGACCAAGGCAGCGGAGCCTTCGACCTCAACCGTTGTGGTGACGTCACCAACCTGCAATTGCGCGGTGATGGTGCGCTGTTCCTGGACCGCGACGTTGAAGGCGCCGCTCTGGAACTTCTTGAAGCCGGGGGCTTCGACTACGAGGGCATAATTACCCGGGGGCAACGCGGTAACGACGAAGCGGCCCGAGCCATCGGCGACGGTGCGAAACGTTGTTCCGCGATCGCGATCTGTGACGACAACCTTGGCCGCCCCAACGACGGCGCCGGTTTCATCCGTGACAGTGCCGTTCACGCTTCCCGTGAACGATTGTCCAAAAAGGCTTGACGTGAGCAGCATAGCAAACAGCGCCAGCCAAGCAACTTTGCTTGTTTTCAAAGGGACCTCCTGATGGAGTTAACAAATTGTTAACTTCGGGAGGAAGTATATAACAGATTCTTCCCGCTGGGAAAGAAGCGGGCTTCAGGCAGGAGGAGAGAGACTTTACGAAAAAAGGCTCTCTCCATCTGAATTTTGGCAGGTCGATCTAAAAGTAATACTTTAGACCGAACTGCATGTTGCGAGGACCAACGCCGTTGCGGAGGCCTGTGATCTGACCGAAGTTGACAGCGCCGAAGCCGGCGGCCGGGTCGCCGAACATCGGGGTGTTGGTGAAGTTGGTCGCTTCGAGACGGATCTCGATGCGGTGGCCTTCTTTCACGGTAATGCTCTTCAGCATAGCTGCGTCCAGGGTTTTAATGCCCGGTCCACGATAGTTGAGGTTGCGGGGAGCCGAACCGGGGACGTCAGCCGCCGGCTGCGAGAAGGCGGCAGGGTTGAAGTAGGAGTTGATCCGGTCCTGAATGCGGCCCGAGGTGCTGGGGTCGCCGATCAGGTTCGGACGCTGAGTGCCGTCCCAAATCGCGCCGCCATTCTGCGTGACCTGCAGGGGCATGCCGCTCTGCATGAGCAACACTCCGCTGAGGTCCCAACCGCCGGCAATCCAGTTCAGAACGCGGTTCATGTTCGAACCGATGGCCCGGCCCTTCCCGAACGGCAGTTCGTAGGAACCAGTCATGACGAAGCGATTGGCAACGTCATGCGAGGAGAGCGAGCGCTCGCCGCGGAGATCCCAAATGTTCTGCAGGGCCGTCGATCCGCCCAGCCACGAGACATTGCCCGAGCTGTGCGAAACGTTGTCGATCATCTTGGACCAGGTGTAGTGGGTGAGCATCGTCAGACCTTTGCTGAAGCGCTTTTCCCATTTCACCTGCAGGGCGTGGTAATTGGAGTCGCCACGAGCAGGCTCGGCTTGGCCGACGCTGGTACCGTCGAAGTGCGGCATGGGCCGCAGAGTCCGGACACGGGTGACGTTGGGCTGGCTCAGCGGGGAGCGCGAATCGGTGATTTGGCCGAAGAACGGGTTGGGCACCTGCTGCGCGAGCGCCGTCCGGCCCAGCGACCAATATGTTGGGTGCAGCGGCGACAAGGTTGTGATCGGCATGAAGAGGTGGGTACCGCGGCTGCCGGTGTAGTTCAACTCAAGGACTGACTGGCTCGGCAGTTCCCGTTGAATGGAGAGGTTCCAGGAGTGGTACTCCGGGTTCCGGTTGTAGTCGCGAACAATGGTGCCCGTGCCGAAGCCGATCAGGGTGTTATCGCCCTGGGAGCGGCCCGGGGGCAGCAGTACGCCGTTCGGGAACGGGTTGTTGAGCTGCGAGTTCAACGTTGCGTTCTGGTCCAGCGTCCAGATGGACGGCGAGTTGATGGTGAAGCCGGTTCCCGGACGGCCGAACACTGTGGCGCGGGAGAGGGTGTAGAAGAGGCCATAGCCGGAGCGGATAGCGGTCTTCGGATTCAGGGCATAGGCAAAGCCGATGCGCGGCTGCCAGTTGTTCATGTCAGCATCAAACGGCGACCGATTGTCGTCATCGACGAACTTGATGACGCCGCGGGTGTCAAGACCCGGAACGCGGATAGACGACTGCTGATCGAGATCCCAGTAGCTATAGCGGTTCTGAGTTTCCCAGCGCGGCACGTCGAAGTCGTAGCGAACCCCAAGGTTGATGGTCAGCTTGTTGGTGATCTTCCAGTCGTCCTGGACGTAAAAGCCCCAATAGGCGGAACGCGAAAACGCTTTCGGTTCGATGTGGTAGTTGCTGCCGGTGGTCCAGCCGAGGAGCATGGTCGCCAAACCGTTACCCTGATTGCCGGGGCAGGTGAAGCGATCCGCGCAAGTGGCGCCGCGGGAGAAGCTGTAGTTGCCGGAAGGGAATCCTGGCTGCAGGTAATCGAGGCGATTGTAGCGGCGTTCGCCACCGGCCTTGATGTTGTGGCCGCCGATCATCTTGCTCATCGAGCCCGACCAGTGGTGGACAGCTTCCTGACGATCCATCAGCCAGTAACCTTCCGTCCCGAACTCGCGGAAGCCTTCCGGGCCGAAGCGGGGGAACACGAGGTTGGTCGCGTTCTCCTTCACGTTGGAGGCGAATCCGAGAGAAGTGGGATCAAAGGTATCGAAGAACGGGTTGCGTCCGAAGTTCGAATAGGTGTATCCGTAGCGGAACACAAACAGCGTCGTCGCGTTCGCCACGTGGGTGAAATCGCCGACCATGGACTGCGTCCGGGTGAAACTGGGGCCCCCTGTGAAGTACGACGGGTTGCCGTCACCGAATAGATTCGGGTTGGCGCCATTGTTCCGCTGGTTGCTCCAGCGGCCACTGATGCGGTTGTTCTGGTTAAAGTTGTGATCGCCTTTGACGGTGATCTGATGCGACTGGCTGGTGTTGATGCCCTGGTTGAACCAGTTATTGGCGTTGGTGAAAGCCGCGCCTTGCTGGTTCGGAGCCGGAAGGAAGGAGAGAGCCTTCACCGCCAGCGGGTTCATCCTCGAAGCCGGGATCATGTTGCCGGCGATAGGCTGCCGCGTGATAACCCCGGCCGCGTTCGTGACGGTGTTGAACGGATCGTAGATCTGCATCAACTGCCCGGAGGCGTTGAACGTCTGAGAAAAGTCACCACGGATCTGCTCCGCCGTGGGCAGGCTGGACTGCTGGCTGGTGGGGCTTTCCTGGGTCGTATATTCATAAGCGCCGAAGAAGAAGGTTTTGTTCTTAATGGCCGGTCCGCCGATCACACCGCCGTATTGGTCGCGGTGGAAGTTGGGGATGGCGCGGCCAGCGCGGTTCGAAAACCAGTCGTTAGCGTTCAGCTTGGCATCGCGCATGAAGTAGTATCCGGTGCCATGCAGGCTGTTGGTGCCAGAACGGGTCACCATGTTGACCACGGCGCCACCGGTCTGTCCGTATTCGGCAGAAAAGAAGTTCGTCTGCATCTTGAACTCCTGCACCGCATCGACCGAGGGCGAGAACTTCAAGTCCGTGATGCCGGAGTTCTGTTCGACCGTGGTGACGGTCGCACCGTCAATCAGCACGTCCGACGTCGAGTTGCGCGAACCGTTCGCGCTGAAGTTGGTATTGCTATCGCCGCGACGGCCGCCGGAGCCGACGACGCCGGGCGTGAGGTACGCCAAGCTCATCGAGTTGCGGGCGAGGTTGGGCAACTGCAGAATGTACTTGTTGTCGATGACCTGACCCAGATTCGAAATGGTCGTGTTGACCAAGGCAGCAGAGCCCTCAACCTCAACCGTGGTGGTGACATCACCAACCTGCAGTTGCGCGGTGATAGATCGCTGTTCCTGAACCGCGACGCTGAAGGCGCCGCTCTGGAACTTCTTGAAGCCCGGGGCTTCGACTACGAGGGCATAATTGCCCGGGGGCAACGCGGTAACGACGAAGCGACCCGAGCCATCGGCTACGGTGCGAAACGTTGTTCCGCGATCGCGATCTGTGACGACGACCTTGGCCGCCCCAACGACGGCGCCGGTTTCATCCGTGACAGTACCGTTCACGCTTCCTGTGAACGACTGACCAAATAGGCTTGACGTGAGCATTATGGCAAACAATGCGAGCCAAGCAACTTTGCTTATTTTCAACAAGACCTCCCTGAGACGCTACAGTTTCGTTAACGTCGAGATGAATCATATTACATTTTTGCAATACTGTAAAGTGACTATAAATGGGGTGTTTTTAATACCGTAAACTGACTACTCAATGCGGTTTGGCTCACGCGTCGTCCTCCATTAGCGGTGCCAGGAGTGATACGCTACCGTCCACTATGGACACTTCGGCCCTCTGGAATCGGCGACAGATATTGCGATCGGCTCTGGGGACCGCTGTTGGCGGATGGCTGAGCCGGTATGAGGCGATGGCGGCGCCGTTCGCGGGAGCCGTTAAGATTACCGCGATCAAGGCGCTGCAACTCGATTTTCAGTTTGACGGGTGCCTGATCAAGATCGAGACGGACGCGGGACTGGTAGGGTACGGAGAGACCGGAACGAATGCGGCGATGGCGCGGACGCATATAGACCACTTGACCGGCGGAGCGTTCCCTGGCGCGGCAAAGTACACGGGAGGGCCCGCGGGCTTGATCGGCGCCGACCCGCTCGCGATTGAAAAGCACTACTACCGGATGACTTCGCTGCAGCATCCTTATATGGCTCTGGTGGGCACGCTGAGCGGGATCGATATTGCGTTGTGGGACCTGGCGGGGAAGATCACCGGGCAACCGGTGTACAAACTGCTGGGCGGACCGTTCCGGGACGGGTGCCGGATGTACTCTCACGGAGACGCGCTGAAAGACATGCACGACAAAGGCGCGTGCCGCGCGTGGGTGGACGAAATGAAGGCGCAGCCTGAGGGCTTCACCTTTTTCAAGTTCAATATCGATCAAGCCTTCGCCGTGGAGAGACCGTTTCATCCAACGGTGACGAGCGAGGAGATGCGAAAGCTGTATCGCGGCTATGCGAACGTGCGGGAGGCCGCCGGAGACGCCTTCGACCTGGGCGTGGCCTGCCACGGGGAATTCGATACACCGAGCGGAATCGCGATCTCGCGAGCGGTGGAACCGTTGAACGTCGCCTTCGTCGAAGACTCGCTGAACACCCATTATCACGAAGGCTGGGCGGCTTTGCGCAAGGCGACGAAGGTGCCGCTATTGACGGGGGAGAAGTTGGAGTTGCTGCGAGAGTTCAAGCCGTTTCTGGACTCGCAGGCGGTGGAGATTGTGCATCCGGACATCTCGTTTGCGGGCGGCTTGACCGGGTGCCGGAAGATTGCCGACTATGCGGCGCTAACGCGGACTCCCGTGGCGCTGCACAACGTAGGAACGCTGGTGCGGACGTATGCCTCGGCGCACCTGTCGATGGCGATTCAGAACTTCTACCGGTCAGAGAGCTGGTTGGGACGCCCCGGCAGACTGCGGGAGCAGATGACGAAAGGAGCGCCGCCGGCCGTGAAGGGCGGGATTCTCAGGGTACCGGACAAACCGGGGTTGGGCCTCGACATCGACGATGGGTTCTTGCGAACGCATATGGCAAAGGGAGAGACTTGGTGGGGATGACTTTGACAAGACGCGATTTCGGAACGATGGCCGCAGTGGCGGCGACAGCTTTTGGTAAGCCCAACTCGAAGTTCGGCGGGGTGACGATCGGGGCGATCACGTATTGCTTCCGGTCGCTGCCGAGTTCGGCGCCGGAGCTCCTGAAGTATTGTACGGAGTTGGGGATCAGTTCGGTGGAGTTGATGGGAGACGCGGCGGAGTCGTTTGCCGGTGCGTCCCAGACGAGGGGGCCGGCGTTTGCGGGCCGGGAGATGACGCCGGAGCGGCGGGCGGCGATGAAGAAGATCGCCGGCGAACGCACTCAGTGGCGGACATCCGTTTCGATGGATAAGTACAAGGAACTGCGGAAACTCTACAACTCGGCAGGGGTGAACATCGCGATTGTGAAGCTGGGACTCACCGCGGAAATGGGTGACGCCGAATACGACTACGTCTTCAACGTGGCGAAGGCGCTGGGTGCCCGGAGCGTGACGATGGAGTTGCCGAAGGAGGCCTCGCTCACGCAGCGGATCGGCGAGTTCGCGGCAAAGCACAAGGTGTACGCCGGGTATCACAACCACATGCAGGTGAACGAGCAGAGCTGGGAAACGGCGCTGGGGCAATCGAATTACAACAGCATCAATCTGGACGTGGGCCACTTCACGGCGGCGATTAACAAGTCACCGATTCCGTTTATTGAGGCGAATGCATCGCGGATTTCGAGCTTCCATCTCAAAGACCGGCGCTACGGGAACGACGGGGCGGACAACCTGCCATGGGGCAAAGGGAGCACGCCGATAAAGGAAGTGCTGCAGTTGATGAAGAAGGAGAGATACACCTGGCCGGCGAATATTGAGTTGGAGTACGCGATTGGCGAGGGGACGACCGTGATGGCCGAAATGAAGAAGTGCCTCGAGTATTGCCGCGAAGCGCTGGCGTAGATCTGGAAATTTTTCGGGAAATTTGGTGCTGGAGTTGCGCTCCCGGCCAGGATAAGGGCCACGAAATTTCATACTCCCCGCTCGGTTCTTGCGCACAGGGGCAAGTTCGGCGTATCCCGGTCGCTGAACTTCACATTTCAAACGATTACGTGGAACTGGCGAAGCACGCGAGGCGCTAGAGCAATTCTTGACTTAACCAAGGGCATATCCACAATGTTTGAAGCAGTTTCTCGCCGTCTCGGCTGAGATCGCGGCGAGCGCCTGTGGGATAGCGGTGTCGAGGGCCTCCACCGATCGGGCTTTGAGTTGCCGTAA
>JBBQRA010000023.1:0-38367 GCA_038215275.1 Bryobacterales bacterium | reverse complement strand
AAATCGTTCGTTGGCATCGTGGCCGAAAGCCGGAAGAAGACGTTCGAAGAGATCCACGATCTGGCGCAGGGCCGAGTTTGGCTGGGTAGCCAAGCCAAGGACCGGGGGCTGGTGGATGAACTCGGCGGGCTGGACAAGGCCGTCGCCATGGTGAAGGACCGCGCGAAGATCGCCAAGGACGAGAAGGTTCGAGTGGTGGTTTACCCGCAGAAGCGGACGCTGCTGGAGCAATTGTTGAGCCAGAACACTCCGTCGGTGGAGATGCGCCTGACGCGGGCCGCGATTCGGGAGCTAACCGGCGGGTTGCCGCTGGAGTTGCTGCAACAGGGCGGCATGATGAAGCTGATGCCTTACCGGATTACGGTCCGGTAAGAAGGAATTAGAACGCGCGGCTGGAGCGGATGCCGGCTTCCTGCAGGACGTTGGCCATTTTCTCTAGGGCGGTCTTGTGGATCTGGGAGACGCGGCTTTCATTGATGCCGAGCATGCCGCCGATCTCTTTCATCGTCATTTCGTTCGAGTAGTAGAGGAAGACGACTTTCTGGTAGCGCTCAGGGAGAGTCTTCACCGCCGTCGAGAGGACGCCGCGAAGCTCTTCCTGCGCGCACATGCGGTCAGGCTGACTTTCGGGCTTGGCCGGAAAATCGGGGGCCGGCATGTCTTCCTGATCGGCGGGGCGGGTAGAGGCGGAAATCAGGCCAACGTTGCGCAGGTCGAGTACCATTTGACGCCAACGGTCGACCTCGACGCCCATGCGGTTGGCGAGTTCGGCCTCTGACGGGGACCGCTGGAGTTCGCCGGTCAGTTGGCGGGTGACGCTTTCGATCTGCTTGTGGCGGCGGCGGAGGTCGCGGCTGGCCCAATCGAGCTGGCGGAGGCTATCGAGGATCGCGCCCTTAATACGGTGTTTCGCGTAGCTCGAAAACGACACCATCTTCTGGTCGTCGAACTTGGTGGCGGCGTCGAACAGGCCGAGAATGCCGGCGTGGACGAGGTCGTCGAGATCCACATGAACCGGAAGGTTCTCATGGACGCGCACGGCAATGGCTTTCACGAGCGGGAGGTGCTCCAAGATGATGGCATCCCGTTTGGCGTTCGTGTTCGGCTTAACCGTCGAGCGGGACTTGGAGGGAGCGGCGGCAGTGGTCATCAATCTTTCCTCGGTCGGAGTTTCGGGTGTTGGATTCCGCTGAGTTGTCAGCGGGATGCCTGGACTAATGCATCCGTCGAACCGTTCCGAAGCAGGGCGAGGAGAGGACGATAAGGTGCTCATAAGAGTCGAAGCCAAACAATTGACAATATTGAAGTTATGGGCGCAGATGGACGCCCTTCAGCCAACGCGCAAGTCCAGCCTTCGTGCTGCGCCTGTTCCGATTTGAAACGGCATTCCGCTGAGCCCATGCCAGATCGGAATCCTGAAGTTTCAGAGCGGAACAGCCCAGTACCTCTAGAACCATTCTGCGTTGACTAAGGCGATCGTACCAGCTAGGGCGGCTTTTACCTTCGCGTAAGAGTGCTGCCTTAGAGGAGGAATTTCACCTTAGAAAAAGGAGAGCCAGTAGGGGCACCGGGATACGCAGATGAGGGTATTCATTGGACTTAAGGACTAGTCGTGTTCGTCGGCCAATCGCTCGCGCTCCGCCTGCCGGTGCTGCATTTCAGCGATCCACGTCTTCACCGCCAGGGCGGCCAGCAAAACCAAAACAGCGGCGCGAATCCTCGATTCTTCCAAGGTCAACGCCGCCAGGATAGCCAGAACGGCATACGCAACCAGCGCTAGATGAAACTTCCTACGCATGAAATTTAAGGATACTGCCGCAACTGTTTTCGCGAACGAGAGTTTAGACCGGCAGCTATGAAACCCCTACTTTTGGCAGTCACCTTCGCGCTGGCCCTCGGAAGCACCGGGAGCCTGGCGCAGCGCATTGAGAACCGGAGGGACCGTCAGGAGGCCCGCACGAATCAGGGCATCCGGTCGGGCAACTTGACCAACAAAGAGGCCGCGCGGCTGAAGGCGCGGCAGGCGAATCTGGATCGCAAGATCCGGCAGGATCGTAAGGACGGCCCCGGACTGACCACCGCCGAGCGCACGCGCATCGAGCAGCGGCAGGACCACATCAGCCGCGACATCGCGCGTCAGAAGCACGACGCCCAAACTAAGAAACCCTAGCGAATCCCGCTATTCTGCTGGTTGTACGTAAAGGTGAATTGCAATCGAATCTGCTCGCCCTTGAACTCGGCGGGCAGCGGGGGGAAGGGGTTGGACGCGCTGATGCCAGCCACGGCGGCACGATCCAGCGGCGGCGCGCCGGAGGGCGCGGCAATCACCAGCTTGGGAACCTTCCCGTCCCGGTCGACGGCGAACTGAACCACTACCCTGCCGCGCTGACCCATGCGGGCGCTTTCGGGGATCACCGCCTGCCAGTTCCGTCGCACAGCGGCGAGGATCCGGATGAGATACGGCCGGAAATCGACGCCCATCGGGTCGCTGAGAAGTTCGAGGTTGCTGCCGGTACGGCCGGGCGACGGCGGCAGATTCAGGCCGGGGCCCACGCCACCAATCCCTTCGCCCGCGCTATCGCCAACGACGATCCCGCCGCCCGTGCGGTTCGAGTTCCGGGCCACTTCGCTGATGGAGCGAGAGGGCGGTAACGGCACGGTGCCGGCGCCGGATCCGGGGCTGATGCCGGAGGCGGTCATCGACCCGACAGACTCGAACTGAATCTTCGGCTTCTCCGGCGGCGGCGGGGCGGAGGGCAGGCCGACCGCCCCAGGCGCGATCACTTTCGTCTGCTGCGTCTCGGCCTCGATCTTGGGCGGATCCGGCAGGCGGGCCGGTTCCGGCTGGCCGGTTACAGGGGCGGGAATGCGGGCGGCGGCGCGAGTGGTAGACGGCTGACCCTGGGGAATCTGAATATTCGGCCGCGGCTTCAGGCTGTTTTCATCGAACGTGCGATTGATCTTGTTCTTGTTGGGATCGATCTGCGTCGGTTCGAGATTCGGGAGGTAGAGCGGCGTCACCGTGCGGGCGACCTGGCGCTCATAGAGCCGGGCGGTGCGGGCCTCGAAAATCTCCACATCGCGAATGAGAAAGGCCAGGAGTAAGTGAAGGGCGACGGAAACGCCCAAAATTCGGCCCCAGGGCCGTGGCTCCAGACGCGAGTCGACCCCGTAGAGTGTGGGTAACTCGCTCTGGAGCGGCTTCGAATCGGGTGGAACAATCACGGTTGAATCTGCTGCGCGGCAAGCGTAGCGTTGATCGTGCGGGCGTGGACATCAATATGTTGCAGGATGTCGAGCGAGACAGATAGCGCTTTGCGGGCCTCTGCACCATCGACGCGGGGAGTGGTCCGATGGGTTACACACTCGACGAAATGGGCCAGTTCGAGCGCCAGCGGCTCGGCCTTGGTGATGCGGAATGGGTCGTAGCCGATCTGCCGGTCGCCGGAGACAGAGAACGCCACGGCTTCCTGCTTGTGGTAGTCGAGCGAAATGTACTGATGCGGCTGAAACAGGCGCATTTTACGGACGCGCTCGGTATAGACGCGACTGGCGGTGACGTTAGCCACGCAGCCGCCGGGGAAGGCCAACCGGACATTGGCTATATCCACTTTCTCCGACAGAATCGAAATTCCGGCCGCGCGAACCTCCTCCGGCATTTTGCCGGTGAGCGCGAGCAGGATATCGATATCGTGGATCATCAGGTCGAGCACGACGTCGACGTCCAAAGCCCGCGGAGTGAACATGCTCAGCCGGTGGATTTCGAAAAACAGCGGCACGCTGATGCGCTCAGCCAAGGCGGCAATCGCCGGGTTGAAGCGTTCGAGGTGCCCCACCTGCAGAATGCGGCCATTCCGCGCGGCGGCCTCGATCAGCGCGTCCGCCTCAGCCAGGGTCGGCGCAATGGGCTTTTCGACGAGAATGTCGATGCCGGCTTCGAGCAGCGCACAGCCGACCTCCGCATGGACCGACGTCGGCACGGCCACGATGGCCGCGTCCACGGCGCCGGTGAGTTCCGCCAAGGCCAGTGCGTGGGTCTCGAACTCGGCGGCTGCCGTGCTCGCCCGCTCAGCGTCGGCATCGCAAATGGCGGCGAGTTCGGCGTTCGGCAGGGAACGGATCACCCGCATATGATTGCGGCCGAAGGCGCCCGCGCCGACGACGGCAATTCGAAGTTTACTCATCTGTTTTGTAGCCTACTATGCAGATGCCGGCGGCGTTGGCCTGGGCAATCATTTCGTCCTTGTCGAGCAGCAGCGTGCGGCCGGCGTCGCAGGCGAGGATCGTGGCGTTGGTCTCCCGCATCGTCGCGATGGTGCCAAGGCCGGCAACGGGCACATCGAAGAGCATGTGCTGACGGCGGCGGGAGGATTTGATCAGCCGCAGCGGATGACCATTCGAGAACGACGCGGCGCGGCGGAGCATGGCGTCCGTCCCCTCCATGGCTTCCAGCGCGACGCAGGCGCGGTTGCTGATCACCACCGCCTGGCCGACGTCGAAATCGGCCAGCGCGGCGGCAATGCGGCGGCCGTAGCGCACCTCTTTCTCCTCATCCGCGTTGGGCTTCCGCTTGGTCAGCACGCCTTCGCCGGCCAGCAGCGGCTTTAGCAGTAGCGTCGAGTCGACGAGCCGGATGCCTTCGGCCGCCAACACCCCGGCTACGCCGCCGATCAGCGCCTCGGTGTTCTTTTCCTTTAGCGAAAACAGCAGCTTCGCCAGCCGCCAGTCCGGGGCAATCGAAGAAAAGATGGACGCATGCTTCACCTGCCCGGCCATCATCAGCTCTGTGATGCCTTCCGACTTGCAGATGTCAATTAGCTTGCCGAGGGCGCCCAGCGAAATCCAGTACGTCTTCGTGGCTAGAGCTTCTATCTCCGGCGCGGCCTCTTCCTTGATTCCGATAGCGACCACGGCCACGCCGAGTTCGCGCGCGGTTTCGAGGGCCAGAATGGGGAAGCGGCCGTTGCCGGCAATGAGGCCGTAGGGCATGGCGCTATTTGATAACGCCGCGCTCGGACGAGCGGATAAACGCGAGCAGATCAGTGATCTCCTCCGTTGCCGGAATCTCCGCTTCAATGCGGGCGATGGCCTGCGTCGTGTTGAGCTTGGCCCGGGTCAGAATGCGGACAGCGTTCTGCAAATGCTCGATAGCAACTGGATCGAAGCCGCGGCGTTCAAGGCCATTAGCATTGGCGCCGAAGACCGAGTTTTCGCGGTTGCTGACAGTAGTGGCAAACGGCATCACATCCTGCGTGATGACGCTGTAGCCGCCTACCATCGAATGTTTGCCGATGCGGCAGAACTGGTGCACGCCCGTGAAGGCGCCAATCACGGCCCAATCGCCGATCACCACATGGCCTGCCAGTGTCACCCCGTTCGCCAGCACGCAATGCGAACCCAGGCGGACGTCGTGCGCGACATGCGAATAGGCCATCAGCAGGTTGTCATCGCCGATGCTGGTCAACAGGCCGCCGCCGGTGGTGCCGCGATGGATCGTCACGAACTCGCGAATCTTGTTCCGGTTGCCGATGTGCGTCTCGGCCCGCTCGCCGTGATACTTCAGGTCCTGCGGCGCCACACCGACCGTCGAGTACGGATAAAAGATGTTTTCTTCGCCAATCGTCGTAGGGCCCTCGACGAAGACGTGCGCCTTCAGCCCCGTATGCGCGCCAATGGTCACGTCCGATTCTATGACGCAGAACGGGCCGATTACAGCCGTCTCGTCGATCCGGGCGGAGGGGTCGACAATGGCGGTCGGATGGATAGGCATACTAGGCCGTCGGCTTGTCGCGGAGGACGCACATCAGGGTCGCTTCGGCCACCACGACGCCATCGACCGTCGCTTTGCCGGTCATCTTGCAGATGGTGGATTTGCGACTGACCATCGTCATTTCAATGCGCAATTGGTCCCCGGGGCGCACCGGGCGGCGGAACTTTGCTTCGTCGACGGAAGCCAGCAGCACGAGCTTCGAGTGGCGATCCGGAATGCTCTTCAACACCAGAACGCCGGCCACTTGCGCCATGCACTCTGTGATCAGCACTCCCGGCATCACCGGAAATTCGGGAAAATGCCCAACAAAATAGGGCTCATTCGCTGTCACATTCTTAATGCCCACGATCCGTTCCTCTTCGAGCTCGACAATGCGATCGACCAGGAGAAAAGGATACCGGTGCGGAAGAATGTCGCGAATCGCGTCAATATCGAGTATTGCCATGAGAATTAGTTAGTCTAACAAACGATGGACTCTTATCTTTCCTGGGCGCGGGCCAACGAGCGCCGCATCGTAGCAACGATTCGCGAGATGGTGGAGTGCGAGTCGCCGAGTGACGACCCGGCGGCGATCAACCGCCAAGTGGAACAGATCGCCGACCGTTGGGGCAAAGTCGCGAAAGTCACCCGCAAAAAAGCCCGAGGCTACGGCGATCATCTGCTGCTCGAGTTCGCACTGCCCGGCAGGAAGAAGGCTGGCCAACTTCTCGCCCTCGGCCACACCGATACCGTCTGGCCACTCGGTACGCTGAAGACGATGCCCTGGCGCGAGGCCGACGGCCGCCTGTGGGGTCCCGGCGTCTATGACATGAAGGGCGGAATCGCGTTTTTCCTTTATGCGATGGAAGCCCTGCGCGAACTGGACGTGCCGGTCGCGCGCAAGGTCGTCCTCCTGCTGGACTCGGACGAGGAGATCGGCAGTCCCTCCTCGCGGGTGTTGATCGAGGCACAGGCCCGGAAGAGTGCGGGCGTCCTGGTGCTTGAGCCCGGCACCGGCCCCACCGGGAAGCTGAAGACGGCGCGGAAAGGGGTCGGCGGCTATGAGGTCACCGTCACCGGCAAGGCGGCCCACGCCGGGGTCGACTTCACCAATGGCGCCAATGCCATTGTCGAACTGGCCCGGCAGATTGAGAAGATCGCAGGGTTCACCGATCTCGGGATCGGCCTGACGGTCAACCCCGGAGTGATCCAAGGCGGCACCCGTAGCAATGTCGTGCCGGCTGCGGCCACGGTCGATGTCGACCTCCGCATCGCCCGGCTGAAGGACGCCGGGCCGCTCGAGAAGAAGTTCCGCGCGTTGAAGCCGGTGGATGCCCGCTGCACCGTTACCGTCACGGGCGGCCTGAACCGGCCGCCCATGGAACGGACGAAGGCGATTGGCGCCTGGTTCGCCGAGGCGCGGAAGCTAGCCGCGCAGATCGGGATCGACCTCGAGGAGTCGTCGACCGGCGGCGGTTCCGACGGCAATTTCACCGCGGCGCTTGGTGTTCCGACGCTCGACGGCCTGGGCGCGGTGGGTGAGGGGGCCCATGCGGTTAACGAATCGCTGTTCATCGACCGCATCGCCGATCGTACCGCGCTACTGGCAAAGCTGGTAGCGAATGTAGTTTAGCCGCACGCCGTCCGGCTTCTGGTAGGTGCCGCCGCCGGAGTAGGTTCCAGTGTAGGAGAAAGATCTGCAACTGGTCGAGCACGGCGCTGACGCGTTGCACCTACCCTGGCGGCGTGAACCCCAGCACCACATCGAAGCGAGCCGTCAGTTCGCCGATTTTCGAATCCGGCGACGGAACGAACGGCACAATGACGGGGGCGCGCGCCTTCGCATCCCGGATGCCGCGCAGGACCATGTCCCGGTCATTGCCTGGCTCCCCGGCGACGTAGACCTGCGTCACCAACCGCTGGCCGCCGGGTGGCTGCACCGCCATGTGGATGTGCCGGGTACGGCTTGGTTAGGGCACGGGCTTGAGAGTACGGAAAAGGTACTCACCGGAAGAGCCGGTGAGAAACCGGCCGAAACCTTGGAAGTTCGGATCGCGGCGGGCAGTGTTGCCGGAACCGGCATGAATGTAGGCACCGCTGTTGTCCACCTGCCAGATCTCCACCTGCGCATTGCGAATCGGCTCGCCCCGCGCGTTCACAACCCGGCCGGAGAGATAGGTAGCCTCGACGGTCGCGGGCGTCAGAAATTAGTTCAGCACGAGCTGTTCAGCGAAGGGGCCGGGTGTGGCGAGCAGCGCGGAGAGAAATTGGCGGCGGTGGATCATGCGCCATCGTAAGCCGGTTATTGGCCGTATCCCTTTGATCCTTAGTGTTCTTAACAGAGCTTTTACGGCCGCCGGAAGCGAACTGGCGTTACCGTTAAGGAGGACGATGCAGAATACTAGGCAGCGATGGCGGGGGTGGCTCGAAATTGGAGCCATGGTGGCGATGTGCGGCATCCTGGGCGCCCTGCAGTACCGCTGGATTGGAGAAGTCAGCGTGGCGGAAAGGGAGCGTCTGCAGGCCCGCCTGCAATCTGGATTGACCCGTCTGAGTCAGGACTTCAATGAAGAGATCTCCCTGTTATGCCGCGCCATCATGCGCGGCAACGACTCGGACTTCCTCGGCCGGCTATCTTCCTGGCGGGAAAGCGGCCGGCACGTCGGCATGTTGCGCGGCGCCTTCGTCGCCCGGCCTGTGAATGGCGACATGCAACTGCTCCGGCTCCAAACCGATACCGATAGCGAAGACCTCATCGCGTGGCCCCCGGAATGGGAAGGCATGCGGCGCCAGATGCTCGCTCGCGTTTCCGGAGAGCGCATCCGGGGCGGTATCGGCGTCCGGGGTGACTTGACCCTGATCGATCTGCCGCGGTTCGGGCGCGGCCCCGGCCCCGGCCCTGGAGGACCCGGCGGCCGCGAGCTGGAATGGGTTCTACTCGACATGGACGCCCAGTACCTTTCGACGGTTCTGGTTCCCGAACTCCTCGCCCGCCACCTCGGTGAACCCGCTGCTGCCGAATACCTGTACGGCGTCTACGCCCGCAACGATGCGGCGCGCCTCATCGCCGGCGATTCCGTCGGTGAGCCGGACGCGAAGGTGGCCCTGTTCCAGCCGCAGTTCGAGACCATCTTCCGGCGTGGCGGCGGAGGCCCCCCAGGGCGCCGCGGCCCGCCGCCTAATGTCACCGAAGGCCGCTGGACGCTGGCTGTCCGGAATCAGGCTGGTTCGCTCGAAGGAGTCGTCGCCCGGACGCGCTGGCGAAACCTCGCCGTTACCGGCGGTATCCTCGGATTGCTTCTGGCCGCCGTTGGCATCGTCCTCCGAACCACCCGCGAATCTCAGCGCCTCGCCGAAATGCAGATCGACTTCGTCGCCGGCGTTTCACATGAACTCCGCACGCCACTCACCGTCATCCGGACCGCCGCCTACAACCTCCGCGGCAAGATCGCAACGAACCCGGCGCAGGTGGAGCGGTACGGCGGCCTGATTCAACAAGAGAGCGAAAAGCTGACGGCGCTGGTAGAGCAGGTGATGCAGTACGCCAGTGCCCGCGCCGGAAAGACCATTCAAGCGGCTAAGGAGCCGGTGGCCATCGGATTGCTGGTCGAAGCCTGTGGCGCGGCCAGTGAGGGCATGCTCCGCGAGGCCGGCTGTGAACTCGAACTCCAGATCGCCCCCGGTCTGCCACTCGTTCTCGGCGATGCCTTGGCCCTCGAACGCGCCGTCAACAACCTGCTCGCGAATGCCGCCAAGTATGGAGCCGATGGAAAATGGGTCGGCCTGTTCGCGGCGAAGGCAGACGGCGGTGGCGTGCAGATTCGCGTCGCCGACCACGGTGCTGGCATTCCGGCCGCGGAGCAGACGCATGTTTTCGATCCCTTCTTCCGTGGCCGTCGCGCGGTTGAAGATCAGGTGCATGGAACCGGCCTGGGCCTCAACCTCGTCAAAGGTATTGTCGAGGCCCATGGCGGAACCGTTACAGTGAAGAGCGCACCGGGGAAAGGAGCGGAGTTCCAGATCCTTCTCCCCGCGGCGCCGGATGGATATCAGGATGAATTCACGGATTCTACTAATTGAAGACGAGCCGGGGCTGGTGCTCACGGTTACCGATCTGCTGACCAGCGAGGGCTTTGAGGTGCAGTCGGCCATTGATGGTCCCTCCGGCTTGGCGCGGGCCTTGGCAGAGAAGTTCGACCTGATCGTGCTCGACGTCATGCTCCCCGGCAAGAACGGCTTCGAAGTCTGCCGCGAACTCCGCCAGCAAGGCCGCGACGTCGCCGTGCTGATGCTTACCGCGAAAACCCAAGTGGTGGACCGGGTCGTCGGATTGAAACTGGGCGCCGATGATTACCTGACTAAACCGTTCCACCCCGCCGAGCTGGTGGCCCGGGTCGAAGCCCTGCTCCGCCGCGTGAAGAGCGACAACTTGGCGCCCGTCCGCAGTTTCGCCTTCGGCAACGTCGAGGTGGACTTCGAAAAGGGAGATGTGAAGAAGAACGGCACGGCGGTCAGCCTGGCCGGCAAGGAACTCCAACTGCTGCAGTATCTTGTCGAGCGGCGCGGCAAAGTCGTATCGCGCAAAGATCTGCTCGAGAATGTCTGGGAGTATCAATCGGCGGTATCTTCGCGGACGATTGACGTTCACGTCGCCTGGCTGCGGCAGAAGCTCGAAGACAACCCGCAGAATCCCCGTCATATCTTCACCGTCCGGGGGGTGGGCTACCGCTTCTCCGTTTAGCGGCCGGACGGGTGTACACTGAAAGGGTCGACGAACGACGAGCAGTGGGCGAAAGCCCACTTTTTTATTGGTCGAGATGAAACAGCCGCTGGTAGATAAGATTTACGAAATTGCCGATCGCATTGCGCGCACAGCCGGCCTCGATATTGTCGAGGTGGACTTGTTAGGCGGTGGTGCGGCCCGTCTGTTACGGGTATTTATCGACAAGGAAGGCGGCGTGTCCCACGCCGACTGCGAGTTGATCTCGCGCGAGTTGGGCGCCGAGCTCGACGCCGGCGACGTTATTCCGGGAGAAGCGGGCTACCATCTGGAGGTCAGTTCTCCGGGGGTGGAGCGCAAGCTCAGCCGTCCGCGTGATTTTGAGCGGTTCGCCGGGCAAAAAGTCAAAATCAGCCTGCGGGAGCCGGTCGAAGGGGCGAAACGCTATGAGGGTGTACTGACATCCTTTGTTGACGGCATCGTAACGCTCGAAACGCCGGACAAACCGGTGGCGATTCCGTTTGATCTGATTAGCAAAGCCAATTTGAAGTTCGAGTGGTAGGAAGGAAAACACCTTGGGTACGATTTATCAATCCATCGAGATGCTCAGCAAGGAAAAGGGCATCGATCCGCAGGTCATCATTGACGCCGTAAAGGACGCCATGCTGGTCGCCGCGCGCAAACAGTTCAAGACCAACGATGACCTGATTGCCGAAATGGACGAGAAGACCGGCATGATCCTGATCTTCGGGGTCAAAAAGATTGTCGAGGAAGTAACCGACAAGGTGCGGGAGATCAGCCTCAACGACGCGCTGCTGCAGGATCCGCGCGCGGCCGTCGGCGGCGAGGTGCGCACGAAGCTCAAGACCGAGGCCCTGGGCCGTATCTCGGCGCAGACCGCCAAACAGGTCATCATGCAGAAGGTGCGTGAGGCCGAGCGCGACACCATCTTCAGCGAATTCCACAATCGCGTAGGCGAACTGGCCACCTGTACCGTCAAGCGGATTGAGGGGCAGGATCTGATCTGCGACCTCGGCAAAACCGAAGCTCGGATGCCGAAGAAAGAGCAGTCGCGCCTCGAATCGTTCAATGTCAGCGACCGTGTGCGCTGCGTCATCAAGAGCGTCGAGCGTAGCGGCAAGAATTCTGGCGTCATCCTCTCCCGCGCCGATTGCGAATTCGTCAAGCGGCTCTTCGAGCAGGAAGTGCCCGAGATCTACGACAACACGGTGGTCATCAAAGCTTGCGCCCGGGAAGCCGGCGAGCGGACAAAGATCGCCGTTGCCTCGCGCGACCGCGACGTCGATTCCGTCGGCGCCTGCGTCGGCATGAAGGGTATGCGCGTGCAGTCCATCATCCGGGAACTCCGCGGCGAGAAGATCGACATCATTGAGTTCTCCGAGGACCCGGTCTCCTTCGCGACTCACGCCCTCAGCCCGGCCAAAATCAGCCGTGTGGCGATCCTCGACATGGGCACCAAGCACATGGAAGTCATCGTGGATGACAGCCAGCTTTCGCTCGCCATTGGCAAGAAGGGCCAAAACGTGCGGTTGGCGGCGAAACTCATCGGCTGGAAGATCGATATCAAGAGCGAGGAAGAGAAGCGGCAGGAGGTTGAGATACAGATGGCGTCGTTGACCAACTCCGGCGCGCCTGTCTCCGTGCTCATTGATTACGGTCTGCCGGAACTCGTAGCGGAGCAGTTGCTCGCCGGCGGAGTGTCGACGGTCGAAAAGCTCGGCTCCATGACCCCCGAAGAGATTGTTGCGGTGCCCGGAGTGGGCATCGAGAATATGGAAAAGATCGGTGAAGCGGTGAACGCCTACTACGGAACCCCGTACGAAGCGGCGCCGGAGGAAATGGCCTCGGCGGAAGTCGTCCCGGTGGAAGTTGCGCCGGAGGAAGCGGTCGAATCCGAAGCAGTGCCGGAAGCGGCGGCTGAGCCGGAAGCGCCTGTCGAAACCCCCGCCTCCCAAGAGCCCGCAGCCGGTTAAAAACAGAGATTCCCCCGGTAGCCGTTATTCCAGAATAGGATACGTAGGGAACTCGTAGCCGAATCTGTTATTATGGCTTCTGGGGCAAATCTCGCTATGCTTTCAGGAGAAGTGTCGGTATGTAGCTGAAAAACGACACGGTTCCCCATTATTGATTCTCTATGAGTAAGATTCGTATCAACGAGCTGGCCCGCGAGCTCGAGGTAAAACCAAACGTTATCCTCGACATGCTTG
The DNA here is from genome assembly GCA_038215275.1 of Bryobacterales bacterium. Lineage (GTDB taxonomy): Bacteria > Acidobacteriota > Terriglobia > Bryobacterales > Bryobacteraceae. Next base: position 25,670 of record JBBQRA010000023.1, on the reverse strand, counting down.
CGGAGTATGGCGTAGAAGAAAAGAAAACGCATTCCAGCTCTGTTGACGAGGACGTGGCGGTGGCGCTCCGGAGACGCCTCGCCAAACTCGGCCCCTCCGCGAAGGAACCAGATCTGCCTGTTGCTGAATTGCCCTCTGCCCCACCCGTCGAGGAGACGCCCCTAGTAGTCACGGTGGTCGCACCGCCGGAGCCGCCTCCCCCGGTAGTGCCTCCAGTGCCCGTGCCTCCTCCAGTGCCCGTGCCTCCAGTCGAGGCGCCGGCCGACGTCGCGCCGCCTACTCCTGTGCAGGTCGCGCCCCGTGCGATGACCGCGCCGGCTGCGCCGCCCGCGGCTGCCAAGCCCGAGCCCCCCTCCTCAGCCCCAGCGCCATCGGTCCCGCCTCAGGGCCGGCCGATGTTCCCGCTCCGTCCGCCTCTGGCGACGGGCGGTCGCATGGTTCCGCCGATTGGCAGCTCCCGGCCAGCAACCTCCGCGCCTTCCGCGCCAGGCGTTGCTGCTCCTGTGCCGCCCCGGCCTCCGGCGATGACTTCGCCGCTCGCGCCGTCCCGGCCTACCATGCCCCTCGCGCCACCGAGCCGTCCCTCCCCGCCGGTTTCTGGCCCGCGGCAGGCCATGCCCGGTGCCAGCGCTCCTGGCCCGGCCCCGTCGGCCCCCGCACCATCCGCTCCGTTGACGGCTTCACCCGCTCCGGGTGCCCCGCGCCCGCCGGCTCCGCGACAGCAGCCCCCTGCTGGCGTGATCCTCGGCTCCCCGGCTCCCCGCCCTTCGGGTCCCGCAACGCCTCGTCCGCCGGCGCCCTCGGCTCCGCAGGCTCGCCCCGGCGCTCCAGCGATGCCCAGCCCGCCGCCGCAGCGTCCTTCCCCCGGCGCCAGCCGTCCCATGGCGCAAATCTCAAATCCCCAGCGTCCCCTCGTTGGTCAGCCGACGGCGCGTCCCATTGTCCCGCCTCGGCCCGACATGGTTGACCGTCTGAATCAGCTGCGACAGGGTCCGCCTGCTCCTGGCGCCCCGCGCCCCGCGCCGCCGCAGGCCGTCCGTCCCGGTTCTCCGGCCCCCGGCCGTCCTTTATATCAAGGTCCTGGCCGTCCCGGCATGCAGTCGCAGCAGCGGCCTGCCGGCCCGGGCATGCCTACCGGTGGTGGCCGCCCCGGCGGTCCGCCGATGATGGGCCGCGGCCGTCCGATGCACCCGACCACTCCCGGTCGGATTGAACCCGCCGCTCCGCCTCCCACCACGGAAGCGGGCCGTCGCGAAGCCGGCAAGCGGGCTCGCGAGAAGCGTGAGATCGAGCCGCAGGAAGGGCTCTTAAAAACTCGTTACTCCCGGAAGTCGGAAATCCCGCTGCCGGCGATCAACAAAGACATTACGATCTCGGAAGGCCTCACCGTTAAGGAACTGGCCGACAAACTCGGCATCAAGACCAATCTGGTGATTAAAAAGCTGGTGGAGAAGAAAATCTTCGCCACCATCAACCAAACCCTGGATCTGAAGCTGGCCGAGACCGTAGCCCGCGAATTCGGCGCGAGCACCAGCCACGTTTCCTACGAAGAAGAGAAGAGTTTTGAAGTCGAGTTGGCCGAAAATCCGGCCGACCTCATCACCCGCGCGCCGGTCGTCACCATCATGGGTCACGTCGACCACGGCAAGACTTCGCTGCTCGACGCCATCCGCTCCGCCCGCGTGGCGGACCGCGAAGCCGGTGGTATTACGCAGCACATTGGTGCCTATCAGGTGGAGATCCACGGCAAGAAGATCGTGTTCATCGATACCCCGGGCCACGAGGCGTTCACGCGCATGCGGTCCCGCGGCGCGAAAGTGACGGACGTCGTCATCCTCGTCGTCGCCGCTGATGACGGCGTGATGCCCCAGACGATTGAAGCCATCGACCACGCAAAAGCGGCGGGCGTGCCCATCATCGTCGCCATGAACAAGATCGACAAGCCGGGTTCGAATCCGGAAACGATCAAACGGCAGTTGATGGAACACGGTCTGCAAGCGGAAGACTGGGGCGGCGATACGATCGTCGTGCCGGTTTCGGCTAAACAGAAGACCAACCTCGACCTGCTGCTCGAAAACGTCCTCCTCGTCGCCGAACTAAAGAATCTTAAGGCCAACCTCACCCGTCCGGCCGTCGGCAACGTCCTCGAAGCCAAACTCGACCGCGGCCGTGGTCCGGTGGCGACAGTCCTCGTCCAAAACGGCGTGCTCAAAGTCGGCGACTTCTTCCTCTGTGGAGCGGTCTTCGGCAAGGTCCGCGCCATGTTCGACGATCAGGGCGCGCCTATCCGGGAAGCTCAGCCGTCCACCCCGGTGGAAGTCATTGGTCTCGATAGCCTGCCCGAAGTCGGCGACGCCTTCCAGGTGGTTATCGATACCGCTAAGGCCAAGCAAATTGTGGTGTACCGCGAAGCGAAAGCCCGCGACGCCGCCATGGCCAAGGCCAAACAGCGCATCTCACTCGAAGCGCTCAACATGCAGATGCAGTCCGGCTCAGACGCTAAAGACCTCAACATCATCATTAAGACCGATGTGGGCGGCACGGCGGAAGTGTTGTCTGAAACCCTGCAGAAGCTCTCGACGGATAAAGTCCGGGTCCGCATTCTGCGGCAGGGCGTGGGCGCCATCTCCGAAGCCGACGTGCTTCTGGCCTCTGCCTCGAACGCCATCATCATCGGATTCAATGTGAAGCCGGACCGTACCGCCGCGTCGGTCGCCGAACGGGAGCGCATCGACGTTCGCTTACACTCAATCATCTACGAGGTAACCGACGAGATCAAAAAGGCGATGCTGGGCCTGTTGGCTCCAGTGTTCAAAGAGATCTACAAGGGCAGGGCGGAGGTCCGCGAGATCTTCCGCATCACCAAAGTCGGCAACGTGGCCGGTTGTTTCGTCACCGACGGTACAATTACCCGCAACTCGGAAGCCCGCGTTGTCCGCGGCGGCGAGACGATTCACACCGGCAAGATCAGTCAACTCAAGCGCTTCAAAGACGACGCCAGCGAAGTTCGCAACGGCTACGAGTGCGGTATCTCCATCTCGGGCACGAACGACATTAAGGTGGGCGACATTATCGAGGCGTTCCTGATGGAGCGGGTCATTCAAGATTCGCTGAACTAAAATGGCCGCCGTCGGGGTGCTCCATTTGGAACTACACCTCGACTACGCCACCTCCATCAAGGACAAGCGCAACGTCATTCGCAGTTTGAAAGCCCGGCTCCGCGACCACTTTAACGTGGCGGTCGCGGAGATCGGGCATCAGGATTCGCCCACCCACGGCCTCGTGGGGGTGGTGACGATTGCCAACGACCGGGTCTATGCCGAAGGCTTATTACAGAAGGCCGAAGACGAGGCTGCCGCGCTGCTCGGCGCCACCCTGGTTAGCAGCGGAGTAGAGTGGATTGAGTAGAAGATTATGGAACCGCTGATTCGGGCCCAACGGGTGTCAGAAGCCCTCCGCATTGAACTGACCGAGATGATCGCTTTTGAACTCGCCGATCCTCGCGTAGAGGGCGTCATGGTGAACGAGGTCCATGTATCGCCGGATCTGAAGAAGGCCCGGGTGATGATCTCCGTCCCTGTGGGAGTGAAAACGGCCACCGTGCTCGAAGCGCTGAACGGAGCGCGATCCTTTCTGCGCATGCAGGTCGCCGAGCGGCTGCAATTGCGCCGGACGCCGGACCTGCAGTTTGAGTCCGGTGCGGATGTCGACCCGGGGAAAGTGAAAAGTCTAATGCGAAGGATTCAGCGGGGAAGACCGCGGGATCTCGAATAGACCCCGCGGCCGGGACGGTTTAGAGCAGCGCGGTCGGACGCCGCTTCCAGGTTGCGATGCCTTCAAGCGCGGCGATATGAGCGCCAGCCTGAGTCAGAATGTGGTGCAAGTCATTGCCAACGCTGAAGAAGCTGAAGCCTTTCTCGAGGAACTCGCCCACACGGCTCGTGCCGAATAGGAAGACCCCCAGAATCACTTTGTTCTTCTGGGCGTGCTCAACGAGCTTGTTGGTCGCTTCGAGCAGTTCCGGCGACGTGTACATGTGCGGGAATTCGTACTTCACGTACAGGCCCATCGACATGCAGAGGTCGTTCTGGCCGAGGAACAGCATGTCCACGCCCGGCAGAGCGGCAATCGCTTCAATGTTCTCGATGCAGGCCGCGGTTTCCACCTGCATCGCCACGATGATGTTGTCATTCGCGCTGCCGGCGTAGCCAAGCAAACCCGCCTTGTTCATGCTCCGCTGCGGGAAGTACACCGAGCGGGTGCCCGCCATCGGATACTTCGCGCAACTGATGGCGAAGGCGGCTTCCTCCGCCGTATTGATGTACGGGACTAGAATACCGTCGGCGCCTAAGTCGAGCGCCTGCTGAATCCCAGCGCGGTCGTGGGCTCCGGCGACGCGGACCATCGACTTGGCTCCGCCGCTTGCGATGGCGCAAAGCATGGCGGAAAGCTTCTCAAAACCCATCGGGCCGTGCTGCGAATCGACCAGCAGCCAGTCATACCCGGTGTGGGCGAGTTGCTCGGCGACGGTCGGGCTGTGCGCGTTTAAGAACAAGCCCATCTTGGGCTGGCCGTCGCGCAGTTGTTGCTTAAATTCGGCGCCGGAAACTAAGGCGTCAGACATGCGATTTTGCTCCTTGGAATGATAAACCTCTTGCACTATAGCGGACCTAAGGGATTGCCCGCAAACCGCCGATACTAAGGTTATGTCCACAACGTCATCCGATCTTTCGGCGATTCTGAACCGGATGCGCAAATCCGTATCGCCAGAGGTGGCCCCGGAGCTCGAACCCTGCGACGAGCCAAGCCCCGAGGCGCAGCAAAGCGCCAGCGACCTGGCCGAAATTCAGTCCGAACTTGTGGCCGACGAAACGTTGCTGCTGCGGATTCTGGGTATGCTCTATCTGACCAAGAAGCGAAACATCGTCGGCTTTGCCGTTTCAGTCATCGACGTCGAAAAACGGATGGGGCTACCGCGAGAGGGCGCCACCTTCGTCTGCGAATACATGAAACACAAGCGGCTGGTTTTGGCTGACGACAAGAGCCGGTTCACCATTACTGTCGAAGGGATCGACTATCTCCGCCGCGGCCTTGGTGTCCAACAGGCGGCCGTCGAATAGGTTCGCTACTCTGAGAGGGGTGCGACTGCTTCCTCTTATCCTCTATGCGCTGCCGTTGGCGGCCGAAATTGGGTTCGTTTCGCAGAACAGCGGTTTTGATGCCAGTCTGCGCGGCTTGGCCGCGGTGAACGATAGGGTCGCCTGGGCCAGCGGTACGGGCGGAACCGTCCTGCTCACCGCTGACGCTGGCGCCCATTGGCAACGCCTGCCCGTCCCCGGCGCCGAGGCGCTCGACTTCCGCGACGTCGAAGCCTTCAATGCCCGCCAGGCCATCCTTCTGGCCGCCGGCGAAGGCGAAAAGTCCCGCCTATACAAAACAACCGACGGCGGAACCACCTGGAAAATACTCCGGACGAACCCGGATGCCAAAGGCTTCTGGGACGCCATCGCCTTCTGGGACGAAAACCGCGGTGTCCTCATGGGCGATCCCGTCGACGGAGGCTTCGTCATCGAAACCACCGAAGATGGCGGCAAAACCTGGCAACGGCGCCCCACGCCTCCCGCACTCCCGGGCGAAGGCGGTTTCGCCGCCAGCGGCACCTGCCTCGTCATCCGCGGCAAGCGCGAAATCTGGTTCGCCACCGGCGCGGCCCGCGTCTTTCGCTCTGTCGATGGCGGCCACTCCTGGACCGGCACCGAAACGCCGCTCCGCCAGAGCGAACCCTCGGCCGGGATCTTCTCTCTTGCCCTCGGGCCCAACGGCACCGCGGTAGCCGTCGGCGGAAACTACCGGAAACCAGAACAGCCACTTCAAGTAGCCGCCCTCACCGTCGACCACGGAACCACCTGGACCCTCGCCGCCGGGGCCCGCGGCTATCGCTCCGGTGCTGTGTTCTTCAGCCGCGCAACCGTCGTCGCCGTCGGCGCCTCTGGGGCTGATCTCTCCACCGACGGCGGAAAAACCTGGCAACCCCTCAACGCAGAAGGCTACAACTCCGTGCAACGCGGTTGGGCCGTCGGGCCGAAAGGCCGCATCGCCCGGGTCACTCTCCAATGAGGCACCGGCGCCAGCCCACCCAAAACAGAACGGGCTGGACCTCCAACGTTCTCAACGAGTTAAGCGAACTCTTCGTGGCCTTCGCCGCCACCGCTCAACGCCCCATCCTCGATATCGGAGCCGCCTACGGCGTCGCCACCCACCCCGCGCTCGCCGCCGGAGCCACCGTCTACGCCAACGATTCCGACCCCACCCACCTCGCCGCTCTCGAAACAGCCACCCCGCCCGACCATCGGCCCCGCCTTCATCTCATACCCGGCCGCTTCCCGCAGGATCTCGACTTCCCCGCCCGCAGCCTCGACGCCGTCCACGCCTCAAACGTCCTCCACTTCCTCACCGGCGACGAACTCTCTGTCGGTATCGCCAACATCTGCCGCTGGCTCGCCCCCGGAGGCCGACTCTTCATCCAAGCCGGCACCCCCTACCAGCAGCCGTTCCAGGCCTTCATCCCCATCTACGAAGAGCGCGTCCGCGCCGGCGAACCCTGGCCAGGGTGGATAGAGGACGCCCGCGCCATCTCGACGCACAAGAAACTAAGTCAGATTCCCCGCTCGCTCCACCTGCTGGATGAGGGTTCCTTAACTAACCTAGTCGTCTCGTCCGGCCTTGCCGTTGAGCGCTGCTGGACTTACTGCCGTCGGGATCTGCCTAAAAGTATGCATCTTAATGGGCGCGAGGGAGTCGGCCTAGTCGCTACCTTAATATACTAGGCAGATGTATCGACATTCGGGGAGCTTCCCTCTGCGCACGTTCCTTCTCTCGCTTGCGCTCTCGATCTCGGCTCTGGCCCAGACCTCGACCACTCAATTCTCCGGCACTGTCTCTGATTCGAGCGGCGCCACCGTACCCGGCGCCACTGTCGTGGCTACTAATGAAAATACCGGGCTTAAATATACACTCGCGACGACCGACGCCGGTCTCTTCGCTTTCCCGTCCATCCCGGTAGGTTCCTATAGCCTCCTCGTCGAAAAGACCGGCTTCAAGAACTTTCAGCTCTCCAAAATTGTCCTTCAGATCAACACCCCGGCCACCGTCAACGCCACCCTCGAAATCGGCTCCGCCGCCGAGACGATTCAAGTCGAAGCCACCGCCGAAATTCTCCAAACCACCGGCGCTACCATCGGCAATGTCATCGAGCGCAAGGCCATTGAAGCGCTTCCGCTCAACGGCCGCAATCCGCTGAACCTGCTGATCTACGAACCCGGCGTCGTCCAGCGCTCCGGCGGCACAGTCAGCGTCAACGGCTCCCGTACCGGCGCCGTGAACGTCACCATCGACGGCATCGAAGCCAACGAAAGCACCAACCCCAATCCTGTCAACAACATCTTCCGCCTCAACCCGGACAACGTCCAGGAGTTCAAGGTCACCACCTCCAACCCCTCCGCCGAAGAGGGCCGAAACTCCGGCGCCAACATCTCCGTCGCCACCCGCGGCGGCACCAACCAGTTCCACGGCACCGTTTTCGAGTTCTTCCGTAACACTGCTCTAAACTCCAACGAGTTCTATTCGAAAGCCCAAGGCCTCGACAAGCCCATCATCAAGCTCAACCAATACGGAGTCGAACTCGGCGGCCCCATCCGTCGCAACAAGACCTTCTTCTTCGGCTCCTGGCAGGGGCAGAAGGTTAACTTTGCTGACCCCATCGACAAGGCGTTCGGCGAATCCGTCGACCTTTATAACCAAATCGCCCTCACCGGCGTCTTCCGCTACTTCGTCGTCGACCAGCGGACCCCCTTCACCGTCAACGGCCAGCGCATCACCCAGAACACCCCGGTCCTAGTTGACCGCGCTACCGGAACCTTCGCCCCCGGCGTACGCGAATGCGCCAGCCCCACGGATGCCAACTGCGTCGCCAGTTTCAACATCTTTCAAAACGATCCCCTCCGTCGAGGCCTCGACCCCGCCGTTCGCAGCGTCCTCGGCGCCTATCCCGCTCCCAACCAATACTCCTCCGGCGATGGCCTCAACACCGGCAACTACGTATGGAACTCGCCGTTCCAGGTCCGCGGGCCCCAGTACCTCGGCCGTATCGACCACGTCATCAACGACAGGCACAACCTGTTCGGCCGCATCCTCGGCGCGGAGCAGAATACCCTGGGCGGCGACCCGCTCAACGGCCGTCCCCAGGTCCTCCCCGGCTTCCCGGCGCGGGGCGAAGTTTTTCGCCCGGCCTATAATGCCGCCATCGGTCTCCGCAGCGTCATCACGCCGCGCCTGGTCAACGAGTTCACCGTCGGCTACTCCCGATTTAATTTTCTCTTCACCCAGGGCGAAGCAAACCCGCTATTCCCGAATACCCCGCGCTTCACCTTCAACAATTCCGACGTCGACTACACCGCCACGCCCCGCACCCAGCGCGCCGTCAATACGTACCAACTCATCAACAACCTCACCTACATCGCCGGCGCCCATGTTATGAAGTTCGGCGGCAATATCCGCATGTATCAGCACAACGACCGGCGCGGCGACGTCGGCGGCGTCTCGCTCACCCCGGCCATCTCGCTCTCCCGCACCATCCGTCCTCCCGCCGGATTCACCTTCCCCGCCTTGGCCACCGCCACCTCCCCTGGCATCGCCTCCAACGACCTGAATCGCCTGCAAGGCATGGTGAATGATCTGCTCGGCATCCCGGCCCAGATCTCGCACAACTTCATCGGCGACCTCCGCAGCGACACATTCTTGCCCTTCCAGACCGGTGAAAACCAGGTTACCCTCTGGGCCCAGGGCCAACGCACCAAGCAGTTCAACTTCTTCGCTCAGGACGATTGGAAGATCCGCAGGAACTTCTCCGTCTCCTATGGCGTCCGCTGGGAACTGAACCCGCCTCCCCGCGAAGCCGGCGGCCGCACCTACGTGCCGGATAAGAACATCGACGGCAGCGAAGGTCTCGTCACCTTCGTCCAGGCCGAGCGTTGGTACAAGAACTGGAACCCCGGCGCCCTCGCCCCCCGCGTCGCGCTCACCTGGTCCCCGGGCAACTCGGGCAAGACGGTCATCCGCACCGGCTACACCATGGCCTTCGATCCCATCGCCACCTTCCAGGTCACTTCCGTCGCCTCCGCTGTGCCCGGCCAGATCTACCGCTGCACCTCCGCCATTGGCGGAGCCACCACCGCCGGGTGCCAAACCGCGCCCAACGTGCGCCTAAGCGACCTGCCCACCCAGCTCACGCCGCCCACCGCGAAGCCGTCCAGTCAACTGACTCCCCCGCTGGCGACGCAGAACACCGCGCCCCCGGCCCGCATCTTCGACCCGAACCTGAAGCTGCCTACCGTCCACATGTGGAACCTCACCATCCAGCGAGACCTCGGCAAATCCTACATCGGCAGCATCGGCTACGTCGGTCGCCGTGGCACCCGGCTCTACCGGAGCTGGGACGTCAACCAGATCGACGCCCGGCCCATCCTGCCCAGCTTCCTCGCCATGCAGCGCAACGTCGCCCTCGGCAGCGGCTGCCGGCCGGACGGCACCCTTGCCAACGGCACGCCCTGCGCCGGCGCCGTGGCCGTACCGATCATCCAGCAAGGCGTCATCAACAGCACCTTCGCCAATTCTACCGCGTCCATCTCGGACCTCAGCCCCACCCAGAACGCCGCCGGGAACATGGCGCTTCGCATAGAGCAGAACACGCTCAGCGCTCGCCTCCGGCCCAACCAGCAGTTCGCCCAAATCCTCCTGCTCGACAACGGCGCCGACTCCATCTATCACGGCTTGCAGATGACCATCCGCAAGCGCTTCGATAGCGCCGGCCTCCTCTTCGGCGGCGGCTATACGCTCTCGAAGTCCATCGACAATCTCTCCACCGATCCTGTCGCGGCCTCCACCGGCGGCGGCCTCACTGCCACCGCCGCCCGTACCCCCGCCGACGGCCGCAACTACGACAACGAACGCGGCCGCAGCGATTTCGACCAGCGCCACGTCCTGAACTTCAGCGGCATCTATGAGCTGCCGTTCGGCCGGGGCAAGAGTCTCTTCCGCAACGCGAACCGCGCAGTGAACACCGTCATCGGGGGGTGGAGCCTCAACTCCATCTACACCTACCAGTCCGGCGAACCGTTCACCATCCGCTCCGGCTTCCTCACGGCCAACAACACCGCGCAGAGCCGCGCGGCGCTCGCTCCTGGCGTCACCGAACTGCCGAAACCCCAACTCCAAAACAAAGCTGGCGTCATCGGGCCCGTCTTCTTCCCGGACGCCAGCATGTTCGCTAACCCCGGCCCCGGCCAACTCGGCCTCGGCCGCAACATCTTCCAGGGACCGTCGTATTGGAACGTGGACCTTGGCATTTCGAAGGGCTTCCAGTTGACGGAGCGCGTCCGGCTCACCTTCCGCACCGAGATGTTCAACGCCTTGAACCACGCCAATTTCCGCAACCCGCGCGACGCCTCTGTCGGCAGCCCGGCGATCAACTCGAACGTATTTGCGCAGGCCTGCTGCGTCACGCTTTCGACCGCGAGCTCCTCCACCACCAACCAGAACGGAGAAAGCTGGCGCGTCATTCAATTTGCCCTGAAACTGGCGTTCTAGCCCAGTAGCACTTCGCCATCGCCGCCGGAGACGCAAACAGGTCGGCCAATTGCGTTTCGTAAGCACGCAACGGCCCCAGATCCGTCGGCAACTGCAGCCGGGTCAAGAACTCCGCGAGCCTGCGTAGTACGGCGGCTTGCCGTCCCGCAATTGATATAGCGTCGTATGCCGCGCCGTGCCGTGCCAGATCCTCAATCAGCAGCGCGTTCGTCGTCAACTGAATCCGCGGGCCCACAAGCTGTTGGCGAAAAGCTGCAATGGTCCGTGACGTGATACGCGAGCGCTCTCGTCTGCACTCGACCGCCCACCATAGGGTACGGCTCAGAGTCCTGCGGCATGTCCGAAGATAACAGGCCGAATCAGGCCTTTTCGAGTACCTCGAACGCATCGCCGCCGCAGATCCGCTCAATTTCGGCCTTGAACTCGCGATCCGGACGCACCTTCACCGGCACGTCCATCATGGCGATAAAGTCGCGGGGCTTCTCCAGTTTCAGACGGACCTGCGCATTGCCTGGCTTGCGGCTGAACAGTTCCCGCAACTCCGTCGCCGGGTCCGTACCGTTACCGTCGCGGATACGCACACGGATGGCGATAATGCTCGGTAACTTCACCAGCGCGTTGGCCAACGGCACAATCTCTTGAATGCTGACCTTGGGCGACGAACCCTCCTCCGGCATCACCTTGCACATGGCCATCACGGGGTTGTCGTCCGTCAGATACTGGTTCAATTCCTCAATCTTGCTGTTGAAGCACATGGCCTCCAAGCTGCCCTTATGGTCTTCGAGCCGCATGGCTGCCCACAGCTTGCCTTCCTTGTTCCGGCGCCGTTGAATGCTTGTCAGGATGCCGCAGAGCCGCACCTCCTCGCCCTTTTGGCAATCGTCCAGCCCATCTGTCTCATGCGTCCGCAGCTCCGTGATCTTTTCGTCAAAAGCGTCGAGCGGATGGCCTGTAACGTAGAAGCCGATCATCTCCTTTTCGCCCTGCAACTTCTCGGTCTGCGTCCAGTCCTTCACGTTTGGCAATGGCTCGGCCGGAGCCTCGTCGGCCGGCCCGCCGAAGAGGTCCGCGAACAAACCCGTCTGCCCGCTCTCCTTGTCCTTCTTCACGCGCTGCGCGTGTTCCATCGCGCGGTCAATCATCGCGGTAAGCTGGCTGCGCGTTCCTTCCAGGCTGTCCATTGCCCCGGCTTTGATCAGCGATTCAATCGCGCGCTTGTTCACCGCGCCAACATCGACGCTTTCGCAAAACTGGAAAAACGTGCGGAATGTACTCACTTCCTTGCGAGCGGCCAGAATCGACTCCACCGCGCCCTGGCCCAAGTTCTTAATCGCGCCTAGCCCGAAGCGGATCGCTTCGCCGTCCGGCGCGAAGCTTAGCAACGACGAAGCCACATCCGGCGGCAGCACCTTAATGCCCATGTCTTTGCATTCGTTAATGTACTTCACCACCTTGTCCGTGTTACCCGTTTCTGAAGTCAGCAGCGCCGACATGAATTCAATCGTGTAGTGAGCCTTCAGGTACGCCGTGACATAGGCCATGTAGGCGTAAGCCGCCGAGTGCGACTTGTTGAAGCCATAGCCCGCGAACTGCGCCATCAGGTCGAACAGCTTATCGGCCTTCTTCGCGTTGTGGCCCAGCTTGCTGGAACCCGAAAGGAAGCGTTGCTTCTGCTCGGCCATCGCGGACGCCTCTTTCTTGCCCATCGCGCGCCGCAGCAGGTCCGCCTCGCCCAGGCTGTAGCCGGCAATAACGTTCGAAATCTGCATCACCTGCTCCTGGTAGACGATGACTCCGTACGTCTCGCCCAGCAGCGGCTCCAACTCGTTGAAATCGAAAACGACTTCCTTCTTGCCGTGCTTCCTCGCAATGAAGTCGTCAATCATACCGCCCTGAATCGGGCCCGGCCGGTACAGGGCGTTGAGGGCGCAAAGGTCTTCTATGCGCTCCGGCTTCGAGCGCCGCAGAATGTCCTGCATACCGGAAGATTCAAACTGGAAAACGCCAGACGTGCGTCCCTTCCAGAAGATCTCCTCGTAGGTCTTCTGGTCGTCCAGCGGAATGTCTTCCATCACCAGCTTTACGCCGCGGTTCGCCTTGATTAACGTCAGCGCATCTTCGACAATGGTGAGCGTCGTCAGGCCCAAAAAGTCCATCTTCAACAAGCCGAGCTTTTCGAGGCCCGACATGTCGTACTGCGTCACAATTTCGTCTTTGTTCGTCTTGTACAGCGGGACGAGCTCTTTGAGCGGCTGCGGCGAAATCACGACGCCCGCCGCGTGAACGGAGGCGTTCCGCGCCATACCTTCAAGACGCAGCGCCACCTCCATCACTTCCTTGACGCGCGGGTCCGCCTTGGCTGCCAAGTCAAACCCCGGCTCCTGCGCAAACGCATCCTTCAGCTTGATGTTCAGCGTCGGCGGCACCAGTTTGGTGAGCTTGTCGACCTCGGCGAACGTCATATCGAGTACGCGCCCGACGTCCTTGATCGCCGCCTTCGAACCCAGCGTGCCGAACGTAATAATCTGCGCCACCTGCTCGCGGCCATACTTCTCGGTGACGTACTGAATCACCTTGCCCCGCCCGCGCGGCTCAAAGTCCGTATCGATATCGGGCATCGAAATGCGTTCCGGATTCAGGAACCGCTCGAACAGCAGGCCGTACTGCAACGGGTCGATATCGGTGATCTCCATCGCAAACGAAACCAGCGAACCCGCCGCCGATCCGCGCCCCGGGCCGACTGGAATATTGGACTGCCGCGCGTACCGGATGAAGTCCCACACAATCAGGAAGTAGCCGGAGAACTTCATCTGCTGGATCATCTTGATCTCGCGATCCAGCCGCTCCTTGTACGCCTCCAGTGGCTGCCGCAAAGTGCCCTTGTCGCGCATGAACTCCAGGCGCGGCCGCCGCTTCTCGAAACCCTCGCGGCAAACGTAAGCAAAGTAGCTGTCGATCGAATGCTCCGGCGGCACGTCGAACTTCGGGAACGGCTCCTTCACCTTCTCGAGAGCCACTTTGCACCGCATGGCAATGTCGTAGGGGTTCCGCAGCGCGCTCGGGTAGTCGCCGAAAAGCTGCTCCATCTCCGCCTTCGACTTCATGTAGAAGGCAGGATGGTCCCAATGCATGCGCTTGGGGTCGGAGACGGTTTTGCCCGTCGAGATGCACATGAACAGCTCATGCGCCCGCGCGTCGTCCTTCCGCAGATAGTGCGAATCGTTTGTCGCCACCAGCGGAATCCCCATCTCCGCCGACAGCTTGGCCACCTCCGGAATCAGCCGCTTATCCTGCTCCAGCCCATGGTCCTGCAGCTCCAAAAAGAAGTTGTCCTTCCCGAAGATGTCCGTGTACGTCGCCGCCAACTCCCGGGCTTTATCGTACTTGTCGCCCAGCAGCGCCTCGTTCAGATCGCCGCGTAAACAAGCGCTCAGGCAGATGATGCCCTTCGAGTGCTGCGCCAGCAGATCCTTATCCACACGCGGCTTGTAGTAGAAACCGTCGAGGTACCCCGTCGATACCAGCTTGATCAGATTCCGGTAGCCTTCCTGGTTCTCGCATAACAGCACCAAGTGGTTATACCGGTCGTTCTCCGTGCGCGACTTATGGCCGTTCTGATTGACGTATACCTCGCAGCCGAAGACAGGATGAATCCCCTTGTCCTTGGCCGCATTGTGGAACTCGACAGCGCCGAACATGTTGCCGTGGTCGGTCATGGCCACGGCCGGCTGCTCGAGTTCGGCGGTCAGCTTCATCAGCTGCTTGATCTCGCAGGCGCCATCGAGCAGGGAGTAGTCCGTATGGCAATGCAGATGAACGAAAGGGACGTCAGAACTGGGTGTGGGCATGTTGGGGCACTACGGGCGGGTGAGACTACCAGTATACTTTTCGCATGCCCCGGAGAGACATCTGCTCTCTCTCTCGGCCGCCATCCCTATGCGCGCCCGCCACCTCGAAAAGCATCGTACGGATCGGATCGGCTGGCTGCGGGCGGCCGTGCTGGGCGCCAACGACGGCATTGTCTCGACGGCCAGCCTGGTGGTGGGGGTCGCCGCGGCGCATGCGGCCAGCAGCGCGATTCTCGTCACTGGGGTGGCGGGTCTGGTGGCGGGAGCTATGTCCATGGCCGCAGGGGAATATGTTTCCGTCAGTTCGCAAGCCGATACCGAGGACGCCGATCTCGGCCGCGAACGCGCCGAACTGGCAGGCAACCTGGAATTGGAGCGCGCCGAGTTGGCTGCCATCTATGTCAGCCGGGGGCTCGATGAGACCCTCGCGCAACAGGTAGCGCTGCAGTTGATGGCGCATGACGCCCTGGGCGCGCACTCGCGGGACGAACTTGGGATTTCGGAGATCACCACCGCCCGCCCCCTGCAAGCGGCCATGGCTTCGGCGGCGACGTTTGCCGTGGGAGCGGCAATGCCGCTAGCCATGGTGCTGGTCGCGCCCACCGGCCTGTTGATTCCCATCGTGATTGCCGCCTCCGTGCTCTTCCTCGCGCTGCTCGGCGGCCTGGGCGCCTATGCGGGCGGAGCCCCGGTCCTGTTGGGCGCGCTGCGCGTCACCTTTTGGGGCGCTGCCGCCATGGCGCTCACCGCCGGCGTGGGCGCCCTATTCGGCGCGGCCCTTTAGCGCCCGCTATACTCCCGGTATGCGAATTCTCCTGCTAATGGCCTGCGCCTTTTCCCTGCAGTTGAGTGCGGAAACCTACTACCGCACCTTCTTCCACAAGCACCCCGTCAAGCAGAAGATTCGTTCCGGTGAGCGGGTTTCCACCCAGACGGTCGATTCGAGCGGCAAGGACCACCTGAGCAAGGAGGTCGCTGACGCGCCCAACCCCTTGACCGGCCCCTTCTACATCGAAGGCGCTGAACCCGGGGATGCCGTGGCGATCCACTTCCACAAGATCCGCATGAACCGCGATTGGGGCTACTCCAGCTACCGCCTCGGCCTCTTCGCTATGACCCCGGAATACATCGAGAAAACCTATCCGCCCGTTTACAAGCGAGACCTCGTTCGCAAAGGCTATGCCCACTACGTCCCCTGGGATCTCGATCGCGAGAAAGGCCTCGTGCGGTTACGCGAACCCGGCAGCAAGGCCATCGTGATGGAGTTCCCGGCCAAGCCCATGCTCGGCTGCGTTGGCGTGGCGGCGGCCGGAGATTGGGCGCCCACGTCCAGTCCCTCGGGCCCGTACGGCGGCAACATCGACTACAACCGCATCCAAGAGGGAGCCACCGTTTTGCTCCCCGTCTACCATCCCGGCGCCATGCTCTTCCTCGGCGACGGCCACGCCCTGCAAGGTGATGGCGAGCCCACCGGCAACGGCGTCGAGACCTCTATGGATGTTGAGTTCTCCGTCACCGTCCGCAAAGGTCTCAAGCTCACCGGCCCCCGCGTCGAAACCGCCGACGCCATCATCAGCATCGGCTCCCAACCCGAATTTCAAAGCTCCCTGGACCGTGCCCTGGAGATGGCGACCACCGACATGGTGCAGTACCTTATGACGGAGCACGGCCTCGAAGAATGGGCCGCCCATCTGCTCATCGCCTTCCAGGGCAAGTACGAAGTCGTCACCGCCCGGGGCTCCATGGCGCTCTTGATCCCGCGCAGCTCTCTGCGAAAACGCTAGCGGCCTACTTCGTTGGATGGCGATACACCGTGACCTTTGACCGGGCGCCCGTGGCAATTTCCCGGAAGCCCTGGTCCCGCGGCCACTGCTGATCGTCGGCCGTCGCAAAGAACCAAACGCACTCCGGCCCCCGCTCGTTGAAGACCAACTCCGGCGCCTGCAGCCCATACCGCAGGCGGTAGTAGTTCAACGACGGCACCAACGTCCACGTGGAGCAGATCTTGCCCGCCTGCGGCTTCGCCAATGCCGCCAACGTCTTGTTCTCGGCATCCTCCGGCCACTCGCCATAGTGCTCCCAGCGCGAAGCCGCCAGATGCGTACCAGTCAGCAAAACGAACCCGGCCATTACCACATACCGAACCCGCGGCAACGTGGCCAACGCCGCCGCCGCCAAAAGACTTGCCACGAACAGCGGAATTGCCGTCCGCCCCAGGGGATACCGCACTTCGCCGAACCGGTGAGCCGCCTCCGTCAGGCCCAACACCAACACCATCGGAACGGCCACAAACAAAGCCTCCCGCCGCCGCCAAAGGAACGGAATCCCCAGCGCTATCGCCCCCACCGCCCAAGCCAGCGCCGTCTTCTGCCAGTTCAGCGCCACATTCAAATTCCACTCCCCATGCACCGGCATCATTGCTATCCAGACGAACTGGTCCAACGAATGCGCCCAGTTCTCGGCGCCGTAGTAGAAATTGTCCCGCGAGGCGTGCCGCAGCGCCGGGTACAGGATCGGCGCCGCCACCAGCAGCGTACTCCCCGCCATCACCGCCGCCGCCCTCGCCCCTGCGCGCCCGCGGAACGCGACGTAGGTCGCGCCCAGCGCCACCCCGGCATATAGCAAGTTCAAGTTCGCCGCCAGCGCCAATCCCAGCAGCGCCCCCGCGCCCGCCCACCGCCGCAATCCCCCGGCTTCGATTCCGCCCAGCAGCACCAGCAGGGCTCCTGTCCAGAACGCCATCGCCAACCCGTACCCGCGCCCCGCCGAAAGATGGTCCAGCAGCAGCGGGTTCGAAGCAATCGCTACCCATGCCGCCACCGCCGTCCACGTCTCGCGCAGCAGCCGTCGCAACACTATTGCCAGCAGAATCAGAAATGCGATTCCGCCCAACACCGATGGCAGCCGGATCGCCCACTCCGCATCCCCCAGCATCAGATAACAAGCCCGCGACAACAACGTGAACAACACATGGTTGTTCGCATCGTAGTAAATGGACATCTCCGCCAGCGGCTTCGACGAGAACGACAGAAACGACATCGCCTCGTCAATCGTGAGCGACTGCCGGACGCTGCGCGCGATGTTCACGGTGCTTACGCCCACTACTAGCAGCGCCAACACCAGTCGGATTGGAGGCAAGCCTCAGTGTAGCCAAGAGTGCATCCACGTCGCGGCCGCGTTCTCATAAATGCGGCGATCGGCGTAAAGTAGTTCCATGATGGAATTTTTCTCGAAACGGCTTCCCCGCCGCGATGTGTTTCGCGGCTCCGCGCTTGGACTTCTCGCTGGGCTCATCCCCGGCAAGGCGGCAGCCGCTCCGAGCGCCGGCCTCAAGCTCGGCGCCGCCATCTATGAATCCATCGGTGTCCAACCGCTCGTCAATGCGCGCGGCACGTTCACCATCATCAGCGGCTCCACCATGCTGCCTGAAGTCCGCGCGGCTATGACCGAGGCCGCCCAGCACTACGTCCATATTGATGAGCTGATGGCCGGCATCGGCGCCCGCCTCGCTGAACTCACCAAGGCCGAATGGGGCATGGTCACCTGCGGCTGCTCGGCCGCCATCACGCACGCCACCGCCGCCTGCATCGCCGGCGGCAATGCTGACCTCCACGTCCGCCTCCCCAACCTCGAAGGCTTCGCGAAGGATGAAGTTATCATCCCCAAGCACTCGCGCAACGTCTATGACGCCGCCGTCCGCGCCGTCGGCGCCAAAGTCATTGAGGCAGGCACCGTCGAAGAGTTTGAACTGGCGCTTGGCCCGAAGACCGCCATGGTCTATATTCTGGCCGGCCCCAACGCTGACCGCAGCCCGCTGTCCACCAAGGTCATCTGCGACATCGCCAAGAAGCACAACGTGCCCGTCTTTGTGGATGCGGCCGCCGAAGGCCTCACCGTACCGAACGTCCATCTCGAAGCCGGCGCGACGCTCGTCGCCTACAGCGGCGGCAAGTGCATGCGCGGCCCGCAGACCGCCGGCCTTCTGCTCGGCCGCAAGGACCTCGTGCAGGCCGCCTGGGTCCACAGCTCCCCGCATCATGGCTTCGCGCGCGCTCTCAAGATCGGCAAAGAGGAGGCCATGGGCATGTTGATGGCCGTCGAAATGTGGATGAAGCGCGACCACAAAGCGGAATGGAATACCTGGACCGCGCGCCTCGATCACATCGCCAAGCAGGTCGCCTCCATCCCCAGCGTCAGCACCACGGTTCGCCAACCCGAAGGCCTCTCCAACAACACCCCGACCCTGGTCATCCAATGGGATCCGGCCAAAACCGGCATCACCGGCCGCACCCTCGCCCGGCACCTCTTCACCACCTCGCCGCGCATCGCCCTCCCCACCGGCGCCAACGAGACCTCCATTCAGGTAGTGCCCTACATGATGGCCCCCGGTGACGAGAAAATAGTCGCCGATCGCATCGTCGCCACGCTAAAGGCGCCGCCCGCCACACCGCCCCCCTCGAACGCCGCCCCCGCCGCCGACCTCTCCGGCCGATGGGACGTCGAAATTAAGTATCAGGCCAGCACCTCCGCCCACGTTCTGCACCTGAAGCAGACGAACGGCCAGATTGAAGGAACCCACCAGGGCGACTTCGTCTCGCGCGACCTCATGGGCCAGATGGAAGGCAACCGCGTCCGCCTCAACAGCAGCTATAGCGAACGCCACGGGGATTCGCTGCAGTTCGAGTTCACCGGCCAGCTCAGCGGCGACCAGATCACCGGCACGCTCAACATGGGCGAGTACCTCGACGCCCAGTGGACCGCGCGCCGCCACGTCTTCAACAGCCGCCGCGGCTAGGCCCTTTTCTTCGCCTGGGCCCAGCTCTGCCACGGAGCCACGTTGGCCCGCTTGGCCCAGGTGTCCCAGTTCGCCGCCATCGCCTTCACGCGCTCCGGCTGGGCGGCGGCCAGATTGTTCAGCTCCGTCCGGTCCGCGTCAATGTCGTAAAGTTCCCATTCGCCCTTGTGGACCTTCACTAGCTTCCACTGGCCCATGCGGATCGCCTGGTTCCCTTCGTGCTCCCAGTAGATAGCTTCGTGTGGCGTCCGGCGCCCGGTGCGGAAGACGGGGTCCAGGCTCTTGCCTTCCATTCGCTGGATGCGCTCGCCCTTCCACGTCGCCGGATACTTCGCCTTCGCCAAGTCCACACAGGTTGCCATGATGTCGATCAAATGGCTCGGTTCGCTCGACATCGCGTTGCGGCGCTTGATCACCGCTGGCCAGTGCGCGACCAGCGGACTGGAGATACCGCCCTCGTGGACCCAATGCTTGTACATCCGGTACGGCGTGTTCGAGGCATTCGCCCATGGCGTGGAATAGCTCGTATACGTATCCTCCGGCCCCGGCAGGATGTCCGGCGTGTTGCCATAGCGCACTGTGCGGCCGTCTAGCGTGGTGTGCGGTTTTATTGACGCATTCGGGTCCTGGCTGGGTGGCGGCGCCGCCATGCCTTCGGCGCACCCGCCGTTGTCCGCGAAGAAGAGAATCAGAGTATTCTCGAGCAACTTCTTCCTTTCGAGAGTGCGGACCACCCGGGCGACCGCCCGGTCCAACCGGTCGATCATGCCCGCGTAAACTGCCATCCGACGCGCCTCCCATTCTTTGTCCGGGGCGTCTTCCCACGCCGGTACGGACTTGTCCCGCGGCGTCAACTCCCAGCTTGTCTTCACGAGGCCCAGTTTCTTCTGCTTGGCGAACCGCTTCTCCCGCAGCGCGTCCCAGCCGTCTTTGTAAGTGTCTTTGTATTTGGCGACGGTGTCCTCCGGGCAATGCAACGGCCAGTGTGGCGCGGTGAAGGCCATGTAGAGGAAGAACGGGTCCGGCTTCGCGCTGAACTCTTCAATGTAGGCCGCGGCGTTGTCGCCAATGGCGTCCGTGTAGTAGAAGTCCTTCGTCTCGGGCTCGATAGTCTCGTTCTGGCGCGTCAGCGTGGCGGGGTTATAGAAACTCCCCGCGCCGTCGATCGTGCCGAAATACCGGTCGAAGCCGCGCTGCAACGGCCAGTTGCCTTTATCGGGCCGCGATCGAGGCGTTACGTGCCACTTGCCGGTCATCGCCGTCTGGTAACCGGCGGTCTTCAACACCTCAGCGATCGTCACCGAAGTCTTGTTTAGGTCGCCGCGATATCCGGGCAGCCCGTAATCGTTCATCATGTGGCCGATGCCCGCTTGATGCGGGTAGAGGCCCGTGAGGAGTGAGGCGCGGGTGGGGCAGCAGCGGGCAGTATTATAAAACTGAGTAAACCGAATACCGTTGGCGGCGAGCCGGTCCAGGGCCGGGGTCGCGATTTCGGAGCCGTAGCAGCCGATGTCGGACCAGCCCATGTCGTCGGCCATGATGAGGACAATGTTCGGGCGGTCCGTTGCGGCAAAGGCCGGCACGGCGGCCGAGCCGGCGGCGAGACGAAGGAATTGGCGGCGCTGCATGGGGCCGAGTTTATCAGACCGAAGAAGAGGGAATATGCGACTTCTAGGATTCTTATTGATCGCTGGCCTGGTCTGGGGCCAGCCCGCTGAGCAGGCGCGGAAGGTGTTGCGCGACGGTTTCGTCGAGAAGGGGCCGGACCGCCGCCGCGAGGTGGCTGTGGCGTTGAGTCTGCTGCCGTCAAGAGACCCCGTGACGGATCTATTGACATCGCTCGTGAAGGACAAGGACGTGCTTGTCCGGCAGGCGGCGTTGGACGCGGTGGCGGAGTTGGGCGACCGGCGCCGCTATCCGTTGCTCAAGGCGGCGTTAGAGGATGAGGTGCCGGAAGTTGCCTATGCGGCGGCCCGGGCGTTATGGCGGATCGGCGATCCCGCAGGGTTGGAACTGCTGGAGGATATCTATGCGGAGGAGGCCAAGGCGAAGTCGAGCATCATGAAGAGCGAGTTGCGGAAGATGATGCGGAAGTTGAAGACGCCGCAGTCGGCGATTTGGTTCGTGGCGCAAAGGGGGTTGGTGTTCGTGCCGGTGCCGGGGTTGGGGCAGGGGGTATCGGCGGTGAGCCACATGCTGGCGGACGAGACGTTTTCGGCGCGAGCGACGGCGTTGTTGATGTTGTGCCAGGATCCGCGCAAGCGGAGCAAGGACTGTGCTTCGATGATTGACCGTTCGTTTGTGGATGAGGATTGGAGTGTGCGGGCGGCGGGGGTGCAGTTGGTGGCTGCGTCGAGGGACGGGTCCCGGCGCGGCAGGGTGGCGGGATTGTTTGGGGACAAGAGCGAGAAGGTCCGCTACCGTGCGGCGGCGACGTACTTGCGGATTGAGGGACGCCGTTAAGAGAGTGCTAAACTAAAGGTTTGTCGGGGCGTAGCGCAGCCTGGTAGCGCACTTGCCTTGGGCGCAAGGGGTCGCGAGTTCGAATCCCGCCGCCCCGACCATTCCAATCAACGAGTTGCGGCCAACACCGTCCTCGCGGATTTGCGATTGTGACAACGGCCGCCCAAAATGATGAGGATGACTTCGTGCCGGGTGGCTACCTGACCGGGCAGCGATTCATCGAGGCTAACGCTCAAGAAAGAAGTTGGGCAGTTATGGGGCGATAGATGGGCTGCTTACTTCGACTCTTTTCGGCGGTTCGCTTACCGAGTTTATGAAGTTAAAAAACTGTGTTTCCGACCGCAACAACATTCAGGCTACCGCGATGTTCGAGAAATATGTGCGGGATCGGCCGGAACAATGGCACGCGCCATTTGGGCTACTCGTTTCGGAGGCGATGCGGTCTGGGTGCGGATACAGTCGTCTGAGGAAGTAGACTCGATAGCCCGGACGTCCGCGTAGCTGGCCTCAATATCGGCCGATTTGGGCGATTTGCAATCCCAACCGTTGCGGATTTGGCAGTGCTCCCGTATTCGTCAATTTGACGAATACGAAGTCGATTCGCCTGCTACCTGACCGCCATGAATGGCGACGTTAAAAAGCCTCAAGTCGCTGCCGCTCAGGCTTATTTTGCTACCATCGCCGAAGCGATCAGCAAGCATCTGCAATGCGCTGAAGATGTCGAACGAATCGCCGTACGGGATGATGTTACCGAGCGAGAGAAGAGCCTCAGCGGAGTAGCGGCATCTGCTGGCGTGACTAGCTACCCATACTTTCAGAACGCTGGATATCGCGGCCTGTATAACCGCAACATAAGTGATTTGAAGCGCATAAAGGGAATTCCGGCGAGCCGGAGCCCTCTCGATTTCATGGGCAAGCAGGAACTCGCCGCAAACCTCTTCCGGCTGACCCAAACCGAAGCCAAAATCATCAACCACTCCCTTTCGGGGCAGAAAGACTGCGAGGCAGCCGCCTATAGCGTCGGGAGTAAGGTTCGAGAGACGATGATAAAGACGAGCGGGTCATATCCTGAGAAACTTGAGGCAGCGGGGGATATCAGGGACATCGAGAAGGGGCTGAAGGCTGCGCATAAAGAATTTCGCCAATTGGATACCCCAAAGCCGGACTGATCTGGAGTCGACCTCCCGGTAGTAAGCCGCGTCTGCGCATTCCCGGCGCTGCCGAACGCCACCCGTGCCGTCACGTTGCGGTTAGAGCCGATGCCGATGACGCGGCTGAACAGCCAATCCAGTGCGAGCGGTACGCCAGTCGCAAGTGGATAGGCGACGCTTATGGCCGAACCGCCGGTCGAGTCGCTGGCGTTGAATGCCTGCATGCACCAAGCGTTGGCGCCCCCGATGCAGGGCCTCGGAACCAAAGCAGTGCCTGTCGGTACTTCAAGGGTGACGGTCCCGGCTACGGTGGCAACGATCACCACGGCCACGAGTTCGGCACGCTGCGGTTCGCCAGCGGGCTGGGTCAGTGTCCGTTTCGAAATCCGTGCGCGGGTCTTGCTGATGGCTTTCGTCATATCCCCTGCCTTCTGCAGCGCTTCGCACATCGCCAGGCCTGTCACCTTCATCCGCATACTGATCGCCGCACGGAACGCGTTGAGCCTGGCGACATCCGGTCGGATCGCCGATTGGGGTCCCGAGGTTGTGCAGCTTTGTGCTGGCGTGGCGCGCCTGTCGAACCAAGTTGAGTTGGTGGAGGCCGCTTTTGCTCCTCCAGGAGACAGGGTGCGCCAGAATCCTCCCGGACATCGAAATACAATCGCCGGACGCTGATGCAAAGGGTATTTTTTGGAATTTTCTCAGGGACGGACGGACAAGTACCGTACTTCGACCCCTCCCCCCTCCCGTTCGGGTGGGGGGCCTTCCGCAACCCCCCGGGGGGATGTTGTTCGCGAGGCGTAAAAAATCCTGGCGCGATGATTGTGACGGGGATTGTGACCTAACCCCGTCCTGGTGACGGATTGTGACGGCTTGGGCTGGGCGGGGATGGAGGGGACGCGAGATAAGCCAAGTCCTTCAAAACGTATCGGCTTATCTCGCCCCTTCCATACAGAGCCTAGTCCGAAAGGCTAACTTGGGCGCAAGGGGTCGCGAGTTCGAATCCCGCCGCCCCGACCATTGCGATCAACATCACATTTGCACCTCGCGCCTGTGGGCACCTCGTACGGCAACCGCGAATACCTTAACTAGGCTTCGCATCCACCACTCTTTCCGCTGGCGAACCCCGCGGCGCAACCATGGCGCCCCCCAGCGCGTCGGATACTTGCCACACCGAACGGCATCTGGCCCGTTTAAGTGCTCAGCTATACTACGGGTTCGTTCCCGAAGCGATGTCGATTCTGAACCTAAGGTTTCTCCAAGAGAAAATCAATCGTGAAGCCCCGTGGGCAACCAGCCACGGTTCCGACGAAGGCGACTACATCGGCGCGGGTTTGTTCTACTACAGCATCGTCTACATGCTGAAGGCGAAACTCTGCGTCTGCATCGGCTCCGGTGGGGCCTTCGTCCCGCGGATCATGAAACAGGCCCAGCGGGATCTTGGGCTAACCGGCGCCCGTACAATTCTCGTCGACGCCATCGCGGGCGAATGGGGAAGACCGCAGTGGACGGCCCCGGATTCGTTCTTCCGCCGGGAGTACCCGGATGTGGAGATCATCTTCGGCAAGTCCCACGACGTGGCTCTCAACGAAGGGGCCGATTGGAAAATCGACTACCTGCACATCGATGGGGATCACACCTATGAGGGAAGCCTGCAGGATTTCCACGACTACAAAAAGTTGATGGCCCCAGACGGACTCATCACCTTCCACGATACCTACGGCGAAATTCCCTGCTATCGGACCGTCGCCGATATTCGGGCCGAAGGGCACGAAGTGATAGACCTGCGCGAAGTCGGCGCCGGATTTGCGCTGGTGAAACTCAAACAGGATGCGGCTCCCATGCTCGAATGGAAATACTTGGATTCTGAAGCGTTCCGGACCCGCTATGTACTGGCGGCCCATTTCTTGCGGGAGTGCCGGACAATTATCGAGATCGGAGGCTATAAGACTCCGATTGACGAATTTCTAACCCACGACTTTGAATCGGTGCTGGTGCTCGATCCGCTAGTCGCGGACCCGGCCGCGGTCGACCCGCGCGTGCGACGCATCCGCCAGGAGTATCAGCAGTTTGACTTCTCCCCCTATGAAGGCCTGGACTACGGCCTGGTGTTGATCGGCTTCGACTTCACCCCAACCGAACAACTGGCCGCCTTGGTCCGGCAGGCGAAGGTGCTGGTCGTCGAGTTCGCCGAAGACAGCTCCTGGACCCAGAGCAGGAACCAGTTCAGCGAGTTGATGCTCCAGGCCGGCCGGACCGCCGAGTTGCAGATCTCCCTGGGGTACGCGGGGAACGATTTTGGCGATCTCCGCGGCTCCTGGCCGCCGCGAACGGAGCGCAAGCTCTTGGTCTCCCGGCGCCATTAAGGGATCGACGTGAATTCAATGGCTTCGAGCAGCAGTTCGCCGTGCTCCAGGCCAAGGATCTTCAGGTCGCTGCCGGGGTCGAGCGTTTCGAATTCCAGCACCGCACCATCTGGAATAGGAGCGGTGACGGGAGCCTTGGCTTCCTTAAAACGTTTGAGTTCGAGACCCGCGGTCACTCCCCGCACCTGATCGCCGGATTCGTGATCGACGACTTGGATGCTCACCCAAGGCGTGGGCTTCATTACCAGGTCGAGAGTCTGGTTCTCGCCGTCGTCGATTGAAACCCGCCTCTGGGCTTCGAGGTACCACCCCGGCGCCTCGCAAGTGCATGCTCCCGCGTGGGGCTTGGATCCCTTGATGGGAGTGACGCGCCCGGACGTGGCCGACGACATCACCACCCCAC
>JBBQRA010000022.1:0-39700 GCA_038215275.1 Bryobacterales bacterium | reverse complement strand
CGGCTGGCGGAAGGGGTGACGGGCCGGACGGTGAACGCAGCTTGGGGTTGTCCCGCGCCATTGGGCATCCATGGTCCCAATTGTGGCCGAAGGTGAAGAAGCTGGAAGAGCGGAAAGAGGTAGGCCGGGCGCTGTCTCCGGATGAAGAACGGCGCTTGCTGGAAGCCTGTGGCGGTCAGGACTCTCCGAATCGCTCGAAGACGCTGGCGACCTTCGTGCGGACGGCGCTGATGACGGGGATGCGGGCGGGGGAGATAGCGGCGATGCAGTGGGGGCGGGTTGATTTCAAGAAAAACACTCTTCAGGTGGGTGGGGCGAAAACGGCCGGAGGGACGGGCCGGTTAATACCGATGAACATGGGTTGGCGGGCGCTGTTGGGAGGATATGCCCGCTGGTATACGGAGCGGTTCGGGGCGATGCAGTGGAATGGGTCCTGTTCCCCTGGGGGAAGCCTGGGCCTTCCGATCCTTCACGACCAATTACCGACATCTCCGGGGCCTGGGATGCTCTTCGTAAGCTGGCCAAGGTTGAGTGCCGGTTTCATGACCTGAGGCATACGGCCGCAACGAAGATGGCGGAGGCCGGTGTGCCGGAGTCTACCATGCTTGCTCTCATGGGTCATTTGTCCCGGCGGATGCTCGAACATTACAGCCACGTCCGCATGGCAGCGAAGCGGGTGGCGGTGGAGTGTCTCAGCCTACCGGAGAAAACGAACTCCCGGAGCTGCCCCCTACAAATTCCCCCACAGTGGTCGAAAAGGGAAGTGTCCACTAGTCTCTAAGCTATTGAAAATAATGGTGAACGCGGACAGAATCGAACTGTCAACCTACTGATTAAGAGTCAGTTGCTCTGCCAATTGAGCTACGCGTCCACGATCAGATGGCACCGGACAACAGTTCTCAGAATACCATGGAGAGGGCTAGTTTTGTGGGCTGGGCGGCAAATTTCTCGCGGCAATTTGTGCGATGTCGAGGAGCTGCGGCGGACGCTCACTGACCGCCGCGAGGCCGTCGCGGAACATCGTATTACAGAAGGGGCAGGCGGCGGCCACGATATCGGCCCCGGTGTCAGCCAACTCCTGCGCGCGGGCGTGGTTGACGCGGGTACCTTTCTCTTCGCCAAGGAACGCCAAACCGCCACCGGCGCCGCAGCAAAAGCCGCGCTCGCGATTGCGGGGCGCCTCGACCAATGCGCCGGCCGAGGCGGCTACCGCGCGAGGTTCGTCGTAGATTTCCTGGTAGCGGCCGAGGTAGCAAGCATCGTGATAGACCACCGTCTGCTGGGGCGGGCCGGACGTCGCATACTTCGCCAGAAGCTCCGAGTGGTGTTCAATTTCGAAATTCACCCCAAACTCCTGGTAATCCTGGCCGAGAGTGCGGACGCAATGCGGACAGATCGAAAGCATCTTCCTCGCGCCGACCGCCTGAATGGCTTCTATGTTCTGGTTGGCGAGGGTTTGAAAGACAAGGTCATTGCCAAGGCGTCGGGCGGAGTCTCCGGAGCAGCGCTCCTTCTTCAAGACTCCAAACGAGATGTTGTGATGGCGGAGAACTTGGACGAGAGAACTGACGATTTCGCGGCCGGCGGGATCGTAGCTGCCCATGCAGCCCATCCACAGGAGGTACTCCTGGGTGCCGTCGTACAGCGGAAGGCCCTCGGCCTTAACGAAACGGTCGCGCTGCAGGGCGGGAAATCCCATGGGGTTGCCGTAACGTTCGAGGTTGAGGAAGAGCTTGGTGCCGTGTTCGTCCTCCCAGGCGCCTGTGTTGACGGCGCCACGGCGGAGGCCGATGATCACCGGCAGATGCTCGATGCCGACGGGGCATTGGTACTCGCAGGCGCCACAGGTGGTGCATTGGAAGGCCGCCTCCTGCGAGATGTGCAGACCGAGGAGGGGCTCTTCGCTCGAGACACCGAACTCATTAAGATAGTCGCGGGTGCCCAGGATGATCTGTTTCGGATCGAGAAGTTTACCCGTGTTGGCTGCTGGGCAGTGCTCAGTACAACGTCCGCATTCGACGCAGGAGAATGCCTGAAGGACGGTGAGTTTGGTGACGTCCTTGCCGCTGACGAGGCCGAAGTCTTCATCGCCGGCGAGGGGCGGGATGGCGGAGAAGGAACCGCGAGAGAGAAATACCGTGACCGGGCTGAGGACCAGATGGAGGTGCTTGGTGTGCGGGATCAGGGGTAGAAAGATTAGCAGCGCAAGGGTGTGGGCCCACCAAAGCCCGTTGTAGAGTGGGCCTTCGGGCGCCCAGGCGAAGTCGGCGAGGTAAGTGGCCATCAGGATGAAGATCAGGAGGGCGATGAACCCGGATTCCCAGGAGACTTCGCCGAGCCACTCGGGGCGCCAGACCAGGCGGCGGATGGCAAGGCCGGCGATAGAGATCGCCGTGACGATGGCGAAGGCAGCGGCGAGCCAGCCGATGGCGTTTCCGTGGATCGAAAAGAGCGGCCACCCGACTCCTATGGCGAAGTGGTTCAGCGTGACCACGCCGAAGGCGCAGAAGCCCCAAAAGACAAACGCGTGGAGGATGCCGGGAATCGGCCTCTCTTTAATCACTTTGGCTTGGCAAATGACCTCCCAGAAGAAATCCCAGACGCGGCGGCCCACCGGTTCGAGTTGGAAGCCGGCATCCGGCTTGGCTTCGCGGAGCAGCTTGACGACGGTGGAAAAGCGCCGGGCAAAGCCGAACACGGCCAGCGCTAGCAAAACCAGGAACAACGCTGACTCGGCGGCGGACAGGGGAGGCATAAGAATACGCTACACTACCAAAGTCCGGAGGATCTTTGCGATACTTTGTTTCTGGTGCGGCTGGGTTTGTTCCCTCTCATCTGTGCGATCGAATTCTAGCGGACGGCCATTCCGTAGTAGGCGCCGATAACTTTCTGACGGGTCACCGCCGGAATGTGGCGCATCTCGTTGGCCATCCGCGGTTTACGTTTTACGAAGCGGATGTTTGCCGGGCGTTGCCGGAACTGGGAGCGTTTGATTGCGTGATTCACGCCGCCTCACCGGCGAGTCCGAAGGACTATTTTGCGCACCCAATCGCCACGCTGGACGTGGGCTCGATTGGCTCGCGGAACCTGCTGGAGCTGGCGCGGGCTTCCAGTGCCCGGTACTTAGTAACTTCGACCTCCGAGTGTTACGGCGATCCGCTCGAGCATCCGCAGGTGGAAACCTATTGGGGCAATGTAAATCCAGTGGGTCCCCGGAGCTGTTATGACGAGAGCAAACGGTTCGCCGAGGCGATTACGATGGCGTATCACCGGCACTATGGGTTGCGGACGAACATCGCGCGCATTTTCAATACCTACGGCCCGCGGATGCAACTGCGGGACGGGCGTGTGGTGCCGGCCTTCCTCGATCAGGCGTTGAGTGGGCAGCCGATGACCGTGTTCGGTGATGGATTGCAGACGCGGAGCTTCTGTTACGTGAGTGACTTGGTGGAGGGGCTCTACCGGTTATCGCAATCGGACGAAGTGTACCCGGTGAATGTCGGGAATCCGGTGGAGCTGACGATGCTGGAGTTTGCCGAGCGCATTCAGCGGCTGACGGGAACCAGTTCGCCGATTGTGTTTGAACCGCTGCCCGAGGACGATCCCAAGCGGCGAAAGCCGGACATTAGCAAGGCGAAACGCGTGATGGGCTGGGAGCCACAGGTGTCACTCGAAGATGGGTTGCGGGAAACGATCGCCTACTTTAAGGCGCTTCGCTGAACCCAGACGCGATTGGCGGCGGCGAGGCCGAGCGGGACATCGCGCTGCCCGGCGACGCGGAGAGTCATCGTCTTGTCGTAGTTCCGCGCGAGCAGTTCGGGCGGAGCGGCGGGGCGGATGCCGAAATTAGACAGGATACACCCAGGGGGCACGGTAGGCCCGGCGGAGGAGGGCGTTGCCCTCTGCGTCGCCGGGACACTGTTTGCCGTCCCACTTTACGCTCCGGCCGAGACGCCAGGAGACCATGCCGAGCAGCGCGGCGTTGGTGGCGCGGTAGCCGATCTCGATGTCACGGACGGGCTTGCGTTTCTCGCGGATGGCCATCAGAAAATCGGCCCATAGCTCCTTGATGTTCTGGCCGTCGGGATCGTTGAGTTGCGGCTCCACGTGGATCGGCTTTTCCGACTTCTTGGCGGGGTAGAAGGTCCAGCCGTCGCGCCAGCCCATGTGAAAGGTGCCTTCGGCACCATAAAAATAGGCGCCGATCAGGTGTTGCTCCGCGTTGTTGCCGGCGTAGTGGCGCTGCTCCCATGTGGCGGTGAAGGACTCGAACTCGTAGGAGACAACCTGGGTATCGGGGGCGTCGGTCGAGTCCTGACGGACGAAGCGGTTGCCGGTAGAGTGGACGGACTTGGGATGGGTTTCGTCGGTCCACCAGAGGACCTGATCCATCCAGTGGACGCCCCAGTCGCCGAGGGTACCGTTGGCGAAGTCGAGGTACTGGCGGAAGCCGCGGGGGTGAATCGACGGGTTGAAGTTCCGCTTGGGAGCGGGGCCGAGCCAGAGATCCCAGTCCATACCCTTGGGCGGCTCGGCGTCCGGCGTTTTAACGCCGGGACCGCCCGCGGCGTGGGCGAAGGTGCGGACCATGCCGATCTTGCCGACCTTGCCAGACTTGAGAAAGGCCATGCCGGAGATGGGGTGGGGGGAGACGCGGCGGTGGAGACCGACCTGAATGTAGCGGTCCGCCTCGCGGGCGGCGCGGACCATCGCCTTGCCTTCGTCGATGGTGTGGGAGATGGGCTTCTCCACGTAGACGTGAGCGCCGGCCTTGACGGCGTCGATGGTGGGGAGGGCGTGCCAGTGGTCGGGGGTGGCGACGATGGCGATGTCGGGCCGTTCCTTCTTGAGCATCTCGCGGTAGTCGCGATAGCGGCGGGGCTTGTCTGAGGAGAGCTTGGCGATCTCGAGGACCGCCTTATCCATCTGGTTGGGATCGGGATCCACGAGGGCAACGGCGGTGCAGTCGCCGGAGGCGAGGGCTTCGCGGAGGATGTTCATGCCCCACCAGCCGGAACCGATGAGAGCGGTCTTATACTTGCGCCCTGGCTGGGCCGAGAGAAGGGGGACAGCAGCGAGGCCGGCCTGGAAGAATACCCGACGATCCATGGCCGGATGATATCAGGAGCCGAAGGCGTAAAGCGCGCTGCGGGTACGGACGTAGAGCCGGCCGTTGGCGATGGCGGGCGTGGCATAGATTTCATCGTCGAGTTCGATCTGCGCCAACGGCTCCTGTTCGCCTCCCGCTTTGAGGACCGTCAGGACTCCGCTCTTGCTGGCGAAGAAGACCTTGCCGTCGGAGGCGACGGGCGCCGCGTAGTAGTTATCGGCGGAGCCTCGGATGCGGCCTTGCTTCAGGACCTCGCCGGTGGCGGGGCGGAGCGTCGTGAGGATACCGCTGTCGGTGATCATGTAGAGGACGTCCTGATAGAGGAGCGTCGAGGGGAGCTGCGGGATGCCGCGGTGGTATTTCCATTTGACGCGCCCGGTGCCGGCTTCGACGGCAAGGAGGCCGTTCTCGGCCGAGAGCGTGAGGGCGAAAGATTTCCATTCCTCCGCGTTCAGCGCCTTGTCCTTATCGAAGTCGAGATAGTCGAAATACTTGCGGGCACGCTCTTCGGTCAGTTCGGCCAGGTCGAGCTTCCCGTTCTTATTTGAATCGGACTTGGCGAGCGCCTCCGGGTACGTGGGGAGCTGTATCTGCTTGCCGGGGTCGTTATCAGGGATGTTATAGCCGTTGATGAAGATGGTGCCATCGGCAGAAAGGACAGGAACGGACTTCATTTCACTAGCGAGGCCTCCGGTGCTCCAGAGGACGCGGCCGTCCTCTTCCGAGTAGGTATCCATGCGGAAGGAGCCTGGGGCGACGATCTGGGCGGGGCCTTGAGGCGGTTGATAGACGACGGGAGTGGAGTGGCCGGAGAGAGCTTCCGGGCGCGGGGTGCGCCAGCGCTGTTTGCCGGTGGCGCGATCGAAGGCAGCGGCAAAGGAGTTGCGATTCTGGTCGCAGACCAAAACCACCTTGTCGCCCGCGAGGATGGGGGAGGCACCCATTCCATACGCGTTGTCGAAGGGCCCGAGGGGGACGCTCCACTGGAGTTCACCGGAGAGGGAGTATGCGAGGAGGCCGTAGTCCGGGAAGAAGACGTATACGCGCTGGCCGTCGCTGACGGGGGAGGGGGACGCGGGGGAGTTCCGCTTGTCGAGCGGCTCCTGCCGCGGGCGGGGCGCGGGCTGCCGCCAGAGGGTTTGACCGGTGCGTTGGTCGAGGGCGATGGTGAGGAGTTGGTCGCCTTCGAAGGCGGTGAGGAGGATGCGGCCATCGACGACGATGGGGGAGGAGTGGCCCGGGGGCAGGGCCACTTTCCAGAGGTTATTCTTGCCGGCGCCGAAGTCGGCGGGGAGGGTGCCGGTCTCGGCGACGCCCGCGCCGTTGGGGCCGCGGAAACGGTCCCAGGCGGCGGGTTGGTTGGTGATGCGGTAGAGCTTGGAGTGGGTGCGGATGAAGAGGCTGCCGCGGGCGATGGCGGGGGTGGCCATGATCATCTCGTTGAGAGAGTTCTTGTGGAGGAGTTGGAAGGTGGGGGCGGCGGCCATGACGAAGGTGTCGCCGTCTTCGCTGGCGGCGAAGACCTTGCCGTTGTAGGCCCAGAGGGAGGCGGTGAAGGCGCCGGCGGCGGGGTCGATGCGCTGTTTGCCGAAGAGTTCGGCGCCGGTTTTGGCGTTGTGGGCGGTGAGGAAGCCGCGATCGAGGAGGGTGAATAGGGTGTCGCCATAGACGAGGGGGGAGGGATTATAGGGACCGGCCTGGGGAAGATGCCAGGCGATGTGGGTGCTGGCGGTTTCGCCGGGTTTGAGGGAGATGTCGCCTTTGGCGCCCGGCTTCAGAACGAAGTAGGGCCGGGTCTGGTCACCGACGTAGCCGGAAGTGATATATAGCATTCCGTGGGCGGCGAAGGGGGTGGGAATTGTGATGGAGGACATGCCGCCGAGCTCCCAGAGGAGCTTGCCGTCGAGGTCGTAGGAGCGGACCTTCTTCGTGCCGGGGGTGATGATTTCGGTGCGCTGGGCGTTTTGCCAGATGTAAGGGGTGGCCCAGTTGGACTCTTCGGCGCGGTCGACGGTCCAGAGGGTTTTTCCGGTGGTTTTGTCGAGGGCGGTGAGGTAGGACTTGGTGTCGTTATCGTTGACGACGTAGACGCGGTTTTGGTGGAGGACGGGGGAGGCGGCGGTGCCCCAGCCGAGACGGGTGGCGACGGGGTCCCAGGATTTCTTCCAGACGATTTTGCCGGAGAGATCGAGGCAGAAGAGGCCGAGGTTGCCGAAGTAGGCGTAGAGGTGTTCGCCATCGGTGACGGGGGTTTCGGCGGCGAAGGTGTTTTTATCGTGGCGGGATTGGGGCGGGATGCCGCGGTGGACTTCGCGTTCCCAGACGATTTTGCCGGAGTCGAAATCGAGAGCGTAGACGACCCAGCGGTGCTCGGTGGAGGGTTTAGAGGGGAGGGGGCCGAGGTAGAGGCCGGGTTTGGGGGCGGCGGAGGCGCCGGGAGTGAGGGCGGCGGTGAGGAAGACTAGGTTGCCGGAGACGACGGGGGAGGACCAGCCGGTGCCGGGGATGGGGGTGGCCCAGGCGACGTTTTGTGTGGGGGACCAGGTGGTGGGGAGGCGGGTGTCGTCGGGGGCGGTGCCGGTGGAGCCGGGGCCGCGGAATTGGGGCCATTCGGGGGTAGCGAAGAGGAGGAGGGCGAGGAGGAACGACATAATCTATTGTGGCGTTTTTGGGGAGGGCGGTGCGGCTGGGCTCGAAGCCCCGGCACGCCGCTGCCGGGGGGCGGGTTAGGGGGAGAGAATTTGGATGGCGATGCCGCGGGCGGTGAGTTCGGCGGGGAGTTGGCGGACAGTTTCGGCGTGGGCCTTCGACGATGATGGCCCAGGTGAGGCTTTCAAGGTGACTCCGGGTTGAGACCTGCCAGGGGCCGTAGGGGTTGGTGGTGCGGACTACGGAGCCGATTGGGATCATCGTCCAACGGCATGCGCTCAGCGGCGACTCCGTCATGGCCGGACTGTTCCCCTTCTCCCAGTCGCGCTGCAGGATGTTGAGTGTAGCGGACAATGGAGAACGATGCGGATTTTGGTTTTGCTCGTGGGGCTGGCAGTGGCATTGGAGGCGGCGGAGTTACGGGGCGTCGTAAAGCAGGGAGGAGCCCCGGCAGCCGGTGCGACGGTGGCGGTAACCCAAGGCCCAACGCGGCGCACTGCGCTGACCAATGAAAAGGGAGAGTACGGCTTTCGGGGCGTGGCCGAGGGCTCGTGGACGGTGCAGGTGGAGCTGCCTGGATTCAAGACCGAGCGCCGGGAACTCGTGGCCAACGGTCCGCCGGAGGAGTGGAACCTGCAGGCGGGTTTGTCGTTCGAACGACCTGCGGCGGCAGCCCCGCAGCGCAGAGGCCCAGCCCCGGCGCCGCCAACATCGAAGGAAGAACCGGCGCCGCCAACATCGAAGGAAGAACCGACGCCGCCTTTGGTGACGGAAGCGCAGCGGTTAAGCGACGACAAGGAGAAAGAGAAATCAGGATCCACGCCCTTGGCCGATTGGCAGGCGCCGGACATGCGGAAAGCAAAGGCATCGCCCTATAATGGCTCGCTAGCGGGGTTGTGGAATCAGCCGGTTTGGGATGCGCGGGCGTATTCGCTGACCGGCCAACGCATGGCCAAGCCGGACTACCACCGCGCGCAAGGCTTGGCCGCGCTGGGCGGCCGGGATTTCTCGATGAACTACCAGTGGATGCGGAACCGGAGTCCGCTGACGGTCACCGGTCTGGTGCCGACTGGCGCGCAGCGGGCCGCGGTAATGAGCCCGCAGGCGGCCGAGTTAGTAAAGCTCTATCCAGAGACAAACTTTGCCGGAAGTTCACAGTATAACTTCCAGAAAGCGGTAACAAACGGTTTTCACCAGGACGAGGTGCAGAGTAAGTGGCAGCGGAACGCGCGCCGCCACACAGTACTTAGCAGTTTCGCTTGGCAGAGCACGCGGACCGATACTGAGGACCTATTCGGATTCCTAGATCAGACCCGGACGGGCGGCGGCAATCTTACCGCCGGTTATCGGCGGGCCTATGGGGCGCGCGCCTTTCTTCGCGCCGGGGCGCAACTGACTTGGCTCGAAAACGAGGTGACACCATTTTTCGCTGGCCGGCGTAACGTTTCGGCCGGTGCCGGCATCACCGGAAACAATCAGGACCCGGTGAATTGGGGGCCGCCCACACTGGAGTTCAGCGGAGGGATCGCCGCACTGAGGACACCGCAGCCGGTTTGGCGGCGAAACCAAACGGCGGGGCTAACCGGCGATGGATCGATGGTGCGGGGCAAACATACCTGGAACGGCGGGATGAGTTACCGGCGGCAGCAGTTCAACATTGTTGGCCAGGAGGAGGCGCGGGGCGTGTTCGCGTTTACGGGTGACGATTGGAGTAAGTTCAGCGCGGGCCGGCCGGATACAGCGATGATTGCCTATGGCAACGCGGATAAGTATCTCCGAGGCGCTACGGTGGAGGTCTTCGGGAACGATGATTGGCGAGTGCGGCCGTCGTTGACGCTAAATCTTGCGCTGCGATGGGAATATTGGTCTCCGCTGACCGAAAAGTATGGGCGGCTGGTGAATCCCGGCGGCCCGCTGCACGCCGACCGGAACAACTTCTCCCCGCGACTGGGATTGGCTTGGCGGCCATGGAAAGCGCCGGTGGTGGTGCGGGCGGGTTACGGCGTGTTCCATGATGCCGCCGTCTATGCACCGGTAATGATGCGGATGGCCCAGCAGGCACCGCTCTCCCGCAGCCTGAGGCTAGGCACTTCGGCGGCGCTGCCGCTGACGCTCGCGAATGGATTTCCCGTCGGGGCCGAGGCGGCTTTTTTCGGCGTAGACCCCAACTTCCGCGTCGGCTACGCGCATAGCTGGCAGGGGTCCTTGCAGGTGGTCTTGCCGGCGGAGTGGGAGTTGCTGGGCCTCTATCAAGGGACCCAAGGCACGCGCGGCCAGCAGCAGGTATTGCCCGGCACGGCGCCGGACCGGGTGGTCCCCGGCGTCGGCGCGACCTTTCTGAGTTCGAACGGAACTTCGAACCGGCAGGCGGGCAGTGTCCGGGTGAGCCGGCGCTTGGGCGGACGCGTTTCGGCGTCGGTGAACTACACTTGGGCCAAGGCGCTCGACAACACAGCACTGGGGCCGAGGGGCCAGGGCGCGACGCATGTCGCGCAGAACTGGCTCGATTTGGCGGCGGAGTGGGGCCGGTCCGATTTCGATCAGCGGCATGCGGTAACCGGAACGGCGGAGTTCAACTCCGGAGTGCGGACGCCGTGGCGTTGGATGCGGGATTGGAGTTGGAGCGTGCAGTGGTTGGCGGGTTCGGGCTTGCCCTTAACGCCGATCTGGTTGCGGCCGGTGCCGGGCACCGGAGTATCCGGAAGTTGGCGCCCCGACTACACGGGCGCCGAATTATACACCGCACCCGAAGGCCTGCGAGTGAACCCCGCGGCGTACACCGCGCCCGCCCCAAGCCAGTGGGGCAACGCGGGCCGGAATACGATCGACGGGCCGAAGCAATTGGCCGTGAACACAGCCCTGACCCGCATCTTCCGCACGAAGGGCCGGGCCGTATGGGAGTTTCGGGCCGAGGCAGCAAACGCGCTGAACAACGCGACCTTCCCCGGTTGGAACACTGTGGTGGGCAACGCGCAGTTCGGGGCGCCAGTGGCTGGCAACCCGATGCGCATGGTGCAGGTTCTGGGACGAATCCGCTTTTAAAGGACCGTCGGCAGAATTTCGAGTTCAGGGACCGCGGCGCGCGGATGGAGCACGGCCACACCGAGAATGATCTCGGCCACATCTTCCGGTTGGAGAGCCTTAGACAGCGTTTCCGCCGTCGGCTTCACCGGGCGCTTTTCCATCAACTCGGAATCGACGAGTCCCGGGCACACCACGCAGGTGCGGATGCCGTTTTCGCGCTCTTCCTGGCGAATGGCGGCGGCGAGGCCGAGCATGCCGCGCTTCGACGCCTGGTAGGCGGCGCCCGAAACGTCGCCATACTTGCCCGAGATGGACGAAACATAAATCAAATGACCCTTCTTGGCCGTGCGCATCGCGGGCAGCAACGCCGCCGTGAGCGAGTAAGGACCGTTCAGGTTCACCTCAATCAGTTCGTTCCAAATGGCACGGTTCAAACGGGTCATCGCCCGGTCCGGCGTGTTGGTTCCGGTCGCAAACACGAGAATATCGACGCCACCGAGTTTGGCGACGGCGTCCGCGGCCAAGGCTTCCATGGAGTCATGGGAGGAAGCATCGGCAGTGCCGTAGGCGATCTCGTGGCCTTCGGCGGCGAGTTCAGCCGCGAGTTCAGAGAGGCGCTCGGCGCGGCGGGCGGAGGCGTAGACTTTAGCTCCGGCACGGGCGAAGAGGCGGGCGGTGGCGCGTCCAATGCCGCTGGAGGCACCGACAATGAGGGTTCTTTCCCCTTGAATGGATACAGGCACGAACTATCTATAGCACCATCCGGGCAATACGAGAGCGCCTTCGATATGATGATGCGTGATGCAGACCTTGTCCCGCCGTTCCTTTGTAGCCGCTTCGGCAGCGGCAGTGGCGCTTGAAGCCAAACAGTTGAAGACATTCGGCGTGCAGCTTTACTCGCTGCGGACGATCATCGACCAGGATCCGCTTACGGTATTGAAAGGCCTTGAAGCCGCCGGCTACACCGAAGCCGAGGTGATCCGCGCCAACATGGACAAGATTTGGGCCGCGTTGCAGCAGACCAAGTTGAAGCCGGTGAGCCTGCACATCGATACGCAGATGTTCACGAAGGACATTGACAAGCTGAACCCCACGCTCGACGACGCCAAGCAGCGCGGCTTCAGCTACGTGGTTTGCCCCTACATCGCCCCGCAGGATCGGGGCGGCGTCGACGTGATCAAGAAGCTGGCCGACACCCTGAACAAGGCCGGACAACGCTGCAAAGCCGCCGGAATCAACCTGTGCTATCACAACCATGCCTTCGAGTTTGAGCCGGTGAAAGAAGGCGGCAATCTGCTCGACGTGCTGATGACGAATACCGACCCGAAGCTGGTGGGACTGGAACTCGACATTATGTGGGCCAAGGTGGGTGGCGTGGAGCCGGTGAAGGTCTTCGAGCAGTATAAGGGCCGCATTCCGCTGGTCCACATGAAGAACGTGAAGGCGGGCATCGGGCCGCAGTATAACGAGCGGGTGCCAAAGGAAGCCTTTGAGGAAGTGGGCAAGGGCGTGATCGAGATCGGGCCTGTACTGCAGGCGGCGCAGAAAGCCGGCGCTAAGCATTTCTTTGTCGAGCAGGACCAGACACCGGGGAACCCCCTCGACAGCCTGCGCGGCAGCGCGGCCTATCTGAAGTCGCTGAATTTCTAGGAGACAGACATGAGCAAGCGGACGTCGATCGGGACGTGGGCCTATACGATTGGCCCGTACGGACCGAATCCGATTGATTTTGAGACGGTTTGCACGAAGCTGAAGGCGTTGGGTTTTGACGGCGTAGAGCTGGGTTCGTTTCCGCCCCATCCGAACCCCGGCAACCCGAACGGCCCAAACGAAGGCTGGGCCGGGGCGATGCCAGAAAAGGCGCAGCGGGCCGAACTGGTGGCGCAGATGAAGGAGCGCGGACTGGGCTTCAGCGGGATCGCCGCCAACCTCTGGGGAGAGAAGCTAGTCAACACGGATGACACGTCGAAGTACGTCGAGGAGTTCCGCAAGAATTCGGATTTTGCCAAGGATCTGGGCATTGGCGGGGTGCGCGTGGATTGCGTGCAGCCGCCGACCATCCATCGCGAGGTCGACTACGCGACGGCGCTGGCGCGGGTCTCCGGGGCATGGAAAGAGTGCTGTGACATCGCCGCCGGCAATGGGCAATACGTCACGTGGGAGTTCGAACCCGGCTTCGCGTTCAACAAGCCAAGCGACATCGTGCGGGTGCATGACGCCGTCGGCAAGGACAACTTCGGCCTGATGTACGATAGCTGCCACGGGCAGATGGTCGGTGTCGTGGGCGCCCGGCAGGAAGGCGAAAAAGAGGTATTCGCTTCGCAACTGGAACTGATAGCCCTGCTCGACGGCCGCATCAACCATATCCATCTGATCGACTCCGACAACAAGTGCCATAAAGACGCCAATGGCGAGGACGAAACCTCCAGCCATCCGCCGTTCGGCCTGGGGCTGCTCGATTTCGACGCGATCGTTCCGGCGCTGGTGAAGGCCGCCGCGCCCCGGATCCGCCACGATTGGTGGACCATCGACCTGTGTTTCTGGCCCGATGCCTGGGCGGCGACGGAAACCTGCAAGAAAGCACTCGACGGCCTGGTGGCCAAATACGGAGCGTAACAATGAAAGAGTTGCGAGTTGGAATGATTGGCTACGGGTTCATGGGCCGGACCCATTCGAACGCCTACAAGCGGTTGACCGATTTCTTCCCCGTGCAGCACAAGCCGGTGCTGAAAGCCGTATGTGCGCGCAATGCCGAAAAGGCCCGCGCCTTTGCAGACAACTGGGGCTACGAGCGGGTTGAAACCGATTGGCGCGCCTTGGTCGAGGCGCCCGATATCGACCTGATCGACATCGGTTCGCCCAACAATACGCACAAAGAGATCGCGCTCGCCGCCGCCGCCAACGGCAAGATGGTCGTCTGCGAAAAGCCGCTGGCGATGACCGTCGCCGAGGCCGAGGAGATGGTAGCCGCCGTTGAGAAGGCTGGCGTGCCGAACATGGTTTGGTTCAACTACCGGCGGGTTCCGTCGATCGCCTTGGCCAAGCAGATCATCGACGAGGGCCGGATCGGCCGGGCGTTCCACTATCGGGCAACGTACTTGCAGGATTGGACCATCGCGGAGGACGTACCCCAAGGCGGACCTGGGCTGTGGCGCCTCGATGCCGATGTCGCCGGCAGCGGCGTCACCGGAGATCTGCTGGCGCACTCCATCGACACGGCGATGTGGCTGAACGGCCCGATCTCGCGAGTCGTCGCCAAGACCGAGACTTTCGTCAAAGAGCGGACGCACGTCGACACCGGCAAAGTACAACCGGTGACGATCGATGACGCCTGCATGTTTCTAGCCGAGTTCGCCAATGGGTCGATGGGCACGTTCGAATCGACGCGCTATGCCCGCGGCCGGAAGAACTTCAATACCTTCGAAATGAACGGCGCCGAGGGCAGCCTGTACTTCGATCTCGAAGAGCCCGAGTATCTTCAGTTTTTCGAATACCGCCAGCAACCGAGCGGGAAGAAAACGGAAAGCCATCTGACCGGCTGGCGCAAGATTCACACAACCAACGGCGAGCATCCCTATATGAAGCATTACTGGGTGCCCGGAACTTGTATCGGATACGAGCATACGTTCTTGAACGCGATCGCGGATTTCGTGATGGGCATTGAATCCGGCCAACCAACTCAGCCGGACTTCCGCAATGCGCTGCAAACGCAGCGGGTCTGCGACGCCGTTCTCGAAAGTGCGCGGACAGGACAATGGAAAACGACCGAAGTCGAGTTCAGTTAAGCTTTGCCGGCCCCTTCCCGATAAGGACGCTAGTGTGAAGCATAGCCGAAGTTTTGTACTCCTCCTCGCTCTTTTGTCCTGGGCGGGGGGTATTGCGTGGGCAGAGCCGCTTGAGGCGAAGCCCACTATCGCGCGATTGCTCGATCCCGAAGAGGATTGGCGGTGGCGTACCTATCCATTCGACGAAGCGTCCGAGGCCATCAAAGTAAAGGTCTTTTTTGAGGATGCCGAGGGCAATCGTTGGGCCGGGTCGAACCGGGGCTTGTTGCGGTTCAGCGGCTATCGCTGGGAATGGGAAGTGCTGCCGGTACCGGCAACTCGCCGTAAGGACATCGGAGGGATCTTTGAGAGGGTTCCGGGCGAACTGCTGGTGCAGGTCGACAACGGAATGGTTCGCAGGCGGGCAGGACAGTGGGAGGCCATCGAAACGGGAATGGCTGCGGGCGACGGAGTGATTCGGGCGGCACCGGTGACCGGGAAAAAAGCGTTCATCCTAACAACCGGCGGAGAGTACCTCTACGACGGAACTCGATTCGAGCTGGTCGCCGATGCCTTGCCAACGTGGAAAGGAACGCAACTCCACCTTTTTCCGGGCCAGAGTCAAGAGCTTTGGTTAAGTAGCCAGAAGGGCCTGCAAAGGTGGCGCGAGGGCAAGTGGGAGATGGCGATACCGAGCGAGTCCCCGCTATCCATTGAGGCGCTGGTATTCGGCCGGGAGTTGGGCGTCATGGCGCTTCGGGGTCCACTAGCCTTGCGCGGCTTGTGGGAATGGGGGGCCCGCGGCTGGCGCCGGTTACCCGGGAGCGAGCGAGATGTAGTGGTCTCCGTCGCCATCTCGGACAATAACGAAGCCGTAGCCTCCTCCGAGTCCGGACAAGCCGCGGCGTACGTAGCCGGTACCTGGAGGACCATCCGCCAAGGGCTTAGTTCGACAATGCTGCGCCGGCCTACGGCCATGGGGTTTCAGCGCGACGGTACGCTGTGGGTCGCCACGGAGACGGGGATCTCGGCGTACCGCACGGGCGTGAATACCTGGCAGAAGGTGCAGTTTCCGGCTCCCGACCTTCGCAACACAATCCATGAAGTGCTCGCCCGTAAGAATGGGGAGCTATGGACTGCCGGGATTGAAGGAGTGACGGTACGGCGTCCCGGACAGGAGCCACAATTGATTCGCCGCGCGGCGGGAATTGACATTCGGAATGCGACAGGCTTGGCGGAGGACGACGCCGGTCGCGTCTGGGTGAGTAGCGGCTCTGAGTTTGGCGGTGCCGTACGTTGGGACGATGGGCGCTGGGAGAGGGTTGGGGCGAAGGAGGGATTGACGGATGAACCGATCAACCGGATTGTTTCCGTTCGCCGACCGGCAGGCGGAGTACCCGAGCTTTGGTTTCTGGTGACGCTGCCGGCGTATGAAGGCCGGAGTGAGCACGCCGGGGCCTATCGGTTGATAGACGGGCGCTTTGAACGCTGGTCGACAAAGCAGGGTCTAGCGGATAATGCGGTCCACTCGGTAGCCCTCGATCGCGATGGCGCCCTTTGGTTTGGATCCCTCAGCGGGCTGACCCGATGGAAACACGGCG
Source organism: Bryobacterales bacterium (assembly GCA_038215275.1). Lineage (GTDB taxonomy): Bacteria > Acidobacteriota > Terriglobia > Bryobacterales > Bryobacteraceae. The sequence continues at coordinate 23,552 of JBBQRA010000022.1, read as the reverse complement.
AAAACGTACGGCACTGGAGGGTGGCGGAGGGTTTGCCGCGCGCCCGACTGCAAGAGATTCTGGCCGATCCAGCGGGACGGATCTGGTTCGTGCATCGAAACATGGGCGGGGTCGGGATGTTGGGCCCAGCGGATGGTTGGAAGCGAGTAAAATACTATGGCGTAAGAGACGGCCTGCCCTCCGAAGAAGCCTGGGGGCTGACGCACGATAGCGCGGGACGGCTCTGGGTCAGTACGCGGAACGGGGTCGCCATCTGGGCGGGAGGGCCGTGGGTGAAGTTCCGGACCAGCGTCGGCAACGAACTCTTAAATGCATGGCCGATGCGAGAGTGGAACGGCAAGATGGTAGTGGGTACTGTAGGGTGGGGATTGCATTTTCTCGACCTGCGGTGGGCAGCAGATCGACTCCCGCGTATTGATTTCCGGCGCCCCGCCACGGTGGATGGCCAAGTGATTCAGGAATGGCGGCCTCGGACGCGCCTGGAAGACCAGAGATCCCAGGATGCGTTGACGCGCTCGCGGGTCGACGGCGGCGCCTGGTCTGAATGGTCGACGCAACGGCGGCACGTTTTCGTTGAGTCCGATTATGGGCATCATTCGCTTGAAGTGCAGAGTGCCGGATTCTGGGGCGATGTGAACCCGGATATAGCCAACTTCACGGTAGAGGTCCCGGCGCCGTTTTACCGGCAGCTCTCATTTCTAGTGGCGGCCGGGTTGTCGCTCTGCGGCTTAGCTTGGCTTTTGGTGGCCAACTCGCGACGGCGAGCCGAATATACTCGTCAACTCATGCGGGCCAAACAGGAGGCCGAGGAAGGCGCCAAAGCCAAGTCGGCCTTTCTTGCCATGATGAGCCATGAGATTCGCACGCCGATGAACGGGGTGTTAGGAATGTCGTCACTACTGATCGAAACTCCCATGTCGGACGAGCAGCGGCAGTGTGTCGAAACTATCCAGGATTCTGCGGAGAGTCTCCTCCGCGTTATCAACGATGCCTTGGACTATTCAAAGATCGAGGCCGGGGTCCTTGAGATCCGGGAGGAGCCATTCTCAGTTGAAGAGTTGGCCGACGGCGTGGCGGTGTTGATGACACCACGTGCCGTCGAGAAGCACGTGGACCTGGCCGTGGCCATCGAAGCCGATCTGCCCGAACTGGTAATGGGCGACGCCGCCCGCGTGCGCCAGATCCTCCTGAATCTTACGGGCAACGCGTTGAAGTTCACTGATGAAGGCTGGGTCGAGATCCGGCTGTCTTCTAAGGCCACCGCGGAAGGAAACTGCCTCGTCCGAATCGCCGTGGCGGACACGGGGATTGGCATCGCCCCTGACAAACTGGCGCTGCTGTTCCACGAGTTCAGCCAGGTCGATTCGTCTATGACCCGGAGGCACGGCGGAACGGGTCTTGGGCTGGCCATCTCGCGCCGCTTGACCGAGCGGATGAACGGGCAAATGGGCGTGGACAGTGCGCCCGGGCAAGGATCGATATTCTGGTGCGAGATTCCTTTCCGGTTGCGGCAGCCCGCGCGTCAGAGCGAGGCAATCACGACGCTGGTGGTGGCCTCGGGCGATCGGCCTGGTACTCCTGCGATTGGCCTGCACGTCATGGGTTTTGCCGGTTTGCAATCGCAGAAGGAGCCGGTCGACCGAATCGTTGTGGACGGATGGCTCCCGCCATCGGACTGGCGGGCCATTCTCGAATGGCGGAAGGATCACCCCGAATTCTCGGGGGCACGATGGGTAGCCCTGAATCCGAGCCCGGTCGAACTGGGGCCGGAGTGGCAACGGTTGCAAAGACCGCTGACGCGGCGCCGTCTGAACTTCGCCCGAGAGGGCCCATTGCCCACGCCCGTCGAACAGAATGCAATTGCCGGGCTGCGAATTCTGGTGGCCGAAGACAACCGGACCAATCAGCAGGAGGTGCAGAAGCTTCTTGAAAGGATGGGATGCCTGGTGACGAACGTCGAGAATGGCGCAGCGGTTCTCGAAGCGGCGGCGGCCGATGACTTCGACGTCATTTTGATGGATTGCCAGATGCCCGTCATGGATGGCCTGGAAGCCACCCAGAGGCTTCGCGCTGGCGCTGGCCGCAACGCCCAAGCCCCCATCATCGCGCTAACGGCGAATGGCTTTGAGAGCGACCGGGCGAGTTGCATGGCCGCCGGCATGACCGATTTCCTCCCGAAACCGATCGACAAGAAGGCGCTCCAGGGCGCACTGGAGCGGAGCGGAGCGAAGGCTGCGCTATTCTAGGCGAGTGGACGGGGAAAGGTACCAGGAAATTGAAGTGAAGCTCGCGGTAGCCGACGTCACGGCGATTCGCGGGACGTTGGCGGAAGCCGGGTTTGTCGAGTTCGTGCCGCGCGGCCTCGAAGAAAACCAGCTCTACGACTGGCCCGACGGGGCCCTCCGCGAACGCGGCGAATTGATCCGGCTTCGCGAATACTCCGGACAACGGATCCTCACGTTTAAAGGACCCGCCACTGTGGACCGCCACAAACAGCGAGAAGAGATCGAAGTCGAGGTCGCCGAAACCCAGGCCGTCGCTATAATTCTGGGCAAGTTGGGACTCAAACCCCGCTTTCGCTACGAAAAATTCCGGAGTGAGTGGAAGCAGGACGGAGAACCGGGCGTGGCCATGCTCGACGAAACGCCCATCGGAGTCTACCTGGAGCTTGAGGGCCCCGGTGAGTGGATCGACCGGGCTGCCGCCGCGTTGGGATTCAGCGAAGCGGACTATATCAATCTCAGTTACGCCCGGCTCCATGCGGCGCATTGCGCCGAGCTCGGCGAAGCCGCCGGCGACATGGTATTCGACCGGTTATAGGCCTTCTTCAGAATGGGATAGTACGGTCGTAGTTCATCAACCAAATTACCCTACTACCGTAAAATACTCTTGCTGTCTGCCATCACCGTCCCTATACTCTCTAATAGTGAATGGTACTCTCAGTACCGGAACACATGTTGGAGTTAGGACCGAAACAATGATTACCAGTATCGTGATCATCATCTTGTCGTTGGCAATGTTCGTGTATTGGTTTCGCTATTCCTGTTTACTTATTTTAGAGTCTCGCCTCAGCGAGGAAGAAGCAAAACAAGGGAGCGAAAACCAAGACCCAAGCGTGGCGTGGCTGGAAGTTCAGTTGGCGCGCGCTTCGACGCCTTTCGATTTGGACCATGTTCGCAAGAGTCTCGACCGGGATCTTCGCGTGGTTCAGAGCTTGGCTCAGAGCTGTAGTGAGTTGCAGGTGGGCGGCGGAACGTTAGAAAGCAAGCTGTTGATGATCGACTATCGCATGATGCAGGCTTGGTTCGCAGCCACGCGACCCTTTGCTGGCCCGAAGGCGCAGAACGCGCTTCGGGAGATGTCCCGGATCGTCGGCTACCTGGCGGCGGAATCCGGAGTGCGCTTGGCGGCAGCCGAGAACTAATCGGCGGTTTCCAAGGGGTGGTGGAAGCAAAATTGAAACACAGAAGCGGGGGCTCCGGAGACGGTCCTCCGCTTCTTTTCGTTTCTTTTCGAATTTTGTTGGGAAAGGTTCGCGGCTGTCATCGCGTTGCCATAAAATGAGGGAGTGTTCACAGATAGCGCACTCCGCCAAGCGGTCCAACACCTCGACCAGATCCGGAAAGAGATCGGCAAAATTATTGTCGGTCAACCGGAGGTTGTCGACGGTGTCTTGATATGCATGATCGCCGGCGGCCATGTGCTGCTCGAAGGCGTACCGGGCCTCGGCAAGACCACCCTGCTGCGAACCCTCTCCCGGGTACTGCACCTGAAGTATTCCCGGATCCAGTTCACCCCGGACCTCATGCCGGCCGACATCGTTGGCAGCATGATCATGGAGTCCGACAGCGAAGGGCATCGCGCTTTCCGCTTTCAAGCCGGGCCGATTTTTGCCAATCTGGTACTGGCGGACGAAATCAATCGCGCCACGCCTAAAACCCAATCCGCCCTGCTCGAGGCGATGCAGGAGCGGACCGTCACCAGCGGCACCACGACACACGTGCTCGAAGACCCGTTCCTGGTCATGGCGACCCAAAACCCCATCGAAATGGAGGGGACCTACCCGCTTCCTGAAGCCCAACTCGACCGCTTCCTGATGAAGATCCTGGTTCCCTACCCCTCGAAGTCGGAACTCTCCCGCATCGTCGATCTCACGATGCACCGGGAAGAGATCCATCTTGATCAAGTCGTTGACCGGGCCACCATTCTCGAGCTGAAATCGGTTGCCCGCCAAATCCTCGCCGCCCCCCACGTGCAAGAATACGCTGTCGATCTCGTTATGGCGACGCAGCCGACCTCGGCCAATGCCGCTGAACGGACCAAGAAGTACGTGCGCTACGGGAGTTCCCCCCGCGGCGCTCAGGCGTTGGTCGAATGCGGCCGCGTGTTGGCGCTCATGAAGGGCCGGACCAATCTGAGCATCGAAGACATCCAGGCGATCGCCTCCTCCGTGCTCCGGCACCGGATCATCCTCAACTTCGACGCCCACGCTGACGGCGAGACGCCCGACAGCGTATTGCAGCACATCGTGCGCTCTGTTGCGCCGGCCACGGTCTAGGCTGGCCCTCTATGGCGGAGTTCTCCATCGATCAGTCTTTTCTAGAGCGTTTGGAACGGCTTACCCTGCACTGGCAGAAGTCGTTTCCCGGACTCGTCGGCGGCCACAATGCGTCGCGTTACTCGGGCGCGGGGCAGGAGTTCCTCGACCACCGGCAGTTCCATCAAGGTGACGACCTCCGCGCCGTCAACTGGCGCGTCTACATGCGTCTTGAGCGGCTGATTCTGAAACTCTTTCAGGTGGAGCCACGCGTGCCCGTCCGGATCCTGATCGATGCGAGCGAATCGATGACGACCGGCGAACCGAATAAGTTCGATTACGCCCGCCGGCTCGCCGGAGCCCTCACCTATGTGGGGCTGGTGCGTCTCGAAAGTGTGCTGCTCCAGCCGTTTTCCGACCACCTCCACGACCCCCTGCAATGCGGCGGTGGACGCCATCGTTTCCGGCCCACCGTCACCTTCCTTGAAAGCCTCAAAGCCAGCGGCAAAACGGACTTCATGGGCTCCGTCAAACGGTTCATTGCGGAGTACCCGCAGCGCGGGTTGGTCATCGTCATCTCGGACTTCCTGGACGATCAGGGCTGCGAGAAGCCCCTGCAATATCTCGCCGATTTCGGCCACGAAGTCTTTCTTATTCATCTTTGGAGCGACGAGGACCGAGTGCCTCCCTTCAAAGGCGAAATCGAAATCGAGGACGCCGAAACCGGCGAAGTGCAGAAGTTGAACTTCGACGAAGAGGCGCAGGCCGAGTACACTGCGAACTTTGACGCCTACGCCCGCGGCGTCCGTGAAGTGGCCTTGCGCAAAGGCGGCAAGTACGCGGGCGTCGTCACCTCGACGCCAGTGGAGCAGGCGATCTTCGGACCGCTGTTAGGGGGCGGACGATAGATGTTCTTTCTGAACCTGAGCCTGGGCGAGTTCCTGGCGGTCTGGGGCTTGGTGAGCGGCGGAGTCTTTGCCCTCTACCTGCTCGACCGCTCCCGGCGCAAGATCCGCGTGGCCACCCTGCGCTTCTGGACACCTTCGGACAAACCTCCGGAAGCCAAACATCGCAAGCGCATTCAACAGCCGTGGTCGATGCTCCTGCAACTCATCGCCATCGGTCTCCTCCTCGCTGCCCTCGCCCAACTCCGCCTCGGCTCGCCGGACCGCATGAGCCGCGATCATGTGCTGGTTCTCGATAGCTCGGCCTGGATGGCCGCTCGCACGGGCCCCCTGTCGCTGCTCGATCAGGCCAAGCGCGAATCGATTCTCTGGTTACGCAGCCTCCCCTCGGGCGACCGTGTCATGCTCGTTCGCGCCGACGCCCTCCCTACTCCCGCCACCGTCTTCGCCACCAACCGGCCGGCTACTGAACAGGCCATCCTCGAAACCCGCCCCGGCGCTTCGGCCATGAATCTGAAGGCCACTCTCGATTTCGCCCGTCAGATGCAACGGCAGCACGGCAGCGGCCTGGGCGAAATCATTCTCGCCGGTTCATTCCGCTCCCATGCCAACGACCTCCCCAGCGAAGCCGAACTCCCAGCCAACGTCCGGCTCCTCCCGGTCAAAAGCGATCTGCGCAACGTCGGCATTCGCAAGGTGACGCTCCGCCGCTCCCCGGCCGACGCCCAGCTATGGGAAGTCTTCGTCGCCGTCAAGAACTACTCCCGCCAAGTGGAGAACGCGCCGCTCGCCATCACATTTGGCAGCGCGCCAGTCGGCTCCGCTCGCATGACGCTGCAGCCCGGCGCCGAAGAGAGCGCCCGGATCGAGTTCCGCACCAAGGCTGCTGGCTACCTCGAAGCCCGGCTCGTCCTGCGCGATGCCATCGCCGAAGACAACGCCGCTACCCTGGAACTCCCGGAACAGAAGCTAGTGCGCGTCATGGTCTATACCCGCGAACCCGCCCTGCTGCGGCCTCTGCTCAACGCAAACCGCTGGCTGACGGCCACCTACGCCCCACCCGAAGAGTACAAGGCCGACGCCGACGCCGAGATTATCGTCCTCGATCGCTTCGCTCCGCCGGTCAAGCCCGCGCGCAAGGCTCTTTGGATTGAACCGCCGGCAAAGGGAGCCCCCATCGCCATGCTCTCCCCGGCCCGAGGCGTAAAGCTTACCGGCTGGCGCAACGAACATCCGATGGCGGCGGGACTGCGCAGCCTCGACCTGCGCCTCGACGAGACCAGCGTCTTCGCTCCCTCAGCCAATGTCACGGTGATCGCACAAAGCGAAGTCGGGGCCGTCGCCGTCGCCTCTAAGGATGCTGCGTACCTCGGTTTCCATCCCGGCCGCGGCGCCCTGCGCTTTGAACTGACGGCTCCCCTCCTAATGGCCAACACGCTCGAGTGGCTGGCCCCGGAAGTGATGCGCCGCCGCGAGGTGACCGGAGAGAGCGTCGGCAACATCCAGATTCCTCTCGAAGCTGGAGTCGAGGCCAGCTCCGTTCAGGTCCTCGGCGGCAACGACATCGCCGTTCCCTTCTCCATCGTCGACGGCAATCTACAGTTTTACTCTGGAGAGCGCGGCATGGTCCGCGTGCGGACCGGCAGCAAGGAGCAAGTCTATTCGCTCTCGCTGCCGGACATCGCCGAGTCTACGTGGGAAGCCCCCGCCAAAGTCCGCCGCGGCATTCCGCGCGGCGTTACTGACTCCATCGCGTCGCGCGATATCTGGCAGTGGCTGGCCATCGCGGGCGGACTCCTGCTATTGATTGAGTGGCTCTGGTTTGGCCGGACCCGCCTGCCCGCGGTACAACAGCAGGCTCTGCCCGGCACTGAGATTTTCCGGCGCTTCACGGCGCCGTTTCGGAAGGCATCATGACGTTGGAACGCTGGTGGGTACTTCTTCTGATCGTGGTTCCCGCAGGCTGGTGGTACCTCGAATGGGCACGCGGACGGCAGCGCTTGGCGACCACGTTGAAGGCCCTCGCCATCATCTGCATCATTCTGGCCCTCGCGGAACCCAAAATGAATTCCGACGAGAGCAAGGTCGCCGTCAGCGTGCTCGTCGATACCTCCGCCAGCGTCTCCGAGCAGGATCTCGCCCAAGCCTCCACCATCGCCTCCCGCATCGTTGGGGATAAGGGGCGGAACTGGGTGAAAGTCATTCCGTTCGGCCGCACCACGCGGCCCATCTCTGAAGCCGAAGAGAAGGGCAAACTCGGCTACACCTCCGGGGCCGGCGGCCGCGGTACGGATCTCGAGACCGCCCTCCGCGAAGGCATGGCGGCTATGCCGGCCGGAATGGTTCCGCGGATCGCGCTCCTGTCTGACGGGAAGGAAAACAAGGGCAGCGTCACCCGCGCTCTTTGGCAGGCGCAACAGTTGGGCGTGCCCGTCGACGTCTACCCCATGGCCGGCCGTCCTAAACCCGCGCTCCGCCTCGACTCGGTCTCCTTCCCGACGCAAGCGTTTGCGGGCGACCGCTTCCCAATCGAGATCTCGCTCGAAGCGCCGCGTCGCGCCTCGGCGTCGATCGACGTCACCGCCGAAGGCAAGGCCATCGGCACTAATGCCGTGGAACTCCAAGCCGGTATGAACCGCGTACGCGTGCAGGTAGCTCTGAATACGCCCGGCGCCATCGATGTGGCCGGCGTCGTGAAATCGGTCGAGCTCGGCGAGGTCCGTTTCGCCCAGTCCGTAGCGTTGCGCCTCCCCAAAGCGCTGTTTGTCACGCAGGATCCATTGGGCAGCGAAAAGGACTTCATGGACGTCCTCGCGGCAGGCCGCTTCGACGTCACGACGACAAGTTCCCTCGACGGCCAGAAGCTCGACGACTTCCAGATCGTCATCCTCAACAATCTCGACCTCGAAGCAATTTCGCTAGAACGCAAAGACCGCGTGGAACAGTGGGTGAAGCAAGGCGGCGGCTTGCTCGTCATTGGCGGCGAACGCAATACCTTCAACGAAGCCAAGAAGATCGAAGACGCGCTCGACCGCACGATGTCGGCCAAACTCGCCCCGCCACGCTCCCCCGAAGGCACCTGCGTCACGCTTATCGTCGATAAGTCCTCGTCCATGGAGGGCCGCAAGATGGAACTGGCCCGCGTGGCCTCCATCGGCGTGATCGAAAACCTTCGCCCGGTCGACTTCGTCGGGGTCCTCATCTTTGACAACTCTTTCCAGTGGGCAGTGCCCATCCGCAAGGCCGAAGACCGCACGCTCATCAAACGCCTCGTCGCCGGCATCACTCCGGACGGCGGCACGCAGATCGCGCCGGCCCTCACGGAAGCCTTCCGCCGCACCGTCCCCATCAAGGCGACGTACAAGCACATCGTGCTGTTGACGGACGGCATTTCCGAAGAAGGCGACTCCATCGCGGTGGCCAAGGAAGCCGCCACACAAAGCATCACCATCTCTACCGTCGGCCTCGGTCAGGACGTCAACCGCGCGTATCTCGAAAAGATCGCGGCCTTCTCAAAGGGCAAGGCCTACTTCCTGAACGATCCTTCCGGCCTCGAGCAGATTCTGCTCAAGGACGTCATGGAGTTCACCGGCTCGACGGCCATTGAAAAAGCGATAACCCCGGTGATCGAACGCCAGGCCGAAATCCTCGAAGGCGTGGGGATGGAGTCGGCGCCCGCTCTTCGCGGCTACACCAAGTTCATCGCCAAACCTACCGCCGAAACCATTCTCAGCATTGATCAGCGCGATCCGCTGCTTACCCGTTGGCAGTATGGCCTCGGCCGCAGCGTCGTCTTCGCCTCCGATGCCAAAAGCCGCTGGGCCGAAGCCTGGGTCACTTGGAAGGGCTTCGATCGCTTCTGGGGCAACGTCCTGCGCGACCTGCTGCCCCATTCGCAAGCTGGGGAAGCGGGAGCCACCTACGACTCCGCCACGGGCGACCTTGTAGTCACCTACCGCCTCGGCCGCAATCTCGAAGAACCCAAACAGATCCCCGCCATTTTTGCCCTCGGCCCCGGTGATTTCCGGCAGCCTGTCGAAGTCACCAAGGCCGGCGAAGGGCTCTATCGCGGCCGCGTCCGCATTGGCGCCTCGCAGGGCCTCTTCCGCGTCCGGCCCGTTGAAGATAGCCGCGTGTTCCCCGAAGTCGGATACTATCGCCAGGAAGTGGAACTCGCCGACTACGGCGCCAACGAAACGCTGCTTCGGCAGATAGCTGGCTTCACCGGCGGCCGCTACGCCCCGGACCCGCGCCAGGCGTTCTCGAATCCCGGCCGCACCGTACCCGCCATCACGCGCCTTTGGCCCGGCCTGCTGGGCCTGGCCGTTCTGCTCAATATCCTCGAACTCGTACTTCGCAAGTGGCGCGGCATCCTGCCGCAGAGTTGGCAGAAGAAACTCGCGTTTTCCCAGTAAACCGCCGGTGGCAGCGGGCGTATAATTGTGTTATGGCCAACCGCAGAAGATTTCTCCAAACGCTGACCGCCGTTCCCGCCGTGGCGGGTATGGCGCCCGCCGCCGCCGTAGCGGTAACCAAACGCGACTACTTTAAAGACTTGGGCGTCCGCCCGCTGATCAATGCGGCTGGAACCTACACGATGTTCACGGCTTCCCTGATGATGCCCGAAGTCATGGATGCCATCAACTACGCCTCCAAGCAATTCGTTCGTATCTCTGAGTTACACGACGCCGTTGGCAAGCGCATTGCCGAACTGCTCGGCGCTGAAGCCGCCATGGTCAGCGCTGGCGCCGCTTCTGCCTTGACCCTCGGCACCGCCGGCGTCCTCACCGGCCTCGACCAGAAGAAAGTTCTGCAGTTGCCCGACATCACCGGCATGAAGAGCGAGGTGATCGTACAGAAGACCCATCGCGTCGGCTACGACCATGCCATCCGCAACTGCGGCGTCAAGCTGATTGAGGTGGAGACCCGCGACGAACTCCTCCGCGCAATCAACGAAAAGACCGCCATGATGTTCTTCCTGAACTGGGCCAACAACGACGGCCAGATCAAGGATCAGGAGTTCGCTCAAATCGGCATCGACAAAGGCATCCCCACCATGACCGACTGCGCCGCCGACTCGCTTCCGCTTGAGAACATGACCCGGTTCAACAAGATGGGTTTCTCGCTCGTCATCTTCTCCGGCGGCAAAGGCATCCGCGGTCCGCAAAGCGCCGGCGTCCTGATGGGCAAGAAAGAGCTCATCGCCGCCGCCCGCTTGAACGCGCCGCCTAACGGCGACACCATTGGTCGCGGCATGAAGGTGAACAAGGAAGAGCTCCTCGGTATGATGGTCGCCATCGAGTCCTTTATGAAGAAGGACCACGCGGCCGAGTGGAAGGAATGGGAACGCCGCGTGTCGCTGATTGGCGACACTGTAAAGTCGGTGGCGAGCGTAAAGGCGGAACAGTACGTCCCCCCCATCGCCAACCATGTCCCGCACCTCCGTCTCACCTGGGACCAGTCCCAAATCAAGCTCAGCTATCGAGACGTCGCAGTCAAACTTCGTGAGGGTGAACCGTCCATCGAGGTCGTCCCCGGCACCAAGGACTCGCTCGAAATCGGCGTCTGGATGCTCCAACCCGGGGAAGACAAGATCGTCGCCCGGCGCATCCGCGAAGTGCTCAAGAGCTAACAATCGCGGCCCCGCCGCAGTAGGTCGATTTGAGAACGGATCGTCTCGGTAAGCACAACACGACCGAATCGCTGGCTCCCACCGACCGGCTCCCCACGGAGCTGGTAGAGGGAACGGTGCGGCGCTTGGGCTGGGCTGGCGCCGCCTATGCCGCATGTTTTGCGATTATCGACCTACTGTACCGCCTCTCGATGCCGAGCTTGCCCGAGGATCAATGGATCCTTACCTTCGTCACGCTGACCGCTATCAGCTCGGGCATAGCGGTTTTTCTGCTAATGCGCAGCCCGCGCATCAGCGGCGCCCGGAAGCTCGAAATCGGTTTGATCTTCGAGGTCGCCGGTGCGCTGCTGATCGCCATGAGCGAGTGGGTCATCCCCATGCCGCCAGAGGAGCGAATCCGCGGATTCTCTGCCATCTCGGCCTGGGTGTTGATCTTCGGAATGGCGGTGCCCGCCAACTGGTCCAGGGCTACCGTGGCCGCTCTGCTATCCGCTTGGATGACGGGAGTCGGCCTGATGCTCAACGTCTGGTTGTTCAACGTCCCCATCCCGACCCCAGCGCAAATCGCAGTCTGGATGGTGCCGCCAACGATTTTTGCGACCATAGCAGTTCTGCTTTCGCGTCTGGTATACCAAATGGGGATCCGCATGAGCCGGGAAAAGGAGCTGGGCAGCTACGAGTTGCTCGAAAAGCTCGGTGCCGGCGGCATGGGCGAAGTCTGGCGGGCGCGCCATCGCATGTTAGCTCGGGAAGCTGCGATCAAGCTGATTGCCCCTCGGGAAATCACGAAGAGCTCCGCCGAAGCCATGTCGGTCGTCCGCATGCGCTTTGAGCGCGAAGCCAAAGCAACAGCCGGCCTACGGTCGCCCCACACGATCACCATCTTCGACTACGGCATGACCGAAAATGGCGCGCTCTACTATGTGATGGAGATCGTCAACGGCATCGATCTGGAGACGTTGGTCGAGCGCTTCGGTCCTTTGCCCCCAGGCCGGGCCGTCTGGCTCCTGCGGCAAATCTGCCGGTCGCTTGAAGAAGCGCACGCCGTCGGGCTCACTCACCGGGATATCAAACCGCGCAACATCATGGTGGGCCAAAGCGGCCTCGACAGCGACTTCGCCAAGGTGCTCGATTTCGGGCTCGTGAAGGCCATAGAGGACGCCGAGTCCGCAAAGCTGACGCGCGAGGGCATGACGACCGGCACGCCGGCCTACATGGCCCCGGAGCTCGCTATCGGCAGTGTCAACGTGGACGCCCGCGCCGACCTCTATTCGCTGGGCTGCGTCGGTTATTGGCTGCTGACGGGGAAAACGGTCTTCGAAGCGCCGAGCGGCATGGCGATGGCGTTGGCCCATGTACAAAGCGAACCCATTGCTCCGTCACAGCGCACCGAACTGCCCGTACCCCCCGACATCGACCAGATCATTCTCGCCTGCCTCGCCAAAGAACCTGGCGACCGCCCGCCCAGCGCGCGCGCGCTCCGCGCCCGGCTCGAAGCCTGCCCGGCGAGCCGCGAATGGGACGAGGAAGCCGGCTACCGCTGGTGGCGCGACCACGCCCCCGAAGTCCTTATCCTCTCCCCGGCAATCTAAGCGAACGCCTGCCGCACCTTGCCCAGGAACGCCGTCACGATCGTCGCCGGGTCCCCTTCGCCCAACGCCTCAATGGGCGTGAAGCCGCGATAGCCCACGCGGTCGATGATCTTACGGATCCGCGGCAGATCGATCTCCACCTTCTTCGTCCCGTACCAGACATGCTCCTTCACCTGCCAGTTGCTGGCGTAGGGCAATAGCTTTTCGATTTCCGCGTACGGATCGCCCTGCCGCAAACTGCCAACGTCCAGGATCACGGAGAACCAATCGGACTTCACCAGGTTCACTACCCGAATCGTCTGGTCCGCCGTCTTCAGAAAATCATCATGATGCTGCAATCCGACGATGACACCACGCTTGGCCCCGTACTCCGCACATTCCTGAAACGCGGGAACCATCCAATTCAGTACCTGGTCAAACGTGTAGCCTTTCGGTTGCTCGCGGCCCGAGAACACTCGAACCATGTCAGAACCCAACTTCGCCGCCACATCCACCCAATCTTTCACAAGCTGAATATGCCCACTCCGGCTCGACGGATCCGTCAACGCGAAATCGTTCCGTACCCCCGTGCCCGTAATCGTCACGCCATTCAGAAACGCGGCCCGCTTGATGCTATAGATCACTTCGTCGCTGGGAACGTTCGGATAGCCCTTGAAGTAGTACCCCGTCAGGTCCACCCCGTCGATCTGCTGCTGAGCGCAGTAGTCGATCACATCGGGAATCGTCATCGTCCCCGCCATCAGCGGCTTATTGAATGAGTAAGCGTTCAAGCCAATCTTGATACTGGACCCCGCCCGGCGCTTCACTTCGCCCCCGGTCGCGGCATGGAGGGCAGCCGTAGCTAAGCTGCCGGAAAGAAGTTGACGGCGATGAATCATAAAAGAATCTCGTTCAGAATCCGCGCCGGAGTCACGCCTACCAGCGACTCATTACGGCCCTCATAGAAGAATGTATTTTTCTGGTGGTCGATGCCCAGCAAGTGCTGAATCGTGGCATGAATATCGGCATGGCCTACGCGGAACTCCGGCACCGCGGCGTAGCCCAACTCATCGGTCAGCCCGTAATCGAACCCCTGCTTCACGCCGGCCCCCGCCATCCACATGTTGAACCCGTATGGATTGTGGTCGCGGCCCGGAGCGGAATTCCTCGATTCGATCGTCGGCAGCCGGCCGAACTCGCCTGACCAAACCACCAGCGTATCCTCCAACATCCCGCGTTGCTCCAGATCCGTTAGCAGCGCTGATGTTCCGCGATCGATGTACTGGCAAAGCCCCGGAAGCTGCCCGGCGATATTGCTGTGCGTATCCCAGTTCCCTCCCCCGCCGCCATATATCTGCACGAAGCGGACTCCGCTTTCGACCAGCCGCCGCGCCATCAGACACAGCTTGCTATACGGCCCCGAAACCTTCTCGTCCAATCCGTACAGATCCCGCGTAGCCTGGCTCTCCGACGACAGATCCGCCACCCGTAACGCTTCCAACTGCATCCGCGCCGCGAGCTCATAGTTCGCAATCCGCGCCTCCAGATCCTGATCCAGCGGATGATGCCCCTTCTGCTCCCGGTTCAACTGATTTACCACCGAAAGCAACCGCTGCTGCTGCTCGCCCGACATGTCGTCCGGCCGCTTGATGTCATAGATCGGCGCTTTCGCATCCGCCCGCATCGCCGTGCCCGTATAGACCGGTGGTAGCCAAGCCGAAGAATGCGCCCGCGAGCCGATACTCGCCCCTTCGCCAAGCGCCACGAACCCCGGCAAGTTCTCGTTCTCTGTGCCCAAGGCGTAGTTCACCCACGAACCCAGCGTCGGGAACCCCGTGAACCCGCGGCCCGTGACGAACGTGAACTGCGCAGTCGAATGGTCAATGCGGTCCGTCTGCATCGACCGCACGAAACTCACCTTGTCCACCACTTTCTGAAAATGCGGCAGCAGATTCGAAATCTCCCGGCCACTCTTGCCGCAGCGGGTGAAGTCCCACGGGCTCGCCATCACTTCTTGCGAACCGTTCAACGCCCGGCCCTTGATCTCGAACGGCGCAGGCTGCCCGTTGTACTTCCGCAGCAACGGCTTAGGGTCGAACATGTCGATGGTGCTCGGGCCACCGCCGACGTAGAGGAAGATGACGTTCTTCGCCTTCGCCGGGAAGTGCGGGCGTTTCGGGCGCAGGGTATAGGATGCCGGCTCGGCGCCCAAGGCGACGAGCGAACTGAGGGCGAGACCACCGAAGCCGAGAGCGGCTTCCTGGAGAGCTTGGCGACGGGAGAGAAAAGGCTTCATGGCTCGTTAGTAACTGTACAGAAAATCGTTGGCGCCAAGAATGGCTTGAAGAAACAGACGAAGGCCTTCCTTCGGATCCGTTTCGGTGGCGATCGCCTGCTGGCCAATCGCAAGTTCCCGCGCCGAAGGCGGGCGGGAGTAAGCGGCAAGAAACGCCCGGCGCAGCGCCTCGGCGGTATCGCCCTTGCTCTGCTCCCAAACCTGGTTCGCAAAAGCCTGGCTCACGCGGCGCACAAACGGTCCATTCAACAACGCGAGCGACTGCGTCGGCAGCGCCGACCGGAATCGCTGCGTCTGATTATCCGCCGTCATCGTCGGCGCGTCGAACGCATGCAGGAACGCCACCGGACGCGTCCGCGACTGGGTCAAATAAAGGCTCCGCCGATTCGGGTCTCCCTTCGATTCGTCCTCCAGCCACTGCCCATCCGGCCCCCGCTTAATCGGCTCATGCGGGCCATACATCTTTTCATTCAACAACCCGCTCACCAGCAGCATCGAATCGCGAATCGTCTCCGCCTCCAACCGCAGCGGCGGCTTCCGCCACAGCAGCTTCGACGAAGGATCCGCCTTCAGATACTCCGGCACCTCGGCCGACGACTGCCGATACACCTGCGACAAAACAATCTGCCGCGTCAAACGCTTCAAATCCCAACCACTTTCCTGGAAATCAACAGCCAGATAATCGAGTAACTCCGGATGGCTCGGCTTATCGCCCTGCATCCCAAAGTCATCGACGGACTTCACCAAACCTTCGCCAAAGTGGAACTGCCAAACCCGGTTGACGAACACCCGCGCCACCAATGGATTCTCCCGCGAAACCAGCCACTCCGCCAGCGTCAACCGCCGTCCCGTATGATGCCAATCCGGATGCTCCTCCGGCTTTGGAAACGCAAACGGCTTCGCCGGATGATCGAGCACCGCAGGCAGCCCCGGCTGCACCTCTGCGCCCGGCGCCAGGTAGTTCCCGCGCTGCAGAATGTACGTCGGCGAAGGCGTTTTCGACACATCCCACGCCGCCTCGATGAAGTTCGGATCGATCTCAGACTGCTTCTTGCGCCGACTCGCCCGCTTCACCGCAATCTCGTCTTTCCACTTCGCAAACTCCGGATACCGCGCGTCCAGATCCTTATCCGAAATAAAGTCCTTCGTCGCGTTCCGGTCCACTTCCAAGTCCGGATCTTCTTCAATAATCCGCCGCAACTCCGCCCGCCGCTCCGCCGGCAACTCCCGGCCCGTCGTCAATTCCGCCCGGAACCGCTGGTACGTCGCCTCCAACAGATCATCGAGTCGCCGGATCGTCTTCGCATCGCTGCTGGTAACGTCCTTGATCCAAGCCGAGCGTTTATCCCCCGGGATATCCAACACCATCCGGCTCGGCCATGGCCCAAAACCCAAATTCGCCGCCAGCCAGTTTTCCGGGTCCCACGTCGACTGATATACCGCGGTCAGCTTGTAATAGTCCTTCTGCAGAATCGGATCGAACTTATGGTCATGGCAACGGGCGCAGCCGATCGACAAACCCAGGGCGGACGACAAGCTCGTCTCCACGGTCTTTTGCAGAGCGTCAAAGTATTTATCGACCTCGTAGATGGTCTGGTTATCCGTAATGTCCGCAATCGTGCGCAGATAACCCGTAGCCGTCAACGCCTCCACCTGCTCCGGCGTCGGCGACGTACCTGGCTGATAGTTCACCAACTGATCGCCCGCGAACTGCTCCAACAAGAAACGGTTAATCGGCTTGTTCTTGTTGAAAGCCTGAATCACATAGTCCCGGTACTTCCACAAAGCTTCCCGCGTTGAATCGCCCGCGTCGCCCCGGGTATCCGAGTACCCGGCGATATCCATCCAATGCCGGCCCCAGTGCTCGCCGTACCGCGGACTAGCCAGCAGCCGGTCGGCCAACTTCTCGTACGCCTGAGGCGAGGAGTCCGCCAGGAACGCCTTCATCTCCGCCGGCGTCGGCGCAATTCCCGTTAGCCCAAAATACAAACGCCGCGCCAGACTCACCCGCTCTGCCTCGGGCTGCATCCGCCAACCCTTCGCCGCCAATTTCTCCGCCACAAAAGCATCGATCGGCGTATGCACCGTCGCCCCCCGCGGCTTCGCTGGCACCGCCGGCTTCACGGGCACTTTGAAGGACCACCACTGCCGGGCTTCGGGTGTAATCCGCGCGGCTTCCTTCGCCAACTGCGCCGCATCCAACTCCGCCGTCGGGAACCGGCCCTGCTCAATGTAGGTCCGCAGCAACTGCTTTTGCGCCGATGACAAGCTACCACCCATCGGCATCTTGTCCGAATCCACCATCACCCACAGCAGGCTCCGCCCCGGCTTGCCCGGAGCAATTGCCGGTCCGCTGGAACCGCCCTTCATCAGACCCGCGAACGTCGAAAGATCCAGTCCACCCATCGCCTGCTTCGGACTATGACACTTCACGCAACTCTTCTCGAGCACCGGAAGAACTTCATCCTTGAACAAAGGCGCACGCTGGGCCATCGACGAGGTCGCAGCGGACAAGGCGGCAACAGAGAGCAAAAGTACGTTTCGCATGGTACAAAGCGAAGCAAACGGAAGGCGTCTCACTTCACTGCTGTAAGGAATATCATATGGAACGTACGGTGACAAGCCTAGGAGCCCCAAATGTTGAGATTCATTATTGTAGCCACCACACTCGCCGCGGTCCTGCCCGCGCAAATCCGTCCGCTGCACACGCGGGACCTCACCCGCCTCAGCCAAGTGCAAGTGGCTGCCCAGCTCAAAAAGAGCGACATCATTTTCATCCCGGTGGGAGCCGTTGAAACCAACGGCACCCAGCCCAGCGGCCGCGACTACACATGGCCGCTGGCCTACGCGATGACGATGGCCGAAGAGACCGGCGGGCTCTACATGCCCGGCTTGGTATGGTCCTACCCGGGCACCACCACCATCGCCCCCTCCACCGTTTATCTCAGCCCGCAGGCCGGCACCGCATTTCTGAAGGAACTCGCCCACTCCCTCCTCAAGCAAGGCTTCCGCCGCCAGGTCTATCTCTCCGCCAGCCACGGCCCCGCGCCGCTAACGGTCGGCACCCTCGCCCGTGAGTTCTTCGAAGAAACCCACGTACCTATCCTCTACATCAACATGGACACCTATCTTCCCCGCCTTCAACTCAGCGCCCCTGACCGGGCGAAGACTCTCTACGGCGCTCATGCCATCACGGGCCGTCTCGAAGACCTGCCCCTGAAAGGGGACTACGGCGATGCCGAATCCCACGCCGCGGGTCCGGTGCCCCCTAACGAGGGACTCACCACATTGGGCAAACTCGGCTTCGCCGGCAGCTTAAGCCTGGGTTCCTGGGTGCCGGACGTGATGTCTCACGGAGGAGGGTCTGAGGGATTGCCGGCCACTGCGGCCGAAAGATCCGAGTGGGGCAAACAGGGAACAGAACAAGTGAAGGCGATCGTGAAAAAGATGCGGATGCCAGAAGCAATGGAGGCTCTCCGGCAGCACGACCGCTACACCCAGGAAGTCATCGTCCCCAAGTTTCGCGGCCGGCTGCCGGCGCCCCTTTAAGGGTCTAGAATCGCAGCGTCAGTCCGATCTGGAACTGACGCTGATCCTGTTCCGCTCCGTTGATTTGCCCGAACTGCGGCGACAGCGCGTTGCCGTTCGGATTGCTGTAGTGTGGCGTGTTGGTGAAGTTAAAGCTCTCGACGCGCAACGTTAACGACATGCCCTCGCGAACCCGGAACTCCCGGTGCAGCGCCGCATCAAGATTCGAGAAGCGCGGTCCTTGGATGATGTTCCGTCCCGCATTCCCCAGCGTATTCTGCGCGGGAATGGTGAACGAACTCGTGTCAAAGAACTGCTGTCCCGGCCCGGTGCCTCCCAGGTAGCGGATCGGCGACACCCAGTTCGGCCGGTCCGCATTTCCCGGCGCGTTCACAACACCCGACACGGAGGGCGAGAACCAGGTGCCGCTCATCAAACTGACCAGACCCTGAAACTGCCACCCGCCCACGATATACTGCGCCGGTCCCGAGTTCGCCCACCGCTTGCCCCTGCCAAACGGGAGCGACCACATAAAGCTGTTCGTGAATACGTGGGTCCGGTTGTCGCTCATCCGGCCCTTGTTTAGCGCCACGTTCATCGGAATCGCCAAGCCGCCGGTGTCGTCAGCGTAATTCAAGCCTTTGCTGAAAGTGTACGCGGTCGTCAGAAACAATCCGTCGCCCACCCTCCGGTCCAACTTTAACTGCAAGCCGTTGTACCAGGTGCTCGTCCCGAGAGGAACGTCAACATTCGTCGCTCGCCCGAACGCCTGGAACAGCGGGCGCCCATTGTTGCCCGAACCCGGAATCATGGACGCGTTCATGTTGTAGCCCGATTGGTTGTTGACACCACGGTTGCCCACGTAAGCCACATCTAGGGCCAGCTTGAATGGCAGCGCCCGTTGCACGGCGAAGTTCCAGCTCTGCACATAGGGACTCGCCAGATCCCGCGGGGTGACGCCGTAGTTATTGGAAATCGGCGCATTCTCAATCACACCACTCGACGGAAGATTAAACGGCACGAACGCCGGAAATCCCGTTGTCATCGTGACCGTGCTGGGGACAAAGGCATTCGCCGCGGGGAAACCGTTGTTCTGCAGGATCGGGAAGTTGGTCTGCCCCATCTGGCGCGGGTAGAAGCTGATACCATACCCCGTCCGTACAACCATCCTGTCGTTTACACGATAGGCGATGCCGAGCCGGGGCCCCCAGTTGTTGTTCGTGTTGGCAATGTTGATCGGAATCGAGCCAAGACCCGCCAGCTCCAGCGTGTTGTTCGCCGGGTTGTAGTTGGAGAACCCGCCCGCATTGCGCGGCCGGCTGCCCCGCTCCCGTTCGAAGCGAAGGCCGATATCCAGCGTCAGCTTCGACGAAACCTGCCACTTGTCCTGGAAGTAGAAGTTGGAGGTCAGCTCTCGGCGCGTTGGGAAGATAAACGGCAAGTCGCGTCCGGCCTGATTCGGGACATCCAGCAAGAACGCCGCGAACGAATTTGCGAAGTTCCGGCGGGTATCGGTCGTCGTGCCAGTCTGTGCCGGGTTGTATTCAAAACGGCCCCGCGGGTTGAACGTCTGCGTCTGCAGCAGGTCGTTCCGTTCCCGGCGGATGTCCACTCCGAAGCGGATGATGTGCTTCGAAAAGGTTTTCGAGAAGTTATTGACGATGCCAAAGCTCGTCACCGCCCGGGCCCACGGCAGGCTCGGCGAGAAGCCCACCAGCGGTGACGAGTACCCGTTCACACGAATCTCCGTCAGCCCGCTCGTCCACTCGTCTAGATTCGCACCACGAATTCCGATCTCTTCCGCGGTCTTCTTGCCGGTGTCGGAGGCAAGTGCGTCATTGCGGTTCCGCACCACGCCCACGCGCGATTCCCATACAAGCGTGGGACTGATCACCTTCGAGTAGTTGATGCCCGCGCTCTGCGTCCGGGCTGGCCCCGAACCGCCGAAACCGCCGTTGCGGAAACCTCCATAGATGCCACCAGGACCAAACAGGCCCGGGTCGTCCACTAGAGCTTTCTGAATGCTATAGCGCACCGCCAAACGGTCGTTGCTTCCAATCACCCAATCCACCTTGGAATCCGCTTGGTCCAGCGTCTTGATGCGAACGCTGTTCTGCGAGTAGTTGATTTGGCCCTCCGGCAACGTGCCGAGATTGGGATCGGGCAGAAAGCCAAGGATTCGGCGCGCGATCGGACTGATGCGGTTCTGCGGGATGATGCCACCGGGAAACGCCGTGCGTCCCGCACCGGATGCATCACCCGTTAGAGGATCGTAGATGGTGACGCCACCGCCCGAAAGGTTGCCCGTGCGGAAGATGGTGCTCGGCAGCGTGCCCCGATTCACCTGGCCCAGATGGTCGCGGCTGCCCTGATAATCGGCGAAGAAGAACAGCTTGTCCCGCACAATCCGCCCGCCCAATGTGCCGCCAAACTGGTTGTACACAGTGGGGGCTTTCGTCACGGCGAACGTATTGCGCGCCTGAATATTCTCGTTCCGATGGAAGTGGAACAGACTCCCGTGGAAGTCGTTTCCCCCGCTGCGCAAGGTCACGTTGGTCACCGCGCCGCCCGCGTTGCCAAACTCCGGATCGAAGTTCGACGTCGAAACGTCCACCGTCTGGATCGCCTCGGCCGGAGGCACCAGCGCCGTCAGATTTCCGTTGTCAATCTTGTTCTCAATCCCTTCAATCTGAAAATTGTTGAACTGCCGGCCCTGCCCGTTCACGCGGACTGACAGCGAATCGTGCGAATTGTAGAACTCCGAGTGCGGTCTGAACGGGCGCCCCACGCCCGGCACGAGCAGCAACAGGCCTTGATAGTTGCGGTTATAAAGCATCGGCATCGTCTGCAGTTGCCGCTGCTCGATTTTGCCGCCCGTGTCGGCGCGGTCCGTTTGCAGCAACGGCGTGGCAGTGGCGCTCACGTCGATCGTCTGCGTAATTGCCCCCGGAACCAGCTCAAAATTCACGCGTGCGGTGGTATTCGGCAGCAGTTCCACACCGGTGCGTAATGCCTTGCTGAATCCCGTCTTTTCAGCCTCCACGCGATAGTCGCCCGGATCTAGATTGACGAAGAAAAAGTTCCCCGTGTCGTTGGTCTCGCTGGTCCGCTGGAAGTTGGTCCGCGTTTCCAAAATCGTAATCTTCACGCCGGGTACCAGCGCCCCGGATTGGTCAGAAACAACGCCAAGAATCTGCCCCTTCAATACCTGGGCGGAAACCGGCGCGGAAGCAAACGTTAAGCATGCCAACAGGGCAAGAGCGCCCCGGCGCCCCGCACCTCTAAATTTCATCATCCTCGTTACCTCAAACCTGAATTAGGTGGACGAATCGAAACCGATTCACGGCGAACGATATCAGAATTCGCCGTTCAGTGCTACCGGGGGTCGCGCTAGCATGAGTACATGACCAGACGCGAGGCAGTGGCGGCGGCGGCCGCGGGAATCACCATCGTGACCAGTGGGCAGGCTAAGCCAGCCGCCTTGGGCGGAGATCCGGTTCGGAAGAAACCCTTCCCCGGTTGGCCGATTGTTGGCCCTTCAGAAAAGGAAGGCCTGCAGCGAGTGCTCACCAGCGGCAAATGGTATCGCGGCAACGGCCAACAGGTCGCGGCCTTCGAAGAGAAGTACGCCCAACTCATCGGCGCCAAGCATTGTCTGGCCGTCGCCAATGGCACCAGCGCCCTCATGGTCGCCCTCCACGGCCTCGACGTCCAGGCCGGCGATGAAGTCATCGTCCCGCCCTATACCTTCATCGCCACTGTGAACGCCGTGCTCTCGAAGTGCGCCCTGCCGGTGTTCGTCGATACCGACGCCGCATCCTTTCAAATCGACCCCGCCAAGATCGCCGGCGCCATCACAGACCGCACTGTCGCCGTCATCCCCGTCCACATCGCCGGCACCCCCGCCGACCTCGACGGCGTCCTCGCCGCCGCCAAGCCCAGAGGGCTCAAAGTGCTGGAAGACGCCGCCCAGGCTCATCTCGCCGAGTGGAAGGGCAAGCGGGTCGGCACCGTCGGCCACTGTGGCACCTTCAGCTTCCAGGCGTCCAAGAACCTCAACTCCGGAGAAGGCGGCGCGGTCGTCTCGGACGATGGCGACTTCATCGAACGCTGCTATGCCTACCATACGAACTCAAACGCCCGCAAACCGCCCGCCGGCAGCGGCGCGTTCATGAGCGGATGGAACGGCGCGCCCGCAGCGCAGGGCGCCAATCTTCGCTTAACCGAGTTCCAAGCCGCCCTGCTCCTCGCCCAAATGGAGCGCCTCGATGCCCAGTCCAAGCGCCGCGACGAGAACGCCGCCTACCTCTCGCAACTCCTTCGCGAGATTCCCGGCGTCACCCCGGCCGCCTGGCCGAAGGGCGCCACGCGCAGCGCCTGGCACCTGTACATGTTCCGCTATGACGCTTCGCAGTTCGCCAATCTGCCGCGGGCTAAGTTCCTGAAAGCGCTCTCCGCCGAAGGCATCCCCGCCTCGGGCGGCTACGCCCCGCTCAACCGGCAGCCCTTCATGGAGACCATCCTGAACTCCCGCGGCTATCAGCGTATCTACGGCGCCGCCCGCCTAAAGCAGTGGCGCGAAGAGAATGAACTCCCGGTCAACGACCGGCTTTGCAACGAAGCGGTGTGGTTCACGCAGACGATGCTGCTGGGCGAAAAGCGCGACATGGAAGATATCGCCACGGCGATCGCCAAGGTTCGGCAGTTCGCCTCCGCCCTCGCTACCAGTTCGACGCCCGCTTGATCTCGCTGACCTTGCCCGCGGTATGCCCCGCCGCCGCGGGAGCCAAATACTCATCGGTGTTGAAGATCGACCACGGCTTTCCAGGCGGTTGGACAGAAAACATCAACGCGACCTCCGTCCTCGGTCCTTGGAAGTAAGCAATACGAATTCGGAATAGGCCGCGAGAAAGTTTCGCGGAGGCCGTCAACGCCGCCGGCGCGTGAAGCCCGTCATTGTCGATCACCAACCGGTCATTAATCCAAAACTTCGAACCATCATCAGAGAGCAGACGAAACTGATAGACCCCGGGGTTCTCAATCCAAATATTTCCCCGATAGTCGATCGCGAACCATTCGAACC
>JBBQRA010000021.1:0-40192 GCA_038215275.1 Bryobacterales bacterium | reverse complement strand
ACGAGCTTTGTTGGTTCCGGCAAATCGACCCACCTGGATCCACGCATCGGGAAACTCGGCAAAGCGTTCGATTCCAAATAGAAGGAGTCCACCGATCGTGGGGACCTGGCGACCCTGATGCTCTGTGGTGACACGAAGTGTCTTCCAAGCCAATGGCGTGAGCCGCTTATAGGGGGCGAACAACTCGGAAGCAGCTCGGAAGTCAAGCGCTTCCGAGTTTAGGTTCGGCAGGGCTTGTTCATCGAAGGAATCCATGCGATTGAGCCGCTTCAGTTCCTCAATCTGCGCTGCCGCGGCCCGCCGGTTTGTCGACCCAACGCGAATGAAAGTCCCCGAATCCACTCCCATCCTGGTCAGATGATGCGGACGAGTATTGCTGGGATAAACGTGAACCGCAATCAAATTCAAGTTGCGCCAGTTCATCACCTCAATGTCGGGGACCAGCTGGGGTTGGATCGAATCAGCGATCAGGTTCGCCAGACGCTCCTCCGCATTGAGGACGTCGGCAACGCCGCAAACTCGTCGAGATCCATCCTCGACGCCAACCAGCAAAGTGCCCCCGGCTGTATTCCCAAACGCCACCAAAGTTTTTAGGGCGCCATCTGGCGAAGACAAGTCCCGTTTGAACTCGAGGGTCTTCCCCTCAATGCGCTGCAAAAGATCGGTCAGCTTCACTACTCTGCATACTACTCGGAAGCAAGACTGACCGCAATCCTTCCGAGTTTGGGAGCGGAGTGGACGATTGCCGAAGCTCTGACGTTCAGCGCATCGTCGTAAATTTCCCGAAATTCGGCCCGTATGTGGTGGGAAATGATTGATACGAATGCTTTTCGGTGCTGTACTCCGATTACGCCGTTTGCGATTCCAGCGCCTTCCGCAACTTGCATGGAATCAACGCCTTGCAGACCCGACGTTCAGATGGCAACAAAAAAGCGCCCGTCGGGGCGCCTGCTAATCTTTGTAAGTGGTTGATTCTAAATGGAGCGGGAGATGGTGGCAATTTCAGTGTGTAGGCATCGATCATCGCCGCATAACCGGCAGGCGTCGCGCGTTCGGGAAGAACCCGTTCGTGAAAAAACGTTACTGACCCTGAAAACTGAGTCTGAGGCGCTCGTGCCATGAAAAACCTGTTCTGGTTGTGAATTCTAGCTCTATAGAGACTATAGCCGGCTGCCACGCAGGGAATCTCGTCGCTCACGGTCATCTTGCCGAGATGGACGGAGAGAAGATGGACCGCTACGGTTTGCGCGATCCCTACCCTCGCAGGGGGTCAAAAGATTTTGCCACCCGAGCGCACACCGATTGGTCAATTTTACGCCTGCCTGTTTCCCGCCATGCCATCTCGATCAAGCTTCGTTCAACCTACCGGCCAACCAGCGCTGCCGCCGACCGAAAGACCTCCCGTTGTTCGAGAGCTTTCAGGTCGTCACTGCCACGCGACCGCTCTATTTGCCGCGACGGGGCTACCGGGTCCCTATCAACCCGGCGTCGCCGCCCATTGCAGGCGCTCCCCAGCCGCTCATCAATCGGCAATCGCATTGAGCGTTCGACCGCAGCGGGGCCGGCGGCCTGCCGCCCGGCGGGCTCCCTTCGGCTATGAACGGCACGGTGGTGCTGGATGAGGGCACGCATACCGGGGCCCGGCCGGGAGCGATTCTCTATGGGCCGGGGACTCGAAAGTAAGGCTTAGCGTCCCAGCCGCCAGATCAACAGCGCCGCCCGCTTGGCCTGTTTGGCGATGCTGTCGAGCTCGACCGACTCGCCGACGGCGTGCGTCCCTGTTCCAACCACGCCGAGGCCGTCGAGAGAATCCACATAAGCCGCGATGTAGGAGATGTCGCCCGCTCCGCGCTGCAGCGGGTCCAACTCCTCGATGGGGCCCAGGCCAGCCGTCCGGCTCGCCTCATCCAACGCCTTCAACAGGCGCCGGTTGCCTTCGGTAGGCGGCATGGGCGGCGCGCCTTCGACGAAGGTGATCTCCGATTTCGTGCCCGGCAGGCTCTTGGCGACGATGGCGTACATCTTGTCCTTCATGCGGCTCACCTGCGCTGGTTCGAGCGCCCGGACCTCGCCTCGCGCCAGCGCCTGTCCGGCAATGATGTTCGCCTTTCCGTCCGCGGTGGACTTGCCGTCGGCATCCGCCTTCACTTCGCCGCCGCCTAGGAGGAGGCCAACGTTGAAGGTGAGATTCGGCTCTTTCAAAGTTTGTTCAAACGTCGAAATGATGCGGCTGATTTCATAGATCGCGCCATACCCCGCGCGCTCCGTGAACACCTGCCCGGAGTGCCCCACCTTTCCGGTCGACCGCACTTCCCAGCCCAAGTAGCCGCGTCGCGCAGTGGTCGCGTAGTCCATGCCGAGCCCTTTGATACCGCCTTCAAAGCTCAGCGCCGCGCGGGATTGCTTCGCCAGGCGAACCATCTCCAGACGCGAGTGATTGGGCATATCCGGCCGCCGTCCCGGCTCCTCTTCATCGCCGGTCAGCATGACTGTGAGTGGCAGGCTGTCCAACTGGCCGGCTGCCTGGAGGCCCCGCAGCGCGGCGAGCAGCACGACGATGCCGCCTTTCATGTCCGCCGTTCCCGGGCCCACGGCGCTGCGGTCTTTCCGTTCGAATTTTTGGAAGGGGCTGGCGGGTTCAAACACGGTATCGATGTGGCCGATGAGCAGAATCGGCTTGCCGCCGTTGCCCTTGCGCTCGGCGACCAGGTGCGGGCCGCGGTTCACGGCGTCCATTTCGACATAGCGGGTTGAGAACCCGAGCGCGTCGAACTCCTTCCGCGTCATCTCCGCCATGGCCCGGACGCCGGCGGGGTTGAAGGTGCCGGAGTTCTGGTTCACCATCTTTTCGAGCAGCGCGATCGCGGGCTCCGTTTGCTTTTCGACGGCCTGCAGAATTGTGGACTCAGTAGGGTTTTGGGCTTGGAGGAGGAAGCTGAGGGACAACAGGAGGGACGGGAGGCGCATCCTTCGAGGGTACTAAACGATTGCCTCTCTGAATTCCACCCGGACGCTGCACGGCGGCCGGATTAAGAAGGCCCGCCGCCGCATGGCAGCGGCGGGCCCATTCTGATTAGAAGGACAGGGTCAAAGAACCGGTAAAGAGGCCTTCGGCAGCCGTCCAGTTCACCACGTTCCAATAGGCGTCGATGTAGTCGGGCCGCTTGTTCTGGTACTTCAGGTAGTAGGCGTGTTCCCACACGTCCAGGCCGATAATCGGCGTCTTGCCGTCCATCAGAGTCGAATCCTGGTTCGCGGTCGAAGTGACTTCCACGCTACCATCCGCGTTCTTGACGAGCCACGCCCAGCCGGAGCCGAACCGGCCCGTGGCGGCCGTTTTGAACGCCGTCTTGAAGGCTTCAAAGTCGCCGAACTTGGCATCAATCGCCTTGGCCAGCGTGCCGACGGGAGCGCCGCCCGCGTTCGGGGCCAGGGTAGCCCAGAAAAGGGTATGGTTGGCGTGGCCGCCGCCATGGTTCCGCACGGCGCCCTTGGCGGCGTCCGGCACGGCGGCGAGGTTGCTGGCGAGCAACTCTTCGAGCGTCTTTCCTTCGAGCGACTCATTCGCCTTTACAGTGTTGTTCAGGGTCGTCACGTAGGTCTGGTGATGGCGGGTCCGATGGATGTCCATGGTGACGGCATCAATATACGGTTCCAGCGCATCGTTCGCGTATCCCAATTCAGGCAGTACAAAAGGCATTTCGTGGTCTCCTTAAACTAGGCGGTGAATCCGCCTGCTTTCTCGTATTGGTGCGCAAGACGGAACATCACATCTTCCGCAAAATGTTTGGTCAAAATCTGCATACCCACCGGCAACCCGTCAGCGGTCGCCCCGCAGGGCACGCTCATACAAGGGATACCGGCAAGGTCCCCCGTAATCGTATAGATGTCTGAGAGGTACATTTGTATCGGGTCATTTATTTTTTCTCCGATCTTAAATGCGGGGAAGGGCGAAACGGGTGTGATCAGGGCATCCACCTGCTCGAACGCTTTGGCGAAATCCTGCGTCAACAGATTCCGTACTTTTTGAGCCTTCAGGTAGTATGCATCGTAATAGCCGTGGCTCAGGACATACGAACCCAGCATAATCCGCCGCTTCACTTCTGTCCCGAAGCCTTCGCCGCGGGAATTCTTGTACATATCCGATAGGGTGTCGCTTTTGGCCGAACGGACCCCGTACCGGGCCCCGTCAAACCGGCTGAGGTTTGCCGACACCTCGGCCGTGCAGATGATGTAGTAAGTCGCAATCGCGTACTCGGTATGCGGGAGGCTGACTTCGGTGACTTCGCAGCCTAATTGCTTGAGGACTTCGACGCCGGCCATGATCCGGTCGCCGGTCTCCGGCGCGAGGCCCGCGAAATACTCCTTCGGCAGACCGAGCTTCAAGCCCTTGACGGAATCGCCGAGCAGGGCGGCGTAGTCGGGAACGGGGTGACGGGCGGAGGTGGCGTCGCGTTCGTCGCGGCCGGCGATGGCGCCGAGCAGGGTGGCCGAATCGGCCACGGTGCGGCTGAACGGCCCGATGTGGTCGAGGGAACTGGCGAAGGCTACGAGGCCGTAGCGCGACACGCGGCCGTAGGTGGGCGTCACGCCAACGCAGCCGCAGAAACTTGCCGGCTGGCGGATGGAGCCGCCGGTGTCGGAGCCGAGCGAGACCACCGCTGTCCCCTGCGCCACCACCGCTGCGCTGCCGCCGGAACTGCCGCCGGGCACTCGATCGAGCGCCACCGGATTCCGCACCGGCCCGAAGGCCGAGTTCTCGTTTGAAGAGCCCATGGCGAACTCGTCGCAGTTGGCTTTGCCCAGGATGACGCCGCCCGCGGCTTCGAGGCGTTCGACCGCCGTCGCATCGTAGGGTGGTATGTAGTTAGACAGGATCTTCGAGGCGCAGGTGGTTTTCACGCCCTTCGTGACGATGACGTCCTTTACGGCGATGGGCACGCCGCCTAATGCTCCGATCTCTTCGCCGGCTGCGAGCTTCGCGTCGACGCGCGCGGCCGCCGCGAGGGCCCGTTCGTCGCTGAAAGTGAGATAAGCGTTGGTCTTCGGGTTCTCGGCTTGGGCGAACCGCAGGGCTTCCGCCGTCAACTCCACCGCGCTGAACTGTTTCCGGCGCAGTCCGTCCTGCACCTCGGGAATGGTTAACTTCGCTATGTTCATGGGGCTACCGCTCAATCACCTTCGGCACCTTGAAGTATCCTGCGCCAGAAACGGGTGCGTTGGCCAGCGCGACTTCGTTCGATAGCGGCGTGTGTTCGATGTCCTCTCGCAACGAGCCGTTCTCTTCTTCGGCGAAGAGCACCTGCGTCATGGGCTCGACGTTGGACGTATCGAGTTCGTTCAGCTTCTCCATGTGCGTCAGAATGCTGCTCAGGTCTTCGGTGTACTGGTGGATCTCCTGCTCGCTCAGGGTGAGATTGGCGAGCCCGGCCACGTAACGGACGTTTTCCTCTGTCAGTTTCAAGCGCTCTTCCTCTCCCGCCGCTCCTGTTCGCGTTCGCTCCGCGCCCGCGAGTTCAGGTACAGCAGTTTAAATATCGGATCTTCAATTCCGTCTGCCCGCGGTTCGGCAACCGTGGCCCGCGCCGGTTCCCGCCGCGCTGTGCCGATGCGGAATTCGAGATGCTCCACGAGTTCGGGGCCCAGAATCGCTCGCAGCTTGGGCAGAATCTGCGGCGTTAGCGTCATGAGTTGGTGCTGCCAGGTGCCGTCCTCCACTTCCACTACGAGTTTCCGGCCGAATAGCCGTACCGGTCCGGTCCGTCCTGCCAGGCGTTTACCCACGGCGGAGGGCCATGCGGCCGCGGCCAATTCCTCGGAACTGAGGGTGGCGGTCTTCATCTTCAAACGGGTGACAAGGCGTCCAGCGCGCTGCATGAGTGGTTGGGAAGGAGGCCGGGGGAGAATCTCTAGTCTACTATCGAACCGGCCGTACTCCATAGCGATTTGCCAGGAAGTCGACCAGCACGTCCTTAAGCTCCGGCCGGACTTTCGCCCCCCACCGCTGCATTTTCTCCACTTCCCGCTCCCACTGAGCTCGCGTCAGCCGCTGTTGCGCAATCGGCTCAATTGTGTGGCAGGTCAGACAGCTTTGGTTAAATGCCGCGGGGGACAAGAAATCACCAGAGACCATCTTCGCTGCTGCGGGTTGGGGATTCGCGGTGACATTAAGGCTCACGGCCTGCACCGCGTTGTGGCTATAGCCGGACGGGTTCCATTCCGGTTGCATCGGCTGGGTCTCGCCGAGCGAGTTCCTCGCCCGCACCATGACGGTGTAGTAGGCTTCGCCGGGCGGCGTCCAGTTGAACTCCCAGAGCCGCCACGCAAACGGCGCACGCTCGTTGCCCAGTGTGGCCGGTTTCCACGTCCGGCCGGTGTCTGTAGAAATCTCTACGGCCACCACTTGGGCCGCGTGCGACCATGCCGCGCCGGTTAGCCTGAGCTGCCCCGGCCGCACCTCGCTTCCGTCGGCGTGGCTCGTCAGAAGGCTCTTGATGCTGAGGTTGGTCACCGGGGTCATCAGCGCCGGATCGACGGTCGAGCCCGGCAGCACCGGCCGGCTCGGAATCCGGTAGGCCGTCTTCATGAAGAAGCCGTCGAACTCCGTATCTCGCACCTCGATCTTCATCACCCACTTTACCCAGTTATCACCTGCCCAGCCCGGCACCACTAACCGGAGGGGAAACCCGTGCGACGGGTCGAGCGGCTCGCCGTTCATCTCGTACGCCAGAATCGTGTTCGGGTCCAGCGCTTTCTTGATCGGGATCGAGCGTTGGAATTCCGGCTGTGCTCCCACGGCGACGTCCGCACCGTCGAACATCACCTCAATGGCTCCGCTCTGGACCCCGGCCTTCCGCAGCACGTCACCCAAGCGCACTCCGGCCCAGCGGGCATTGCCCACCGCGCCATACTTCCATTGCAAACCCGCCATGGAGGGTTCATACAAGCCGCGCCCATTGCCGGCGCATTCGAGCACGCTGACGAGTTCCACGCGCGGTAGTTTCTTCAACTCCTCCAGGGACCAAACCAGCGGCGTCGCCACCTTGCCGACCACGCTCAACTTCCAGTCGCGTAACTTTACATCGGGGGTGTAGTGATGGCTCCGGATGAAGAAATTCTGCAGGGGGGTGATCCAGTTGCCGAAGCCCTCCATCGGCATTTCCAGATTTTCGGGCCGGGTTGACAGCACCCGCATACCGGTTTTTGGCCCGCCCCATAAAAGGGAAGCGCCAAGTCCGGCCAGCAATGTCCGTCGAGTAGGCATCCTCATTTAGTGTAGAGGGTCTTAGTTGCCGCCGAAGTTCACGCTGTAGTCGAGCTGCGCTCCGTCGTCGACATTAAACTCGCGCGACTTCTCACCACGGCCGGGGAGGGTGACCGTCAATTTATGGCGCCCGACGGGCAGCGTGAGGATCGCCGGGGTCTTTTCCGGATACTCGATGCCATCCACCAGGATTTGCGCGCCGGATGGGCTGGAACTAACAGCCACGGTTCCGGTCTGCCGGCGCAGGGTAAGGTTCAGCTGCGCTTCAGCCGGGAGCATGAAGATCTTGTTCGCCGTTTCATACTTATCGAGTTGCGCCACGAGCACGTGACGTCCGGAAGGCAATTCCAGCGTACATGGAGCCGTACACGGCTCCGCCTTGCCATCATCAACAATCACCTTCGCGCCGGGAGGCGTCGAGCGGATGTTGACGGTGACCATGCCCTTGGCCGGACCGGCCGCATCCTTGCCCGGATCCGGAGACACGGGGGGAGGAGTGGAAGGCACCGCCACCGCTTTGCTCTCCGCTTTCGGCGTCGAGCCAAACGACTTCGGTAGCGGAGGCGCCACCGGCACATCGGTGGTTTCCGTCGGCGGCGTGGAGGCAACCTTCTCGCCGCCACCCAGGAACTTCATCGCGCCGAAGCCGATCGCGAGCAGCGCCACGACGCCTACCGCGGCCATCACCATAGTGTTGGTGCCTTTTGGCGCGGGGGCCGGCGGGACGGGCTGGGACCGTTCGACGCGCTCCGGCGGAGGGGGCACCGGACGGGCGACCGGCGTGGGCGCCATCGGTTTTGGCGCGGGTGCGGGGGCAGCCACGGGAGCGGGCGCAGGGGTAGGCGTAGGCGTGGAAGCGACTACGGGCACCGGCACCGCGGCGATTGCGGCGGTGGCCGCGGTCAGCGCCTGGCCGCGAGTTTGCGTCGTCCAGGTGGGATGACGCCGGCATTGCTCTTCGAGAGCGGCGACGAAGGCCGAGCAGGAATCCCAGCGTTGCGCCGGATCCTTACTCAGGGCTTTTTGCAGAACGGCATCGATCGAGACATCCAGCGTCGGGTTCAGGCGAACCGCCGCCATTGCCGGTTCTCCCACCAGCTTGAAGAGCAGCGTCGGCAGCGAATCGGCCACGAACGGCTTCTCGCCGGTCATCACCTCATACGCAATCACGCCGAGAGAGAACTGGTCGGCCTTGCCATCCACCGGTTTGCCCTGAATCTGCTCCGGCGACATGTAGTTCGGCGTACCGACTACGAGGCCAGTCTGCGTCAAGGCCTGAGACTGCATCTTCGCGATGCCGAAGTCGGCAATTTTCGCCGTCCAGTCCTGGCGGACCATGATATTAGCTGGCTTGATGTCGCGATGGACGATGCCTTTGGAATGGGCAAAATCCATAGCGGCGGCGGTCTGGCGAAGCAGCGTTAGAATCTGTTCCTTGCCGGGCGGGGTTTCGTCGAGCAGGATCTTTTCGAGGGTCGAGCCCTCGATGTACTCCATGAATATGTAGGCGACGTCGCCCTCTTCCTGGATGTCATAGATCGTGACGATATGCGGGTGCGAAAGAACTCCGGCGCTCTGGGCCTCGCGAAAGATCCGGTCTTTCACCTTCTGCTGTTCACGCGGATCCGCTATCTCGCCGATTTTAATAGACTTCACGGCGACGGTTCGTCCGATGGCGGGATCCTGAGCCTGGTAAACAATACCCATGGCTCCTCTACCCAGCTCCTGCTGGATGACGTAACGGCCGATTTTACGCGGGGGACTCTGTTCCAATGGGATACCGTATTCTAACGCGGAATCGTTGCCGGAATCCCGTATCATGAAGGGAACAATGATTTCATCGTTATTTGGTTCCGGCGACGGCGGCGGAAACCTCCTAGAGCGCCTGAAAAGCGGCATCGAGAAGACCCGGGCGGGCCTGGTCAACAAGATTGAGGATGTCGTTCACGGCAAGAAAGAGATCGACGCCGACCTTCTCGAAGAGTTGGAATACACGCTCATCACGGCCGATATCGGTGTTCGCACGGCCACGGAAATCCTCGAAACCATTCGCCAACGGGTCGATCGGCATCTTGTCAGCGACGCGAGCGAGATCCGCGGTTTGATCCGGCAGCACCTGCTCGAAGTGCTCTCCGCCTCGGAACGGCCGATGATACGGGTGGAAGCGCCGCCACTGGTGATTATGATGGTGGGCGTGAATGGCGCCGGCAAGACCACGACAACCGGTAAACTTGCCCGGCGCCTGCAGGATGACGGCAAGTCGGTTCTGATGGCCGCCGCCGACACCTTTCGCGCGGCCGCCATTGAGCAGTTGCAGGTTTGGGCGGACCGCGCCGAGACGGACATCATCAAACAGGCACAGGGATCCGATCCGAGCGCTGTAATTTACGACGCGATGCAGGCCGGGCGCGCGCGGAAGTCCGATTTCGTCATCATCGATACGGCCGGCCGCCTGCAGAACAAAGAGCATTTGATGGCCGAACTGGAAAAGATGCGCCGCACGGCGGCCCGTGTGATTCCGGATGCGCCCCACGAAGTTTTCCTGGTGCTCGACGCGACGACCGGCCAGAACGGTCTCGAACAGGCACGGAAGTTTACCGAATCCGGCGGCGTCACTGGCATCGTGCTCACCAAGTTGGACGGGACAGCCAAGGGCGGCGTTGCCATCGCCATCGCTCGTGAACTCAATCTGCCCATTCGCTACATCGGCGTCGGAGAAAAGGTTACGGACCTGCTTCCATTTGACGCCGAAACCTACATCGCCTCCCTTTTCGACTAACCGCATGGACTTTCTCGATCAGGCGCTCGAACAAGCGCGCCGCGGCTTCGGCCGAACCTCACCCAATCCGGCCGTCGGCGCTTTGCTCGTCAAAGATGGCGCCGTGATTGCGCGCGGTCACCATATCTACTCGGATCTGCGCCACGCAGAAATCGTCGCTCTCGCCCATGCTGGCGAAGCCGCGCGGGGCGCCACTCTTTACGTCACCCTTGAACCTTGCTCTCATACGGGCCGCACCGGCCCTTGCGTTGACGCCATTATCGCGGCCGGTATAACCCGCGTGGTCGCGGCGATGGAAGATCCAAATCCTTTGGTCTCCGGCCAAGGCTTTCTGAAGCTGCGCGAGGCTGGCATCGACGTGAGAGTTGACGACCGCTACACCGCCGCCGCCGAAGCCCTCAACGAGCCCTTTTGCTTCTTCATGCGGGAGCGCCGGCCGCTCGTCACTCTGAAGAGCGCCTTGACGCTCGATGGCAAGATCGCCGCTCCCGATGACAACACCGGTTGGATCACCTCCGATCAGGCGCGTTTGCACGTCCAGTCCCTGCGCCATCATACCGATGCGATACTAACCGGCATCGGCACCGTACTTTCCGACAACTGCTTATTGACGGACCGCTCCGGCGCCGACCGTAGCCGCCCGCTTCTACGTATCGTAGTCGATTCCCAACTTCGCATCTCACCGTATTCCAACATGGTGGAGACCTGCTCGGATGACGTTCTGGTGGCGACCACTTCGGCGGCGAGTCCGGAACGCCGGGCGGCGCTGGAGCGGAAGGGCGTAGAAGTCGTCGTTCTCGATGGCCCCGACGGCCGCACGAGTCTGCGCGCCGTGGTTGAACTCCTGGCCTCACGCAACTATCTATCGCTCATGATTGAAGCCGGCAGCAAGGTGAACTGGGCGGCGCTCGAATCGGGCGTAGTCGACAAGATTTTCTTCTACTACGCGCCGAAGATCCTCGGCGGGACGCAGTCGCTGCCGGTGGCTGGCGGCATCGGCCGCCGCCGCCGTTCCGATGCTTTGGTCTTTCGGGATGTGAAGCTGCATCCAATTAGCGGCGACGAGTTTGCTGTCGAAGCGTGGATGCTTCGACAGTCCCGCTAACCTCTCCCTATGTTCACCGGAATTATTGAAGAGCTTGGTACGCTCGAAAGCTTGACGCCGCAGCCTACTGGCGCCCGCCTCCGCATTCGGGCCAAGACGGTTCTGACGGATGTTTTTGCCGGCGCGAGCATTGCCGTTAACGGCGTCTGCCTGACGGCCGTCGACCTGGCGCTTGGTGCGTTTGCTGCCGACCTGGCGCCCGAAACGTTGTCGAGGACGAACCTCGGCGACCTGCGTCCCGGTGACCGGGTGAATCTCGAACGGCCGCTGTCGCCGTCGGGACGCCTGGGTGGCCATATGGTGCAGGGTCACGTCGACGGCACGGGCGAGTTCCTGGCTCTGGAGCCACTTGGGAATGACAACTGGTGGCTCCGCATCAAAGTGCCCGCGGCGCTAGACCGGTATCTGATTGAAAAGGGTAGCGTGGCCGTTGATGGCATTAGTCTCACCGTCGCCCGTATCACCGGTTGCGAGATGGCGATCACGATCATCCCGCACACCTACGAACACACCACGCTCGGCGCCTATCAGCCCGGAAGTCGCGTAAACCTCGAATGCGACATGCTGGCCAAGTACGTTGAAAAGCTGCTGGCAGCGCGGCAAGGGTAAACTGATCCTTATGCCTAAACTTAAAGTTACTGTCGATCCCGACCTCTGCATTGCCGCCGCGTCCTGCATGGGCTCGGCACCGAAGTTCTTCCGCATGGACGACGACAACCGCGCGGTGGTGGCGGGCGCCGACGGCAGCGAGGCGTTCACTCAGATTGTGGAGGTGACCGATGCGGAGAAGGCCGCCATTCTGGAAGCGGCCGGGTCCTGCCCCACCACCGCCATCGCCGTCGAAGATATCGCGTAGTGCCGGAGCGGCAGATTCTCGATGTCGGCTGCGGCGTCAGTAAGTTCCCGGGGAGTGTCGGGATCGATCGGAATCGCGACACCGCCGCCGATATCATTTGGGACCTCGATCGGTTCCCCTGGCCGGTTGAGGCGGAGAGCTTTGACGAAGCCCGGATGATCCATGTCATCGAGCATGTCGGCGACGTGATTGGGACCATGGAGGAGTTGCACCGGATCCTGCGGCCCGGCGGCCGCATCGTGCTCGAAACGCCGCACTACACCGATTTCAGTTCCTGGTGCGACCCGACGCATAAGTGGCACTTGAACAGCTTTAGTTTCCGTTACTTCGGGGCTGATAACGCGGGTTTCGGATACTACTCCCGGGCGCGCCTCCGGGAGGTGAGTGTGCAGGTCAAGTTGCTTGCCTTGTGGCGCTATCTGGGGTTTGAGTTTTTGGTGAACCGTTCGCGCGCGTTTCGGAAATTCTGGGAGTTCTACCTTTGTTTTGTAATCCGCGGGAAAGTTCTGCGGTTCGTCTTCGAAAAAGCGTAGTAGAAATCGCCTCCCTAGAACTAAAGTCCCGTTCGCCCGCTGCCGATAGAGGGATGTATGCGAAGGAACTGCACCATCCCTTACCTGACGATCACCGCAATGGCGGTGCTCCTACCCGTCTCCGCTCTCGCCCAGTCCACTCAGAACAGCGAAGGCGGTGAACCAAAGTATGAATTCGGCGTCGGCGTCATGGGCAGTTTCTATGACTCGAAGTCTTTTACCGGCAATGGCGGCTCGGCCAAGGCTGGCTTTGAACGCGGCCTCGGCGGCAGCATCTGGCTCGGCCAGAATATGTACCGGCGCATTGGTGGCGAGGTGCGCTACGACTACGCGCTAAACGGTATGCGGCTCGACGGCGGCAGTACCAAGGTCACCTTTGGCGGCCAAACCCATGCCTTTCACTACGATATCCACTATCACTTCACCGATCGCGGCGGCAAGGTCCGGCCCTACGTCTTGTTTGGCGGCGGCGTGAAATTCTACGACGGCACGGGAACGGAAACGGCGTTTCAACCGCTGCAGTCCGTAGCGGTGCTGACCCAAACCCAGGAGATCGTCCCCATGGTGACCTTTGGCGCTGGCGTAAAGTTTCAGGTGACCGCGAAGGTCAACATGCGTCTGGAGTTC
This sequence comes from Bryobacterales bacterium, assembly GCA_038215275.1. GTDB lineage: Bacteria > Acidobacteriota > Terriglobia > Bryobacterales > Bryobacteraceae. The sequence continues at coordinate 27,028 of JBBQRA010000021.1, read as the reverse complement.
AGGAACAATATGTCGCCTTTCCCGAAGAAAGTCATCACTCCAACGCGTTCGAGCGGTGGCGACGGCTGGACCAACAACTTCCTGCCCTTGGTCGGCATCAGCCTCGTATTTTAACGAAACCAAGAAAGCGGCTTCACAGAATCAGGAAGCCGCTTTCCACTTCTTCTTCGATGATCCGGTTCCACACTACCCGTACCAGCACTTCGACGCCTTCCAGGCGGCAGCGGATCACTTGACCACTTGTGAGAGCAGGATACATGTGCGACGCGCGAAAGCCACCGGAGCTCTTATCGAGCAGCCGGCCTCGCACTTCGAAGATCTGGGGCGTTTCGAGAACAAGAACCACTTCGCCCTGTGCGGCGATGCGCTCCTCTCGGCGCCGCTCATCGACGGCCGAAGACTGCTCGCGGTTTGATTTGAAGAAAGAGAACATGCGGGTTATTCCTCGCCCTCGACGGCAGTAACGACTCCATTGGCGGATTGTTCGTACTGCCGCAGCTTGCGGCTAAGTGTGCGGCGCGAGATGCCCAGCAATTGAGCGGCCCGTTCCTGGTGGCCCCCGGTGTGCTGCAACACCTGGAGGATTAACTGTTTTTCCATATCGTGGAGCATCGCTCCATGGGATAGGGAATGAAGGAATCCGCTCCCCGACTCCACCTCGGACAGGCCTTCATTGACGGCAGCATACAATCTCTTCAAGTCGCTTTCGGCCTCCGGCAGATTTGCATAGGCGTCCTGTACCGCCTCAGGGAGATCGAGAGTAGAAATCTCGTCTTCCTTGGCGAGCAACGCGCACTGCAGCACCACGTTTCGTACTTCGCGGACATTGCCCGGCCAGGAGTAGGCCTCAAGCGCACGCATGGCGTCGGCCGTGAAACTCCGTCCCGCTGCGTGCTGGGTCAAGAACAGTTGCGCCAAGGCAGAGATATCTTCGATCCGCTCCCGCAGAGGCGGAACACTTAAGCAAACCTGGGCCAGCCGGTGGTACAGATCCTCCCGGAACTTGCCTGCTCGCACGAGTTCGGGGAGATCCCGATTCGTGGCTGCGACAATTCGGACATCGGTTTCCACCTTCTTCGTTCCGCCGAGGCGGAAAAAGGGCGCGCCGTCGAGGACGCGCAGCAGCTTGGTTTGGAGCCGGAGATCGAGGTCGCCGATCTCGTCGAGAAAGATGGTGCCCCCGCTTGCGAGCTCAAAGAGTCCCGGTTTGGCCGCGTCCGCACCGCTGAAGGCACCCTTTTCATAGCCAAACAGCTCACATTCAACCAACTGGTCCGGCAGCGCGGCGCAATTCAAATCCACCCAGGCCTTCGCCGAACGGGCGGAATATTGATGAACAGCGCGCGCGACCAACTCTTTGCCACTGCCGCTTTCGCCCTGGATCAGCACTGCGACTTTACTTTTGGCGATCCGCTCGACCTTCGCAAACAGGTCCCGAATCGGCCGGCTGCATAGAACTGCCGGCATGCCAAGGAAGCTGTGGGAAGGATTCATCATCGCGGTATGCCCCTATTCTGAGGGCAATGCCACGGCCGTGAAAGCGGCCGATTGCCCGTGAGGATCAGCCAAATCACCTTAGGACGGTCTATGGTACGGTACTAAGCACCGCGACCGCGGAGTCATGCTCCGCACCAGTTACTCTCTCGCCCTAATGAATTCGTGGAAATACGCCGATGTACCCATTGGCCTGCGCTGTCCGCCGGTCTCGGCCCTGCGACTCATGAGTTCCTCAACCGCTTATTCGCCATCAACCAATGGTTTTCTCAGAATCACCACGGCCATTGGTCTGGCAGCCCTGTTTCTGGGGCTCTTTCCGTTCGAGTCCACCGACTTTTTAAAGCTTCTGTGTCATGCGGCGTTGGCGTTGCTGGCGGCTTGCTTCCGCGTGAGCCTGCCAACGATAACGGGCACCCTGTCGATCAACTTCCTCTTCATCCTTATAGGCATTGTTGAGTTCAGTCTGAGTGAAGTTCTGCTAATCGCCACATCGATGACGGGATTGCAATGTGTGCTGGCCCAGGAGCGCCGGCCGACCTTGGGGAAAATCCTCTTTAACGTCTCCGTCGTTTCAATTGCGACGATTGCCACCTATGCGGTCTACGCGAATCCGCATTTCGCCAACGCAGGCGTCTCTGCAACCGTGCTGCTGGTCACTGCGGCGTTCGTGCTGTACGTCATGACCACGTTCCCGGTTTCCATGGCGATCGCCCTCACAGAACGGCGCCCGATCGTGCGGACTTGGCGGGAGTGCAGCCTCTGGTCGGGTCCGTACTATCTGGCTGGCGCCGCCGTGGCGATTCTTTTCACCACGACAACCCGCATGTTGGGTTGGCAGATGGCGCTCCTCGTCATGCCGGTCATCTACCTGATCACCCGTTCCTACCAACTCTATATGGGGCGCCTTGAGGACGGGCGAAAACACACCGAACAGATGGCGGAACTGCATCTCCGGACCATTGAGGCTCTTGCACTGGCGATTGAAGCCAAAGATACGACTACCCATGATCATCTGCAGCGCGTCCAGGTCTACGCCGTAGAGATTGCCAAGGAACTGGATCTGCCCCTCGAGCAGATTGAGGCGCTGCGGGCGGCGGCGTTGCTTCACGATATCGGCAAACTGGCCGTGCCGGAACACATCATCTCGAAGCCCGGCAAACTCACGCCGGAAGAGTTCGAGAAGATGAAGATTCATCCAATTGTCGGTGCGGAGATCATTGACCAAACGCGCTTCCCCTATCCCGTAGCCCCGATCGTCCGTTCGCACCACGAAAAGTGGAACGGCGATGGCTATCCAGACGGCCTGATTGGGGAGGCGATCCCGATCGGGGCGCGGATTCTGTCGGTGGTCGATTGTCTCGACGCGTTGGCCACGGACCGGCAGTACCGGCGCGGTCTGCCTCTCGAAGAGGCGCTAGGGATCATTCAAAAAGAGTCGGGCCGATCGTTCGATCCAACGATTGTGGCGATCCTGGCGGAGAAATGTGTGGAGTTAGAGCAGAAAGCCACGTTGCGGCGGCCCGCGCGGGTGCGCCTGTCGACCGCCATCCGGGTGGAACGGGGCGCGGCGCCGGCGGCGGGCTTTGAAGAGAAAAACGAAGACGCACCCCGTCCGGCGGAAATCCGGGAGCCGCTCGACTTCCTGACCTCGATCGCATCCGCCCGCCAGGAGGTGCAGGCTCTGTTCGAGCTCTCGCAGAATCTGGGTAGCTCGTTGAGTTTGAACGAGACGCTGTCGGTGCTGGCCCACCGCTTGAAGCGCATGGTGCCCTACGACTCCATGGCCATTTACTTCGCACGGGAAGGCAAGCTACTGCCCGAGTTTGTGACCGGCGAAAACTTCCGCCTGTTCAGCGCCCTCGAAATTCCAATCGGACAGGGGCTGAGTGGTTGGGTTGCGGAGAACAAGCAGCCGATTCTGAACGGCAACCCCTCGGTTGAGCCGGGCTACCTGAACGATCCCTCGAAGTTCTCGACCTTGCGCAGCGCGCTCGCCGTGCCGCTGCAGACCGATAAGCGAGTGGTTGGCGTTCTCGCGCTGTATGCGTCGGCGCGCGATTCCTTCACCTCCGACCATCTTCGTGTGCTGTTGGCGATCAGCGCCAAACTCTCGCACTCCATCGAAAACGCGATGAAATACGAATTGGCCGAAACCAGCGCTACCACCGACTTCCTGACGTCACTACCCAATGCACGCAGCCTGTTCATCCAAATGGACAGTGAGCTGAACCGGTGCCGCCGGTCCGGAGCAACGCTCGAAATTCTCGTCTGCGACTTGAATGGCTTCAAGCAGATCAACGACCGCTTTGGGCATCTCGAAGGCAACCGTGTTCTGAAAGAGTTCGCGACGCTTCTGAAGGAAGCCTGCCGAGACTACGACTACGTCGCCCGCATGGGCGGCGATGAGTTTGTCGTACTGATCCCGGAACTGCCGGAGGGGGTGATTGAACAGAAAATTGCGCAGCTTTCTGTCCTGGCGCGGCAGGCAGGTCAAACAGTGGTCGGCCAGTCGACGCTCTCGGTGTCGATCGGCTCCGCCCGCTTCCCCGTCGATGGCGAAGATGCCGAGCGGCTGATTGCGGTGGCGGACCAACGCATGTACCAAGCCAAAGCCGTCATTACGGTGCCGGCGACACCAGTGCCGGCAGATAGGCGAGAGGCGACAATGACGACGTCCCCGTACCTCTACTAATTGAGCGGCGACAATGAAAGAATGCTCCTTCCAAGAGAATACGAATGGCTGCGTTGGGCTGGCTGGGCGGAGGGTCTTTCGTTTCTGCTCCTGCTCGGCATTGCGATGCCGCTCAAGTATCTGGCGGGACGACCGGAAGCGGTCCGGCTGGTCGGTTCGGCCCACGGCGGATTGTTCGTTATCTATATCGTCGTTGCGCTGATCGCGGCGCGCCGGTTCGCTTGGCCTTGGCACCGATTCGCGATAGCCTTCATTGCCGCTTTCCTTCCTTTTGGCCCGTTTTGGTTCGACGCCCGTCTGCGCCGGGAACTCAATCCAGGCGCTTGACGAGTTCGAACTCTCCGATCCGGACGCGTGTCTCCGATACCCAGAGCATGCCGCCGAGATTCACCTCTTCGCCCGCGCGAAAACGGCCACCCGATTCGGGTGCTTCCGTAACGGATAGCAGAAACTCATCGGACGCTGAAAGTCGATAGGTCCCGGAATAGCTCTGTGGGGCGCCAACCCGGCTGACCTCGTCGAGACGAAACGCGCCGTCCTTCCCGAGCGTGAACTCAAGCAGAGCGGCATTACGGCCGCGCTGACGGGCGGCAGGCTGCCGGGCAGTCCAGCGGCCGGCTAACTGCCGCGACTCCGCTTTCTGCCCCAAAACGAACCCAGCCCAGGAGAAGAGGACGGCGCGGCGGCCGAGACGGTGCATTCTCCGATTCTCGCCTGCGAACCCGGTAAACTCAAGGAGTTCATGCATCCTCCCGCACCCGCATCCAAAACGCCTTGGCGAGACCGGCTGCGGGCTCTCCGCAACATTCCGCCGCTGGCGGCGATGGTCTGGGAGACCTCTCCGGCATTGGCATCGGCCAGTCTGGCACTTCGGCTGCTCGCTTCTTTCCAGCCCGTCGCGATGCTTTGGGTGGCGAAGCTGATCATCGACCGGGTGGTGACGGCTGTGGTTTCAAAGTCAGCCGTCCCGGACGATCTGTGGCCGCTCGTGGGCCTCGAAGTCGGCTTGGCTATCGGCGGAGACCTCCTCCTGCGCACCGTGAATCTCTGCGAATCGCTGCTCGGCGACCGGTTCGCCAATCATGTCTCGCTCCGCCTGATGCGCCACGCCGGAAAACTCGATCTGGCCCATTTTGAAGACCCAGTTTTCTACGACAAGCTTGAGCGGGCGCGCAAACAGACGACCTCTCGCCTGAGCATGTTGACCCAGTTGGCCGGCTTGGCGCAGAGTGGCATAACGCTGCTGTCGGTGTCCCTGGCGGTGGCCACCTTCTCCGGCTGGTTCCTGGTTTTGTTGGTGGCGGCGCTGCTTCCGGTGTTTTGGGGCGAGACCCGGTTCGCCATGCTCGCCTATTCGCTGCTCTACCGGTGGACGCCGGAGCGCCGCGAACTCGACTACCTCCGCATGCTCGGCGCCTCGCTGAACACGGCCAAGGAAGTGAAGATCTTCGGCATCGGGGACTTTTTGCTCGACCGCTCTCAAACCCTCTTCGAGCGCTTTTTCGCCGAGAACCGGCGATTAGTGATTCGCAAAGCCATCACCGGTTCCTTACTGAATCTTCTGCCGACCTGTGGTTACTACGGGGCATACGCCTACATTCTGTATCGGACGATCGGTGGCGACCTTTCCGTCGGCGACCTCACCTTTCTTTCGGGCGCGTTTGTGCGTTCGCGCGGCAGCATGGAGAGCGTGTTCGCCGGTCTGTCGAACGTCTCCGAGCAGGCGCTCTATATACAAGACCTGTTCGATTTCTTCGCCACCGAATCGCGCCTCGAAAACCGCCCGCACCCGATCCCGGCGCCGCGCCCCATCCGGGACGGATTTGAGTTTCGCGGAGTCAGCTTCGCCTATCCCGGACGGCCGCGTCCCGTCTTAAACGACGTTAGTTTCCGCCTCGAAACCGGCCAGAAGATCGCCCTGATCGGGGAGAACGGGGCCGGGAAGACGACGATCGTGAAGCTGTTGGCCCGGCTGTACGACCCCACGGGCGGACAGATTCTGCTCGATGGCGTCGACTTGCGGGAGTATTCCGCGCCAGATTTGCGGCGCGAAATCGGTGTCATCTTCCAGGACTATGTCCGCTTCGATATGGTGGCCCGGGAGAACATCGGGCTCGGGCTCGTGGACCGGATGGACGACGAGAAGCGCATCCGGGACGCGGCGGGAAAATCGCTCGCGGATACCGTAATTGAAGGACTGCCGAACGGTTACGGCCATATGCTGGGCCGGCGGTTCAGCGGGGGCAGCGACCTCTCCGCCGGGCAATGGCAGAAGATCGCGCTGGGCCGGGCTTACATGCGTGACGCGCAACTGGTGATTCTCGACGAACCAACGGCCAGCCTCGACGCGCGAGCCGAGTTTGAAGTTTTTGAGCGGTTCGCCGAGTTGACCCGCGGCAAGATGGCCGTACTGATCAGCCACCGGTTTTCGACTGTTCGCATGGCTGACCGCATTCTCGTGCTCGAAGACGGGCGGATCGCCGAGCAGGGTGCGCACGGCGAACTGGTGAGCCTCGGAGGGCGCTACGCCGAACTCTTCGCGCTGCAAGCGGCGGGATATCGTTAGCCTGGAAACGGAATCGTAACGTGGCGCTGATAAACTAACGGCTTATGCGTCGACTCCTCGCTTTTGGGTTCGCTCTTTGCCTCGTCGTGGTCACCTACCGTCTCACAGGTCAGGCCGATCCAAAGATCGCGCCCGCTGAACTGTACAAGCCAACGGCCCACCCGGACCGTGTCATCCTGACCTGGTCAGCCGACCCGGCCACCACGGCATCGGTCACGTGGCGGACCTCGCCAAAAGTCACGGGGCCCGTCGGCGAGATCGCGCTGGCTGAAGACGGGGCTGGCTTCGTCAAGAAGGCCAAGCCGTTCGCCGCTAAGTCCGAACCGCTGCAAACCGAATTGCACCTGGCCCACTATCATTCAGTCACCTTCACGGAGCTGCAGCCGGATACGCAATACGTCTACCGTGTCGGCGACGGCTTCAATTGGTCGGAATGGAACCAGTTCCGCACCGCCGCCGCCGGACCGGCGCCGCTAGAGTTCGTCTACTTCGGCGACGCGCAAAATGACATCTACTCGCTATGGTCCCGCGTAGTCCGTGCTGGATTCTCCGACGCGCCCAAGGCCCGGTTCCTGCTGCACGCGGGCGACCTGATCAACAATCCGAACCGCGACGACCAGTGGGGCGAATGGCACAATGGGGCAGGTTGGGTGAACCGGTCTATCCCCACCATCGCCACCCCGGGCAACCATGAATACGGCGGGCGTATGCTGAACACGCATTGGCGGCCCCAGTTCACCCTGCCAGCTAACGGCATCCCGTCGCTCCCCGAAACGAACTATTACCTCGATATTCAAGGCGTCCGCGTCGTCTCGCTCGACTCAAACGGAAAACACGCCGAGCAGGCCGAGTGGCTGGATAAGCTGCTCGCGAACAATCCGAACAAGTGGACTGTCCTCACCTTCCATCACCCCGTGCTGTCTACCGCGAAAGGCCGTGACAACAAGGCCATGCGGGACCTGTGGCAGCCGATCATCGACAAATATAAAGTCGACATGGTCCTCACCGGCCACGACCACACCTACGGCCGCAGCAACCTGCAGACCGGCTTGTCCACGAAAAACGGTGGCACCATCTACGTCGTTTCCGTTTCGGGCCCGAAAATGTACGAACTCGAAAAGCAGGCGTGGATGGCGCGCGCCGCCGAAGACACCCAGCTCTATCAAGTGATCAACATTGACGGCAATGTCCTGAAGTATCAGGCCCGCACAGCCCGCGGCGTCTTGTACGACGCCTTCGAATTGCGGAAGGCCACGGGCAAGCCGAACAAGTTGATCAGCCAAATTCCCGCGTCGCCAGAAAACCGGCGACCGCCGAAGAAGTAATGGTGTTCGCTCGCGGACGCCGACGTCCCAAGCTCGCACGGTCCGCCCCCGGCGCCCCGCTCGATCTAAAGAATTTACAGGTGGCCTCCGCCTTGCAAGAGTGGGGGGCATGGCCACCGACTTCGCGCTCGATCTCAAACTCGCTCTCCGCTGGTTGCGTCAGCGGCCTGGATTCACTTTCGCAGTGGCAGGAATTCTGACTCAGACGTGAGCCCTGCGTTCTCCTACCCGAACTACAAGGACTTGCGCGACCGGAACACGGCCTTCACCGGTCTGATGGCGTACGGCGTTCTATCCGGCTCGGCGAGTGACGCGCATCGACCCGTTGATTGCCCTGCGCTATGATTAGCGGACCATGGCCCGGATACCTTCGCTCGATGTTCTCCGCGGATTCTCCCTGTTAGGCATTCTGCTGCTGAACATCGTCGCCTTCGGACTCCCATTCGCGGCTTATATGAATCCGACGGTCTACGGCGGAGCATCCGGCGCGAACCTTGCCATCTGGTATGTGGCGATGGTTCTTTGGGACGGTAAGATGCGAGCCATTTTCTCGCTGTTATTCGCCGCCAGCTTTGATGTCTTTCTCTCAAGGCTTCCGGAAACCGACCAAGCGAAGATTTACTACCGGCGAACGCTCTGGCTGATCGTCATCGGACTGCTGCATGCACACCTCCTCTGGTCGGGCGATATCCTCTATCCCTACGGCGTCATCGGCCTCTTGCTTTATCCGCTGCGAAAGCTTTCGGCAAAGAAATTGATCTGGGCGGGAGCGGTCATCCTGGTGCTGCACTCGCTGTGGAACCTTGGCGGCGGCTTTGCCATGCGGGATTTGCAGCAGAAAGGCGGGGCGGAGTGGACACAAATCGAGAGATTCTTCGCGCCGTCCGAGCAAGCCGTGGCCGAGCAAATTCGTGTTCATCGCAGCGACTACTTCGACAACCTGCAGATGCGGACCCGCGAGGCGTACGAATTTGAAGGGCCCATGTTCTTCCAGTTCATCTTTCTCGATGTGTTGGGCATGTTCGTGCTGGGCCTGGGTCTGGCGCGGTCCCGAGTTTTTGATGCCTCTCGAAGCGAGCGATTCTACGGAGTCATGGCCACGATCGGTTTCGCCTTGGGCATACCGCTGAACTACTGGGCAGCGTCGCAATGGCACGCCACCGGTTTCCGCATTCCCGAGTACTTCCAGTACATCGCGTCCACGCAGGACCCTGGCCGGTTCCTTGTCGCCGCGGGTTACATCGGCGTTGTTATGTTACTCGTCAAGGCGGGCGTCAACTGGTTCGTCCATCCCTTAGCCGCGGTGGGGCGGATGGCCCTCTCCAACTACTTACTCACTTCAGTGCTGCTCACGCTGTACTTTAATGGCTACGGGTTCGGGCAATTTGCCCATCTCGAAAGGGCCGAGCTGTATTGGGTCGTGCTGGGCATGTGGGGGATCAACCTGGCGTGGTCGCCCCTCTGGCTGCGGCACTTCCGCTACGGCCCGGCGGAGTGGGCTTGGCGGTCGCTTACTTACTGGCAGATCCAGCCGATACGGCAAACCAGCGAGCAATCCAGTCCATCGCCTGCGCTACCGCCTCCGCAGTAGGGGAGTGGCCGGTGCGATGGTTGTAGAATCCCAGCCGCGCCGGGTCCGGGTACAGCGGACGCGCAGCGGCCAGAAACGCGAGGCCACGGTCATTGTCGGCTGAATCGCCAGCGATCAGAAAGAACGGCCGCGGGGCGAGTAACCCGATCAACTCATGCTGATCCGTTCCCGGCGGCACGTCGCGAATCCGCTCGCCCCAATACCAGAAGTCTTCGTAGTTCGAAAACCCAAAGCCGATGCCCGGCTCCGAAGCGACCGCGACATGAATCCGCGGATCGAGCGCCGCCGCGTACAACGTCAGCTTGCCGCCGAGCGAATGGCCCATCATCGCGATGCGGGAGCGATCGACGTCGGGCCGCGTGTGCAGATAATCCAGCAATCGTTGCGAATCCCAAACCCACTTGCCGAGGCCCGTCACGCCCGGATGGCGCAACGCCAGATTGGCCACGGCCTCGGTATAACTCTCCCCATAGCTTTCGCCGAACCAGCGGATGGCCACTGCCATGAAGCCACGGTCGACGGCGTGCTGCGCGTAGTTACGCACGCCGGGCGGCGCAAAATTGCGGCCGCCCAGGTTGCGGCCCGCCGGCGCGTCCACATCATAGAACGGCACGATCACAACCGGCAGCGGCTTCGTCCCCGCGTTCACCGGCCGCATTATCAGAATCTTCTCCGCGTAGTCGTTCTCCACCTGCAGGTAGCCGAGCGAAACTCCAGGGAACGCTTCCACCGGCTGAAACTTGGGAGCCGGTGCAGGGCCGGCCGGCTGGCCGAGCAGCTTCATCCATTTGTCGCGAAGCCCAGCAGCGGAGCGCAACGGCACGGGCGCATCAGACGGTGCATTGCGGGCCACGCGGAAGCCGGTGTAGCGGCTGCGCCGGTCCGGAGGAAAGGAAGAACGGAAGCCCTTGGTCCAGCCAGAGGCGGGCGTCAGAAAGCCGCCACCGCGGATGGCGCGCTCCACTCCTTGCGAGGGATCGGCATCGGGCGCCGCCGGGTCAAACCAGTTCTGGCACCACTCCCAAACATTGCCCAGAAGATCGTGCAGACCGTTGCGGTTGGCGGCGTAAGAGCCTACCGGCGCGGTCCCTTTGTCCAGCGGCTCTTTCAGCCGCGCGACGCTCTTGGTCTCCGTCGTCGCCAGGCGGCCGGGCGTCTGCTCCGTGCCCAGCGCAGCTCCCCACTCGGCTTCTGTAGGAAGCCGGTAGCCATTCGCTGCTGCGTTCGCGCGGCCGGTGGCCAGGTCGTAAACCGCCGTCAGGCCCTCCTTCTGACTGCGCAAATTGCAGTAGCGGATGGCGTCCCACCAGGAGACGTTTTCGACCGGCCGGGTGGAACCGGAATAGATAGAAGGGTTCTGCCCGGTGACGGCCTGATAGCTTGCCTGCGTCACTTCGGTTTTGCCCAGAAGAAAGGGCTGCGTTCCTGGACGCATCGGAATCGGAACAAGATCCTGCGCTGCGGAGCCGGCGGCCAGCAGGCCAACAAGGAGAAGCCTTTGCATACCTTGAAAGCGTATCAGGGTAGACGGGACCGGGTTGGGAAGACCGCGAAAGGGACGGCGTCGACCAGCGTCATCAAATTCGGCGGCTCTCCCCTTGTCCACCTGCTACCAGCACCCCACAAGATATAGACAAAATTTACCCACCACCCCAGCCGGCTGCGGTGATTGTGCTTGCATTCTCCTCTTCCGGCCTGTACTCTACTCATATCCCCCCCGAGCGCTGCGATACGTCTATCGCAGTGAAGATCTATTTTTCCGGTAGGGGATAATCCGTTGTTAAAACTCAAACGCGTCGAGCTTCAAGGCTTTAAGTCCTTCGCAGACAAGACGGAATTGCGATTCAACGGCTCCGGCATCGCCGCCGTCGTCGGTCCCAACGGATGTGGCAAGTCCAACCTGAGTGACGCCATCAACTGGGTTCTCGGCGAACAGTCCGCCAAAAGCCTCCGCGGCGCCCGCATGGAAGATGTCATCTTCGCCGGCACCCGCGACCGCAAGCCCATGGGCATGGCCAGCGTGACGCTCACCCTCTTTGATCCCTCCGCCGGAGAAGTCGTCCTCCCCTCTGTCGACGCCGTCATCTCCCAACCCGAAAAGCGCCGCGAACTCACCATCACCCGCCGCCTGTTCCGCTCCGGCGATAGCGAATACCTCATTGACGGCAAGACCGCCCGCTTACGCGACATCCAGGACATCTTCATGGGCACCGGCCTGGGCCCGGAGTCTTACGCCATTATCGAGCAGGGCCGCATCGGCCAGATTCTGTCGAGCCGCCCCGCGGACCGCCGCGCCGTTATTGAAGAAGCCGCCGGCATCACCAAGTTCAAAACCAAGCGCCGCCTCGCCGAAGCCAAGCTCGAAGGCGCGAAGCAAAATCTCACCCGTGTCTTCGACATCCTTGAAGAAGTTGGCCGGCAGGTAAACTCCCTCAAGCGCCAAGCCGCCAAGGCCAAGCGCTACGAGGAACTCCGCGAAGAACTCGTCTCTCATCTCCGTCTCTCCCTGGCCGGCAAGTTCAAGAAGCTCGAAGGCGACGCCTCGAAAGCGGCCATCGAACTCAGCCAGGCGACCGGCCACTTCGAAAAGCTGCATAAGGACCTTCAGGAGAAAGAGATCCAGCACGGCGAACTGCAGCAGGCCTGTTACAGCCTGGAGGAGCAGCTCACCGCCCAGCGCCAGGAACTCGCCGACCGCAACCTCGAAGCTGAACGCGCCCGTGGCCGGCTCACCTCGCAGTCGCAGCAGATCGCCGGCATCGAGCAGCGCCTGAATCAAGGCGAATCCGAATCGGAAGCCGTCGAACAGCGCCTCACCGGTCTAACGACGGAAGTAGAATCCCACCGCCAAAGGCTCGAAGAGCTCGAACGCCAGGTCAACGACGCCCGCGAGCGCCTCCGTCTCCGCAACGAAGAGCGCGACCAACTCCAGGGCCAACTCCGCGGCCGTGAGCAGGGTATGGAGGCGGCGCGGCAGCAAGTGCTCCGCCTCCTCGGCGAAAGCTCCAGCCTTCGCAACCAGCTAGCCCAGGTCGAAGAATATCTAGCCTCCAACGACCGCGACCGCGCCCGTGCCAATCGCGAGGCTGAAGCCGCCCAGGCCGACCTCAGTCGCATCGCTCAAACCAAGGCCGAACTGTCCGAGCGTCTCGCCAACCGCCAAACCGAAATCGAGTCCCTCGCCGATCAGCGCAAGCGCGTCGACGAAGAGCTCTCGGCCCGGAAGGGCGAGATCGCCGAAACCCGCCGGCAACTCGAACAGGTTCGAGCTGAACTCAGCCGCCTGAAGGCCCGCAAGGACTCGCTCGAAGAGATCCTTTCCCACCGCGCTTACACCACGGAATCCGTCAAGGCCCTCTTCACCGCCATCGAACGCGGCAAGGCGCAAGACCTGAAGCCTGCGGGCGTGCTCGCCGATTTTGTCGAGGTCCAGCCCGCCTTTGAAAAGGCCACCGAAGAGTTCCTCCGCGACGAACTCGAATACGTCGTCGTCAAGAACTGGCAGCAGGCCGAACAGGGCATCGACTTCATGCGCAGCGACTTCGACGGTCGCGCCACTTTCCTCGTCCACCCTGAAGAAAACGATCGCTACGCCAGCGCCCCACCAGTCGAACCGGCCATCGGCCCGGAGACCGGCATTGTCGGCCGACTGAGCGAGATGCTCAACCTGACCAACGGGCTCACCAAGGCTCCCGCAGAGCTCTTGCCCCGTTTGGCGCGTTGCTATCTCGTCCAGGATCGCGCCGCAGCTCAGCGCTTGGCCCTGCAGTACCCCGACGTTTACTTCCTTCTCCCCGACGGCGTCTGCTACCACGGCCATGCCGTCTCCGGCGGCCGGAAGACCGGCTCCGGCCCCCTCGCCCTCAAGCGGGAGCTCCGCGAGCTCACCGGCCTCGTCACCCAGCGCCAACGCCAATTCGAAGGCGCCACCAGCCAGATCGACGAACTCGAGCGCCAGATCTCCGGCCTCCTCGAAGAGCAGGAAATGCTGCGTCAGAAGCAGCAGAAGGAAGAGCGCGAAGCCCTTGCCCTCGACCACGAAATGCGCAAACTCGGCGAAGAGACGACGCGCTCGAACCAGCGCCTGTCGGCCTCCAAAATGGAGCTCGACCGTCTCGGCCGCGACCTCGACCGCGCCGCCACCCAGCGTGAAGAGCGCCAGGCTCTTCTCGAAACCAAGGAGGCCGCCCGTCGCGAGCAGGAGTCCAAGCTCGAAGAAGGCCGCAACCAGCTGGAGTACCTCCGCGAGTCCGTCCAGAAGGCCACCGAGGACCACTCCCATGTCCGCATCGAACTCACTTCGTTCGACGAACGCCGCCGCGCCGAATTCAACGCCCAGCAGCGCCTCGAAGCCCAGATCAATGAGCTCACGCGCCGCCGTCAGGAAGTGGCCGGCGAAATGGAACGGCTCAGCCTGAATCGCACCCGGCTTCTCAACGACAACATGGAGCTCGACGCTCTCGTCGCCCGCTCCGCCGAAGAGATCGCCGTCCTCGATGGCAAGGTCCGCATCCAATCCGCCAAGGACCACGAGATGCGCGCTCAACTCTCGGGCCTCGATGAAAGCTTGAAGGCGCTGCGCTCCGCCGCCCAGGTCGCCCAGGAACGCCGTACGCAAATTGAGATCGAACTCGTTCGCCTGCAGTCGGACCTGAAGCACCTCGAAGAGACGAGCCAGCACGAACTCTCGCTCCCCCTCGCCGAACTCGCCAAGCCCGAAGATCCCGAGCTCGACGAAATTGCTCTCGGCGAAATCGAAGGCAAGTATCAGGAAGTCCGCAAGCGCATCGAGGCCCTCGGCCCCGTCAACCCGCAGGCGCTCGAAGAGCATCGCGAAGCCGAAACCCGCTACACGTTCCTCAACGACCAGCGGCAGGACCTGCTCGATTCCATCCGCGATACCGAAAAGGCCATCCAGGAGATCGACGTCGAATCCCGCAAGCGCTTCGCCGAAGCCTTCCACGCGGTCAACGCCAACTTCAAGGAAATGTTCACCACGTTATTCGGCGGTGGCGCTGCCGAAATGCGGCTCACCGACGAATCGAATATCGGCGATAGCGGCATCGAGATCATTGCCTCGCCTCCCGGTAAGCGCCTGCAGAACGTTTTGCTCCTCTCCGGCGGCGAGAAATCGCTAACGGCGATGGCCCTCCTTATGGCCATCTTCAAGTACCAGCCGAGCCCCTTCTGCGTCCTCGACGAAGTCGATGCGCCGCTCGATGAGTCCAACACCGTCCGCCTCGCCCGCTTGATCAAGGAGATGTCGCTCGAAACCCAGTTCGTCGTCATCACTCACCACAAGCGCACCATGGAAGCCGCCCAGACTCTCTACGGCGTCACCATGCAGGAACCCGGCGTGTCGCAACTCGTCAGCGTCCGCTTCGGTCCCCAGGCTCCTCCCATCTCCCCCGAGCCCCGCACGGTGGTGGCCACGGCCTAACCCCCATGGCCACCCTATCCGGTGGGTGAGGACCCGGCCCCCATCAGCTTGTCCAGCGCCTTTGCGCGGAAAGCTGAAGGGGCCGCGTGCGCCTCAGTTTCTCAAGTTCCCCCATCTCCCCCGAGCCCCGCCCGGCGGTGTCCACGGACTAACCTCCATGGCCACCCTGCCGGTGGGTGAGTATCTCCTGAACGGCCGGCTTCCCCCGCTTCCCGAACCGGATGCGGCCGTCGGCGCCAATCAAATACACCGTCCGCTTCGCCACCAGTCCGTGCGTGTGATAAAGCTGGCCCACCTTTTGCCCAGGGTCCATCAACAGCGGAAAGGGAAAGCTGTGCTTGGCTACAAACTTCTCGTGGCTTGAGGCTCCCTGCGGATTCACGCCGAAAACCGCCATCCCCGCAAACGCTGCCCACGAATCGCGAATCTCGCAGAGCTGCTTCGTACAGATCATCGTGTCGTCACCGGGATACCACACCAGCAACACCTCCTGCCCCCGCAGCTCCGACAAGGTCACCGTCTGCCCGTTCCCGGTCTGTAGGGTGAAGCCGGGCGCCGGCGTACCCACCGGCAAGGGATCGGAGAACAACCACGAGATCATAGAATCAACATACAGTCTCCGTAGCTGAAGAAGCGGTAGCGCTCCTTGACCGCGTGCCGGTAAGCGTCCATCATCAGCTCCGTCCCGCCAAACGCGCATACCAGCAGCAGCAGACTCGACGCCGGCAAATGGAAGTTCGTCAGCATCGCGCCCACCCTTTTGAACGCATAGCCAGGGTAGATGAAGATGTCCGTCTCCCCCTGCCTTTCGTCCATCGATTCCAACGTCCGCACCGACGTCGTCCCCGCGGCCACCACGCGCTCTGCCGACCCAATCGTCGCCCGCGCCTCGTCGCTTACAAAGAACCGTTCCTTGTGCAGCCGGTTCTCTTCGACGGTTGTCGAATGCAGCGGTTGAAACGTCCCCAGGCCCACATGCAGCGTCACCCGCGCCACCTGCGCCGGAATCTGCTCCAGCACCCGCGGCGTAAAGTGCAGCCCCGCCGTCGGCGCCGCCACGCTCCCGCGCTCCCGCGCGAACACGGTCTGGTACCGCTCCCGATCCTCCGCTCTGTCCGCCCGCCCAATGTACGGCGGCAGAGGCACGTGCCCCTGCTCCTGAATCGCCGCCCACACGTCGTCGGCTTCCAGTTGGAGAATCCGCTCCCCGTGCTCCTCCCGGCCGAGCACCGTCGCGCCGAAGTCCGCGCTGAACTCGATCCGCTCCCCCACCGGCAGCTTCTTCCCCGGCCGCACCAGCGCCCGCCACTGCCGTTCATCGGCCGACACGGGCTCGACGAGAAACACCTCCACCCGCCCCGTACGGCCCGGCCGATGTCCAATCAGCCGTGAAGGAAAAACCTTCGACTCGTTCAGCACCAGGCAATCGCTCGGCCGCAGGTACCCCGGCAGCTCCCGAAAGACCCGGTCTTCCCAGGTTCCGGCCTCCCGGTCGATCACCAGCATCCGCGCCCCGTCGCGTTCGGCCAGCGGCACTTGGGCGATCAAGTCGTCCGGCAACTCATAATGAAAAGTAGATAGGTCCAAATGAATATTTTAGGTCTGGAGTCGTCGTGCGACGAAACAGCGGCTGCCGTTGTGTGCGATGGCCGCGTGGTTTTGTCGTCCGTCGTCGCTTCACAAGTCGAAACGCATGAGCGCTATGGGGGTGTCGTGCCGGAACTTGCCTCCCGCGAACACCTCCGCGCCATCGTTCCGGTCGTTGAGCAAGCCCTCGCTCAAGCCAACGTGCCCATCGACGCCGTCGCAGTCACCCAAGGCCCCGGCCTCGTCGGTTCTCTTCTCGTCGGCATCACCTTCGCCAAGGCCTTTGCCATGGCTCGCGGGCTCCCCCTCATTCCGGTCAACCACCTTGAAGGGCACATCCACGCCGTCCTCCTGGAACATCCGGAAACGGAACTGCCCGCGCTGGCCCTCATCGTTAGCGGAGGCCACACCCACTTCTACCGTTGCGAAGCCAACTTCCGCTACGAACTCCTCAGCCGCACTCGCGACGATGCCGCTGGTGAAGCCTACGACAAAGTCGCCAAGCTCCTCGGCTACGCCTATCCTGGCGGCCCCATCCTCGATCAGCTTTCCCCCTATGGCAACCCGAAAGCCGTCAAGTTCACCCGCGCCAAGATGAGCGGCAACTCGCTGGATTTGAGCTTCTCCGGCATCAAAACCGCTGTCCTCCGTTGGACGGAAGCCCGCGACATGCAAGCCGAGATCGCCGCCCGCCGCGCCCTCGTCCGCCCGTCGCTCGAAGAACTACTCGCCGCCACGCCTAAGGCCACTCTCGACCTCATCGCCTCCTTCCAGGCCACCGTGATCGACGAACTGCTGACCCGCGTCCGCGTCTTTGCCGAGGATCTCGACCTGACCAACGTCATCGTCTCGGGCGGCGTCGCGTGCAATGCCGGACTCCGCGCCGCCGCCCGGCGTTTGCCCTACGTCATCTCCTTCCCCACCCCCAAGCTCTCCACTGACAACGCCGCCATGATCGCCGCCGCCGCCTACCCCCGCTTCCTCGCCGGCCACATCGCGGGCGCCGATCTCCGCCCCAAGGCCAACTTCAGCCTCGCCTGATCACGCCTTCAGTGCTTGCGAACAGCCACCACCACTCCGCTTCCCCACAACAGCGGCAGCATCGCAAACTCCGAATTCTCGGCCAGCTTCTCCAGCAAGTCTGGAATCCGTGCCGCATGTCCTGGCGGCCAATTCGGTTGCGGCAGCAGGTCATCCGCAATCCAAAAACCACCCGGCTTCACCAGCGCCAACGATTGATCGAGCCCCTCATACTTACCGGGCATCGCATCTGCAAACACGAGATCGAATGACTGGCCGGGCAGGGAAGCGAGGTACTCGGATGCATCAACCGTCACCAACTCCAGGCGGTCATCCTTCCCCAGAAATTGCACGGCGATCGCTTGCGCCTCAGGATCAGTGTCCACAGTGATCAGCGTCGAGTCTGCGGACATTCCAGAAAGAATCCAGGCCGTTCCGGCTCCGGTGCCCGTCCCGATTTCCAGGAAAAATCCCCGAGGCTTCGATGTGGCAAGCACTTGCAAGAACGCACCCACCAGCGGGTCGGACGCCATGCCAAAGCCCATTTCCTTTGTCTCTTCTAGTATCGAGTCCAAAGCTTCTGGCGGCGTGATGTATCTCCGATCGTCCATAGACTCTAAAGCCTAGCAAGTGAGGGCAAATTCGAAAAGCGCTGCGGTGGAGATGCGTGAGGTTCCCTGCAGCCCCTCCGGGCCGCCGCGTGTTGTAATGCCTTGTATGCTCCTCCGTGTCTGCGTCTGGTTCGTTTTGGGCGCCGCGCTGCTTTCCGCGGCCGTCAAGAAGGTCTACCTGGTCGAGCGAACCGACGCACCGCGCAACTACGAACGGCTCACCGCTAAAGTCCACTTCACCGTCGATCCCAAGCTCCCCGCCAACCAGAAAATTCGCGACCTCGGCATGGCGCCGCGCAACGCCGACGGCCTCGTCGAGTTCATCTCCGATCTCGAAGTGCTTAAGCCCCGCGATCCCGCCAAAGGCAACGGGACCATCCTCTATGAAGTCTCCAACCGCGGCGGCAAGGGCATGCTCAATATGTTCGAACGCGGTGACGAATACCTCCTCGAACAGGGCTACACCCTCGTCTGGCTCGGCTGGCAGTTTGACCTGCCCAAAGCAGGCAATCTCCTCCGCATCGAAGTGCCCAGCGCCAAAGGCGTCACCGGCATCGTCCGCAGCGAATACGTGCCCGTCACCAAAGTCGACGTCTATTCCCTCGGCGACCGCACCATGCAGGCCTACCCTGTCTCCAGTCCCGAGGACCCGGAAACTCGTATGACCGTCCGCGACGCTCCCGATGGACCGCGCCGCGTCATTCCCCGCACCCAGTGGCGGTTCGTCGATGAAACCCGAGTCGGCCTCACCGGCGGCTTCCTCCCCGGCAAACTCTACGAAGTCATCTATCGCGCTAAAGATCCCGCCATCGTCGGCTTAGGCATGGCGGCCACTCGCGACATCATCTCGTTCCTCAAAGGCAAGGCCGATAGCACTATCCTCCTCGGGGATCAGGGCCGGTATTTGAAAAATGCGATCGGCTTCGGTACCTCTCAAAGTGGCCGCTTCCTCCGGACGTTCCTCTACATGGGCTTCAATCGCGATGAGAACGGCCGACGCGTCTTCGACGGTGTCTGGGCCCATGTCGCCGGAGCGGGCCGCGGCAGCTTCAACCACCGTTTTGCCCAACCCTCTCGCGACGGTCATCGCATGACCAATACGTTCTACCCTTCTGACATCTTCCCCTTCGCGGACTTGCGAATGCTCGATCCCGAAACCAAGGAAGACGACGGGCTCTTGAACAAGGCACTCGAGGAAAACGTCGTCCCGCACATCTTCTACACCAACGGCTCTTACGAATATTGGGGACGCGCCGCGTCGCTCATCCATACCTCGCTCGACGGGAAGAAGGACGACGGACTCTCCGGCCACTCCCGCATCTACTACCTCACCGGCACGCAGCACGGGCCGGGGCGCTGGCCGGCCGCCAAGACGCCCGAAACCCTTTACCCCGCTAATCCAAACGACTATCGCTTCCTGATGCGCGGCCTGCTCGCGGCCCTCACCAAGTGGGTTGTCTCGAGCGAAGCCCCGCCGGCCTCTAGCTATCCGCGCATGGACCAGCAGCAACTGGTCGAGCCTGCCGCTTTGACCTTTCCGAAAATCCCCGCCGTCCGCCTCCCTCGGGCGCCCCATCAAGCTTGGCGCGTCGACTACGGGCCGGACTTCATTCACGACGGCATCATCACCAACGATCCACCCAAGGTCGGCAAGCCCTTCCCCACGCTCGTCCCTGCCGTCGATGCGGATGGCAACGAAGTGGCCGGCCTCCGGGCGCCCGATGTTGCCGTCCCCCTCGGCACCTTTACCGGCTGGAACCTCCGTGACCCTGCCACCGGCGCGCCCAACGAAATGCAAAGCATGACCGGCGGCTTCCATCCCTTCGCTCGCACCAAAGCCGAGCGCGAAGCGAAGAAGGACCCCCGTCCCTCAATCGAAGAACGCTACCCCAGCAAGGACGATTACTTGCGCAAAGTGGACGCTGCGCTCGACGAACTCATCGCTGGCCGCTATCTCTTGGACCGGGACCGCACAGCACTCCGCGAGCGGGCGTCCGCGCATTGGGATAGCATCACGACCGAATGAAGGGCCTTATTGGGTTCGGCGTTTCTGCCGCGGCGCTGCTGGTAGCGGCAGCTTCGCAATACGCGACGGTCCAGTCGCTCGCTAGCATTGACCGTCGTGTCGCGCAGACCAGCGCGATAGTCAGCGCTACCGACTCAAGCCTCACCGCTGTGCGAGAGGTGGAGTCCGCTTCGCGGGGGTATGCCGCAACCGGAGACAATCGCTTCCTCGAACAAGTTAAAGCGGGAGCCCAGGAAGCGCGAGCCGGCATGAAAGAGCTGCGCCGCCTAGCGGCGGGAAACCCACTCGAGTTGCAGATTCTCGAACGTCTCGAAGGCAATGTGACACGCCTCTTAGCTTCGGCCGATGAGGTGGTCGCCGCCAAACGGGACAAAGGGGCCACTGCCGCAGGTGATGCCATTCGGGAGAGCGTGCGGCTGCGCCTGATGATCGAGGCGCTGAACCTGGTCGATTGGCTGAAGGACGAAGAGAATTCCCAGGTGGAAGCGAAAGTGGCCGAAGGTCGCGAGGCCGGCCGGTTGGCCAGCATCCTGACGGGGATCGTTACCGTGCTGGCGCTCGGGATGATCGGTATGGGCTGGAGCAGTATCCGAGCCCGCAATGCGGCGGAACAAGCTCTGCGAAAGGAGCAGGAGTTCAACGCCGTGGCGCTCGAATGTCTGCAGGACGGAATCGTCACCAGTGACGCGGCGGGCGGCAATATTCGGCTGAACCGGTCGGCCCAGGCGATCGGCGCCAAACCGGGACACCTGCCCTTTACCCGGACCCTGGCTGGAGAGCGGGTTCGGGGGGAACAAATCAGCATCGGTGACCGGGTCGTTCTGGCAAGTGGCCAACCCGTGTTCAGCAAGGACGGCGAGAAACTCGGAGCAATTCTGTCGCTGCACGACATCACAGATCTCCAGCGTGCCGAGGCCCGGTACCGGTCAGTGCTCGCGGCGATGTCGGAAGGCGTCACCGTCCAAAATGACAGGGGCGAGATAGTCGCCTGCAACGCGAGTGCCAGCCGGATCCTTGGTCTTAGCGAAGATCAGTTGACCGGTCGCTTCTCCTCCGACCCCGGTTGGCGCGCCATCCGGGAAGACCTTTCGCCGTTCCCAGGAGAAGAGCACCCCTCCATGGAAGTGCTGCGGACGCGCCGACCGGTCGAGAACGTCAGGATGGGCTTGCCGCGTCCGGACGGCGAGATCACCTGGTTGTCGATCAATGCCGAACCGCTGGAGGATCCCTTGGGCGTGGTCGTCACCTTCGTCGATATAACCGCCAATAAAAAGGCCGGGGACGCCCTCCGCGAACGCGAAGCCGAACTGCGCGAGGCGCAGCGATTGGCTGGCGTGGGCAGTTGGGCCTGGAATCCAGCCACCGATCAGCTTCACTGGTCTGAGGAGCTCTACCGCATCTTCGGCGTCGATCCCTCGCTTCCGGTGCCGCCGCGCGAAGAGCGCCGCGCTCTGTTTGCTCTGGAAAGTTACGCTCGCGGAGAAGCAGCCCTGAGCGAACTGCTGCGTTCCGGCAAGCCCTATGAGATCGCACTGGAACTCGCGCCGCGCGGCGGTCAGGTCTGCCGCGTCGTGGCGCGCGGGGAAGCCGTGTATGATGCGCAGGGCCATGTGAGCCGCGTGCGCGGCACCGTTGGTAGGATGGAATAAGCAATGGGTCCCCAACAAACAGAATTGAAGACGACAGCGATTGAAGGTGTCCGGCAGATTATCGCCGTCGGGTCGGGTAAAGGCGGAGTAGGGAAAACCACCGTGTCCGTGAACTTGGCGATCGCCCTGGCCGGCCTCGGTTATCGCGTTGGGTTGATCGACGCTGATGTGTATGGTCCTAACGTGCCGCTCATGATGGGCATCCGCGAAGCCCCCCACGCCATCGGAGAACGCATCCAGCCGCTCGTGAAACACGAAGTGAAACTCATCTCCATGGGCTTTCTCAGCCCCGGCGACAAACCTCTCGTCTGGCGCGGTCCCATGCTCCACTCCGTCATCCAGCAATTTCTGCGCGGCGTCGACTGGGGAACCCTCGACTATCTCCTTATCGACCTCCCGCCCGGAACCGGCGACGTGCAGCTTTCGCTGATGCAGACGACTACCGTCACCGGTGCCGTCGTCGTCACCACCCCTTCCGAGGTCTCCCTTGAAGACGCGCGCAAGGCCGTCCTGATGTTCCAAAACGTCCGTGTGCCCGTCCTGGGCTTGGTCGAAAACATGAGCTATCTCATCGCCCCCGGCTCCGGCGAGCGCATCGACGTTTTCGGCAACGGCGGCGGAGAACGGACGGCGAATGCGATGAGCGTCCCGTTCTTGGGTTCATTGCCGCTTGATCCCAATTTCCGGATCGGCGGCGACAGCGGCCGTCCCGTCGCACTCGATCCCGCCGGCAAAGGCGCGGCGTTCGTTGAGTTGGCCGAGCGGGTCGTCGAGCGCTTAGTCGCACGCAGCGCTGCTAAAGCACCGACCCTGACCGTCGGCGAGTAACGTGCTCGACGCGGTCGCAGCGGCGCTGAACCGGCTGGGAGTCGCTGGCAGTGCGCTCGGCGTGGCCGTCTCCGGCGGCGCGGACAGCGTCTTCCTCCTCCATGCTTTGCGGGCAGTGCATGACGGGCCGCTCGTTGTTCTGCACGTGAATCACGGCTTGCGCGGAGTTGCCTCCGACGGTGACGAGGCCTTCGTGCGGCGCCTGGCCGGGGATCTGCCGTGTTACGTGGCGGAGGGAGGAGAGGTAGAGGGAAATCTGGAGCAGTCTTGCCGTCAAGCTCGCCTCCGGCTCTTCGCCCAATGGCGGGCCGGCGGCCTCGTCGATTGGATCGCAACCGGTCATACCGCCTCCGACCAGGCCGAGACCGTCCTCCTCCGCCTTCTGCGAGGGACTGGACCAACCGGCTTGCGCGGCGTTCTCCCCCGCACGAAATCGGGCCTCGTCCGGCCGCTGCTAGACGTCTCTCGGGAGGCAGTCCGGAAGTATTTGTCCTTTCAAGGCCTCGAATGGAGAGAGGACGCCTCGAACGACGACCCTCGTTTCCTCCGCAATCGAGTTCGAAAAGAACTCCTGCCCGTCCTGCGCGACCTTTCTCCGGCCGTCGAAAGCCACCTCGTCCGCCTCGCCGCCATCGCCGGCCTTGAAGAGCGGTATTGGCAGGACCAGATGCCAGCCGGCGGCCCGGTGCGAGATGTAGACTCTCTCCGCCGCCTCCATCCAGCCCTTCGCCGCCGAGTCCTCCGCGACTGGATCGCATCCGTTAAGGGAGACTTGAACCGGATTGAAACTCAGCACCTGGACAATCTTGAGAATCTGGTGATGCGGGCGTCCGGAGAAGGTTCAGTGACACTGCCGGGAGTCACGGCGACGAGGTCGTTCGGAGCAATCCGTGTGGCCCGTTCGGGAGCTTCGGAATACCGATATACTGAAGAGGTAGTACTGGAGCTTGACGAGGAAAGGCTGCAGGGTGAATTGCATGTTCGCATGTGGCAGCCTGGCGATCGTTTCCAACCGGTAGGGCGACGCGAGCCTATTCTTTTGAAGAAGTTTTTTCAAATTGCTCGCATACCCTTATGGGAAAGAAAGAATTGGCCGATCATTACGGATGGAGTGAGTATCGTGTGGGCGTACCGGTTTGGCGCGGATGAAAGATTTGCGGCGACTGGTGATACGAGGAACATTTTGCGGTTCGCTGCGCAGATTTCCGGACTCGATGAATCAATCTCTTCATCCTCGACGTCCTGTATATTGAGGAAGCAATGACATCTAACGTAAATAAGCTGATCTTCTGGGTCGTTATCATCTGCCTGGCTGTGATTCTCTACACGGTAGTAGGCCGGGGTAAGGGCAAACCCGAAGTCAATTTGGCGTTCTCGCAATTCCTCTCGGAAGTGGAAGCGGGTCGTGTAAAGTCGGTCAAGATCAGCGGCACGGAAGTGAAGGGTCAATTCGTAGACGACTCACAGGGCCCGTTGCGGACCCTGATTCCTGCGAATTATCCGGAACTGTATAATATACTTCGCGAGAAAAACGTCGCGATGGAGATGCAGGAATCGACCAATGGGACGTTGGTCTCTCTGCTCGTGAATGCGATTCCGTTTGTTCTCCTGTTAGCGCTGTGGATCTTCATGATGCGGCAGATGCAGAGCGGTGGGAACAAAGCGTTGAGCTTCGGCAAGAGCCGGGCCCGGCTTCACTCTTCACAGCAAAAGAAGGTGACGTTCAAGGATGTCGCCGGCGTCGAAGAGGCTAAGGAAGAGCTCGGCGAGATCATTGAATTCCTGCGCGAACCGCAGAAGTTCCAGAAGTTGGGAGGACGGATTCCGAAGGGCGTGTTGCTCGTAGGACCTCCCGGAACGGGAAAGACCTTGCTGGCGCGGGCGATTGCCGGCGAGGCGAACGTTCCGTTCTTCTCGATCTCCGGTTCGGACTTCGTTGAAATGTTTGTGGGTGTGGGTGCGAGTCGCGTTCGCGACCTGTTTGAACAGGGGAAGAAGAACGCTCCCTGCATCATCTTCATCGACGAAATCGACGCCGTCGGCCGGCACCGCGGAGCGGGTTTGGGCGGCGGTCACGATGAACGCGAACAGACGCTGAATCAGTTGCTTGTCGAGATGGACGGGTTTGAGTCCAACGAAGGCGTAATCCTGGTGGCGGCGACGAACCGTCCCGACGTGCTCGATCCGGCATTGTTGCGGCCGGGCCGTTTTGATCGGCGTGTGGTTGTTGGCCGTCCGGACGTGAGGGGCCGATAACAGATCCTGCGAGTTCATACTAAGAAAGTTCCGCTTGGCGACGATGTCGACCTGATGTTGCTGGCGCGGGGTACACCCGGTTTCGCCGGTGCTGATTTGGCTAACCTGGTGAACGAAGCAGCGCTCGTCGCAGCGCGGCAAAATCGGAAGGTCGTCACGCAGCTCGACTTTGAATTGGCGAAGGACCGCGTGATCATGGGCGCCGAGCGGAAGTCCATGATGTTGTCCGAGGAAGAGAAGAGGAACACGGCTTATCATGAGGCCGGCCACGCTCTGGTGGCGGTTCTGATTCCGGAGGCCGATCCCTTGCACAAGGTCACGATCATCCCGCGAGGTATGGCGCTGGGTCTGACGATGCAGTTGCCGGTGGACGACAAGCACTCCTACAACAAGGACTATCTCGAAGCGCAGTTGGCCATCCTGATGGGTGGACGCATCGCCGAGGAGATCTTTATGAAGCAGATGACGACGGGCGCCGGGAATGATATCGAGCGCGCGACGGATATGGCCCGGAAGATGGTCTGCGAGTGGGGCATGAGCGAACTCGGACCGATGAGCTTCGGCAAGAAGGAAGAGCAGATCTTCCTGGGCCGGGAGATCTCGCAGCACCGGGACTACTCGGAGACGACGGCGATCGCGATTGATGCCCAGGTCCGGAAGCTGGTTGATAACGGCTATAACCGGGCGCGGAAGTACATCGAAGAGAACCGCGAAGCGATGGTACGGATTGCCGAGACGTTGCTCGAGCGTGAAGTGCTCGACGGCGCCGAGGTGATTCAGTTGATCAAGGGCGAGACGTTGTCCGCGTTCCGCGGCACAGTGAAGCCAAGAAACGACGAGGACAATAAAGTGGCGCCGCCGAGCGGTTTGGGTGGCCTGCGCATTCCTCCGCTCGCCGACGGACCTTCGCCGGCGTAATGGGGAAGCCTTACCGGCTGTACCTGTTCGACGTTGACGGCACATTAACGGACTCCGCGGAGGATATCTGTGGCGCGATCGGGGTAATCCTCGATCGCCACGGCTATCCTCCGCAGCCGTTTGAGCTGTTGCGTAGCTATATCGGGCGACACTTGACCGACTTGTTCGTGGACGTGATTCCGGGGATTTCGCCGGAGACCGCCGAGCGGCTGATCGCCGACTATCGCGAAGTATATTGGGCGCGCGAGCACAACGGGACGAAGCTGTTTCCGGGGGTTGCCGAAGCGGTGTCGCGGTTAGGCGGCTTGAAGTCGACGGCTACGACGAAGGGGACGCCGACGACGAGGGTGGTGCTGGAAAAGTTCGGCCTGCTGCCGTACTTCGACCATGTGCAAGGAACGGATGGGTTTCCGGCGAAGCCTTCGCCGGAGGTGATCCACAAGTCGCTTGATCTGTTCGGGGTGAGTCCGCGGGATGCGCTAATGATCGGAGATGCGCCAGCGGACATCGCAGCGGCCCGGGCGGCGGGCGTGACCGTTTGCGCAGTGCGCTACGGATACGGGAACCCAAAGGAGATGGACCCCGACTTCTGGATTCATGACTTGGGCGAGTTAGTGCGCGAGTAAAGAGACGATACGCGAGGCGATCGATCGGAAACGCGTTTGTACCTCGGCATGCGCAAGTTCTTGGGCAGGCGGGATTATTGGTTCATGGGGTAAGGGCTTGGTGATCTGCAGTCTGGCCGGGTGATGCGTCCGGGCTGGTAGGGCGATCGCTTGGGGCGGGTTGCGAGCTCGGCGTTTTGTTGGGGTCGTGAAGATTGCGTGAAAGGCGGGGCTATTGGTTGAAGTGGTGAGGACTTGGTGATCTGCAGTCTGGCCGGGAGATGGGTCTGGGCGGGCAGTGCGATCGCTTGGGGCGGGTTGCGAGCTCGGCGTTCTATTTGGGTCGTGATGGATTTGCGTGGAAGGCGGGGCTATTGGTTGAAGTGGTGAGGGCTTGGTGATCTGCAGTCTGGCCGG
>JBBQRA010000020.1:0-40951 GCA_038215275.1 Bryobacterales bacterium | reverse complement strand
CCCGGATTTCCTTGAGTGCTTCGCCGGTGAGTTCCGCCAATTCCATCCAAAGATTTATACCAGGAATCCTTGGCTTTGTCCAGCTTGTTAGACTAAACCGCTGAATCTGAATGGAAACTGTAGAAGAGCAAATTCACCCTGCCATATAGGCAAAGACGTTGTACCCAGGATCGCCGGCCGTTCTCCGGCCTCAGTTGTTCGTCAGCTTTATGACTTGAAGTCGGGCGCCCGGCGCGGCGGCAAGAGCTCGGAAATGGACAACGTGGTGAAGTACATGACGAACAGCGACATGCTGGCACTCGCGGCATACCTTAGATCGCTGAAGCCTTAGGAACGGCGGGGCATCCACTGCCGGCTGGAGGGACCAGCGTCCCAGCTAGGCCTCGGTGGGCGCGCACGCATCGCGCTCCGCGGTTTCCATCGAGACGCGCCTGATTCCGGCAGCGCCGTGTCACGGGAGTTATGCAGACTGACTGATGTAGCGGCTCCGGCTTCGGCGATGCCGTCGAATGCCGCGGCTTTCATTAGGCCGATCAACCCGAAATTTTCCATCCGGTAAGGCCACAGATTGGCAAGGACCTCAACCCGAGGGCACCGACACGAATGAGACAGTCTTCGCCCCCGAGGGTGATGGCTTCGATTGAACATGGCGTCGACAGAAGGACGCTGAACCCATTGGTCTGGCCAGATCACTGAGACAAACGATTGGGGCGCCGTTCATCGGCGAGACCGTCGCCAACCAATTTGCTGCAACCGGGTTCGCGACGATGGCGGTGGACTGGATGAGGAGCGTAACAGTCCATGGACGGATCTACTCTATCCATCAGGAAAGAAGACTCTGGCGTTCCGGACCGGCTTCGCGCGACGGAACCGGCCCCAATTGGCGAACTGAACAAGGGAGAAGGGAAGATTCTACGGCTCGACGGAGAATGCTACGCCATGCGTCGAACGGATGCAGGCGAACTGGTTAACCTATCGACCCTCTGTCGCCACCTCGGGTGCGTAGCGGATTGAATGAGGCGGAATGCACATGAGATTGCCCCTGTCACGGATCTCCCATTTCACCCCAGCGGAGAAATGTTGAGCGGCCCGGCGAAATCTTCATTGGAAAAGGAGTAGACCTTGAAACTATCCTATTTAGCTGTCGTGAGCCTGATCACGGGGTTGTCCGCCCTCTCGCAAAATTCCACGGGACCCTGGCCAAACACGGAGCCACAGGCCGACGTAAAGATCACCGGTCATATTTTCAAACCGCCACAGCTGCCTCCGCCCGATTTGGGAACGTTTCGCATTCCTGCGGGCTTCCGGTTGGAACGGTTTGCCGAGAATGCTGGAAATGTGCGGATGCTGGCAGTATCGGACGACGGAGCCGTGTACGTAACACGCCGGGAACAGGCGGACGTTTTGCTCTTCCAGGCCGGAACCAATGGACTCTCGTCCGGGCCACCGCGGCGCGTGGCCAGCCGCGCGGGACTCCATGGCATCGCGATATCCGATGGCAAAGTCTATTTGGCTACCGTGCATGAGATTTTCCGTGCCCCTATTCTCGAGGATGGCTCCTTCGGCCCCCTGGAGATGCTGATTCACAATTTGCCCGATGCGGGACAGCACCACACCAGGACGGTGCAGATTGGCCCGGACAACATGATGTACATCTCCGTAGCTTCCACATGCAACGAGTGCACGGAACCGAATCCGGAAAATGCGGCCCTGCTGCGTGCATCGTTGGATGGGAAGAAGCGGAGCATTTTCGCTTCTGGCCTGCGTGACATGATTGGTTGGGGGTGGCATCCGGAAACTGGGGAATTGTGGGGAATGGATCACGGTATCGATTGGCTTGGAGATGACATTCAGCCGGAAGAATTGAATCGAATTGAACACGGCAAGCGATATGGTTGGCCCTACGTATATGCCGACAACCAGATCAATCCGCGTGGTGATCCGCCAGGCGGATTACTGAAACGCGAATGGGCAAAGAGCAGCACGCCGATGGTCCTTGGCTATACCGCGCACTCGTCTCCGATGCAAATGTCATTCTACCGGGGAGGCCAGTTTCCCGCGGAGTTTATCGGCGATGCTTTCGTGTCCATGCGAGGGTCTTGGAATCGAAAGCCCGCTTCGGGTTATGAAATTGTAAGGATTCGGTTCGAAAAGGGTAAGCCGGCTAGAATCGACCCTTTCGTCTCCGGATTTTTGAGCGAGAAGGGAGAGCACGGGCGGCCAGCGGGCAATGCCGTCGCCAAGGACGGCTCGTTATTGTTCACGGATGACCGGAACGGCATCATCTATCGGCTGAGCTATTCCGGTGAGGAGAAAGGGACGCTGAAGACATCCTCTTCGATTCCTCCCGGCCCTATGCTCAAGCAGTCGATGGCAGAGGTCCGATTGCCTTTGGCGATGGCGGATGCACGGACTCGTACTTCGGGCGAACTGAAAATTCGGTCCAGCGCGATCGTTGAGGGAGGAACAATTCCTCCCATTCACTCGGCATACGATCAAAATGTAAGCCCGGCTTTGGAGTGGACAGCCGGTCCGCCAAGCACGAAGAGCTATGTGCTGCTTCTCGAAGACCCCGATGCGCAGATAACGCCTTTACCGGTAGTTCATTGGCTGGCTTGGAATATACCCACCACGGCATTGCATGAGGGAATAACCGGAGCAGATCAACTGCGGGTGCCGAGCGGAATGCGGCAGGGCCTAAATTATACCGGGGCGGTTGGCTACGAGGGACCGCGGCCCCCAGAAGGGGATCCGGCCCACCGTTATCATTTTCAAGTGTTCGCACTGGATAAGGAACTTGCTCTAAATCCGGGGATTGCGCGCGAGCAACTTCTGAAGGCGATGGAGGGCCATGTCGTGGCGAAAGGCCTTTTGAAGGGATTGTTTTCTCGTCCTGAGAATCCGCGCAAGCCAGAATGAGACGTCAGAGAGAATTTTAAATGCCGGGCGATCCGGGCCGGCAAAGTTTGGCCAAACATTTGCTTAACAGTAACCGGGAGCGAACGTGAATCGTATAGGCGGGCGTTGCGCCCCTCGTTTTGAATGGGCAGAAAGACTGGAAACAACAAATGGAAACCTTAAAAGAACTCCTAATTGAAGAACTGAAAGATCTCTACAGCGCGGAGAAGCAGATCGTCAAGGCATTGCCAAAGATGGTTCGTGGGGCGAAGACCCCCGAGTTAAAGAGCGCCTTGACCGAACACCTGGAGGTGACCAAAGAACAGGTCACGCGGTTAGAACAGGTGTTCGCTTCCGCCGGCGAAAAAGCGAAGGTCAAACATTGCAAGGGAATGGAAGGTCTGCTCGTCGAAGGCGCCGAATCCTTGGAGTCGGGGAGTGCGGGCCCTCTGCGTGATCTGGCGATCATCGGCGCGGCTCAGCGGGTGGAGCATTATGAGATGGCTGCATATGGGACGGCTCGCGCGATAGCTGAACATTGTGGGCTGCCAGAGTGCGTGGAATTATTGGGGCAAACCTTAGAAGAAGAGGCAGCGGCCGACGACACTTTAACCCAGGTTGCCGAAGCCATCTACAGTGCAATCGGATCGGAAAGCGACGATGCCGGGGATGAGACCGACGACGTAGACCAGGAAGCTGGAAAGGGTAAAACCTCCGGTAAGGCCGTGCCGCAGAAAAGACCCGCTGCAAAGAATCGGTAGTTACCGAAAGACCGCACTGCCGGGGGAGTTTCCCCGCGTTCCCGGGCAGTGCGGATCCGGCACATCTCGGAGGAAGACGATATGCAGGAATATTGGACAAATACAGCTTTTCGCCGTCTTTACGGGAGCCGCTAGCGGCATCGGCTTGGAACTCGTACGAGAGTTTGCGATGAATAATCTCGCACTGCGGATGGCCGCGGACCATAGCGAGATTCCCTTTATCTTTGCCCGCCATACAGAAGTCTGCGCATCGCCGCGGCGATGGACGGGGTGAAAAGGCTACGCCTGCGTTTCGGTGCACCATGTCGCTGCCTCCGAATCGCAGCGTACAACTCTTTAACGCCATGGAAGAAGGCGAGATCTACTTTTACGGATTCCACCGGCCTCCATAGCCGCGGAATTGGGCTGCGACGGCATCTCGAAATACATCGAAAACATAGCGAAGCCGCGCCAGCCGAGAGCCGAAAACGCTCGAATGGAAAACCACATGTCTAAACTGTTTGATCCGTCCCTAGATTCCCCCGCCGCCGAACGCCAAGCCAGTTTGAGCGCTGATGCCAATGCTCAGGCCAGTTCCGGAGACAATACGGCGGATATTGTCGTCGACCGGCTGATCGCTTGGGACGTCGATACCGTTTTCGGATTGATCGGCGATGGAATCAATCCTTTGGTTGAAGCCTTGCGTAAGCGTCGCGCCGAGATTCGGTTCATCGCCGTCCGGCACGAGGAGTCGGCGGCCTTCATGGCTAGTGGATACGCCAAGTACACCGGCCGCATCGGTGCTTGTCTTGCGACAAGCGGGCCAGGGGCGGTCCATCTTCTCAATGGGCTCTATGATGCTATGTTCGAGCAAGCTCCCGTTATCGCGATCACCGGCCTCCCTGTGCATGACCTGATTGGTTCGCATTTTGTGCAGGATGTGGACACCGTTTCTATGATGAAGGACCTGGCCAAGTGCAACGTTGCACTCAGCGGACCACAGCAGGCTCTCACGATGGTCGATCTGGCCTGCCGCACTGCGCTCAGCGGGCCAGGGGTTTCGCATATTGCGATTGCTAAGGACGTTCAACTGCGCAAACTGAGCGAGGATAAAGCCTCCTTGAAGCGCGGTCATCTGAAAGGCTCCGCTTCCTGGCTGCCGCGG
Source organism: Bryobacterales bacterium (assembly GCA_038215275.1). Taxonomy (GTDB): domain Bacteria; phylum Acidobacteriota; class Terriglobia; order Bryobacterales; family Bryobacteraceae. The sequence goes on along the minus strand of JBBQRA010000020.1, from coordinate 36,148 downwards.
ATTGCGGTAGCGCCGGAAGAGCATCTGGCTGCCGCGGCGGAAATCCTAAATGCAGCGTCGCGACCGATGATTCTTGCGGGGAGAGGGGCGCTCAGCGCCGGGGCCGAAATCGGGCAACTTGCCGAACTGTTGGCGGCGCCCGTAGCCAAAGCATTACTCGGGCGAACCGTCATTCCGGATGATTCGCCGTTCACGACCGGAGGCATCGGTGACCTCGGTACTCTTCCCTCTAAAAAGGCGGCGGCGGAGTGCGATACTTTTCTAATCCTTGGAAGCACAATGCCGTACTTGGCGTACTATCCGAAAATCGGACAGGCACGGTGCATTCAGATTGATCGGGAATCTGCCCGCCTTGGGCTGCGCCATCCGGTCGAGATTGGCCTGACAGGAGATGTCGCCGCAACGCTTCGGCGTCTTTTGCCGATGCTCAAGCGGAACGACGATCGGCGGTTCCTGGAATCTGTGCAGTCGCAGATGAAGAAGTGGCGCGAGAAGCTTGCCGTGATTGAAGGGGATCGATCCCTCCCGTTAAAACCCCAGTTCCTGGTGAGCCATATCAGCCGTCTGCTGGACGACGACGCCATGATCTCTGTCGACACCGGTGCCCACACCATCTTCTGCGGCCGTCATTTGCAGCTTCGCTCCACGCAGCAGCTAGCTTTATCGGGTACATTAGCGAGCATGGGTCCCGCGCTTCCTTATGCAATTGCGGCAAAGCTGGCATTTCCAGCCCGGCAATCGGTCGCTCTGGCGGGCGATGGCGGTTTCACAATGTTGATGGGTGACCTGATTACGGCCGTCAAATACAAGACGCCCATCAAGATCGTAATTTTCAAGAACAACAGTTTGGCCCTAGACGCGTGGGAACAAAGGGAGGCGGGCCAAGAAGAGTTTGGAGCTGAGTTGGAGGCCATTGATTTTGTCGCCTTCGCACAGGCGTGTGGCGTGGAAGCCTATCGATGCAGTAGTCCTGATGATGTAGAATCCACCCTAAAGCAAGCCTTTTCGTCCCCCAACATCTGTCTCGTCGAGGCGAACGTTGACCCAAAGGAATGGCCCGTTAAACCTGAGGACCTCATGGAGTAAGTAATGAAGGAGCTATTCGGGGGGATCACGTTTCCAATCATGTCCGCTGCTACGCTCGGGATGATGATCACCTGACGCGACGATGCCCAGTAACCATACGCGCCATAAATCCTCCGTAGCGCTCATCCTGATTGACGTCATCAACCCCTTCGATTTCCCGCAAGGTGACCAGATCCTCAGGAACGCGATCCCGCTGGCGGCTCCGCTGGCGAACCTCAAGGCGCGTTGCCGACGCGCTGGCATCCCGGCCATTTACGTCAATGACAATTTCGGGCAATGGCGGTCCGATGCCAAGAGCCTTGTCGCCCGCTGCCTAGAGGCCGATTGCGCGGGCCAGCCTTTTGTGAAGCTGATCCAGCCTGACGATCAGGACTACTTCGTCCTTAAGCCCATGCATTCGGCCTTCTTCCAGACGCCTCTGGAAATCCTCCTCCACTATCTCGGCGCAAACTCGCTCATCCTGGCGGGTCTAGTGACCAACAGTTGCATCCTCTGCACCGCGCACGACGCCAAGATGCGGGAGTTCGATCTCTATGTGCCCGCTGACTGCTCAGCGGCTCGGACATCACGTGAACATGAAGAGGCCATCGCGCATATCAAAAACATGACAGGCGCTTCCGTCATGCGCTCGGCTTCGCTGCGAATCGGTCGCTTGCGCCGGGAAAACAGGGGGCGGAAAACGCCCCAGGTGTAGGGATGGAAACGCGCAAAGAGTTCTTAACCGCCGCTCTCCTACCTCCGGAATGGTGTTCGGCTTAGTCGCCGGGCTCACTAACGGACTGCGTTTCGTCGCCGGCCCCACCGACCTCCCCAACCCCACTCATCTCATTGCCACGGCCTGCCGCATCGCCGCAGCCGCCGGTCTCGCCACGCCGAAGTGACCGGCCTTCGCCGCGGTGCTCCTGACGCTCACTGGCCCGCTCCTTTTCGCACACTCGCCAATGCCACGCTACGCGACCATCCCCCTATCCCTTTCCGGTAGCATCCAGCCCCACCGCTATCCCAGGGAGTGCCTTCTCGCCGCCGCCGTCGGTGCCAATTTCCTGGCCCTCGGGTTCGCCTTCTCCTATTCACCGTACCGGCTATTCGTCCAACTCGGCCGCCCATTCAACCTTCTCCGCCGAAGGATTCTCCCCAATCCAAGCAAGTCGAAAAATAGCTATTGAACTTATGCGTTCACGACCCAAGAAAATAATCATAACCCTTATTCCCTACAATCACTTGCAGCCGTTTCGCCTCACCCCGCCGATCCGTTTTTGCCCCTCGTCTGCTACGTTCAAATCAAAGTGAGTTTGGCGCTCTCGCGAACGCCCCGTCTTCCGGCGGGGCGTTCGCCGTTTCACGCCCTCATCTTTGCCCAGGAGAACTATGCCCAACCAACTCACCCTCGAAGAGAAAAAGGCCAAACGCGCCGCCACCAACCGCGCCAACGCCCAGAAAAGCACCGGCCCGCGCACCCCCGCAGGCAAAGCCCGCGCCCGTCACAACTCCGTCAAACACGGCCGCCGCTCTCAACTCACCGACTATTCGAACGGCGTCAATACCGTCCTCCTCCCCGGCGAAAACATGGCCGAGTACCTCCGTTCCATGGAAGCCTTAGTCGCCAAACTCGCCCCGCGAGACGAAGTCGAACTCGAACTCGTCCATCGCGTCGCCGCCAGCCAATGGGAGATCCGCCGCTTCCGCTGCATCCGTCTCGTTCTCCTCGAAGACCAGTTCCAAACCGTCGACGTCAAGATGAAGCATTGCGCCATCCCCGAATGCGGCGGCGCTCTCTATCTCGCCCGGGCCTATCAGGTCTGCGCCGCGCCCGGCGCTGGTCTCGCCGCCCTCCGGCAGGATCTCGCGGCCGCCGAACGGTCCATCGCCGCGGCCTACCGCGAACTCCGCCAACTGCGAATCCTCGATCCCGTAGCCGGTCCGCCAGTCCCGTTCGAGGTCGATCGCAGCGTCCCGCAGAGAATCTACACGACCGCTCCAGAGCCCATGGAACCGGAACCGGAACCCGGCGAAAACCCACCCGCAACGAACCCACAAATCGTTGAAAACACTACAACAGACCCAACCGAAACCTCGCAAAACGACGACGAACGAAGCCAACCGGAACTACTCGTCGCCCACGCCGGTTTCGGCTTCGCCATCGCCGAACCAACCCACAAGCTGCCGCAGCAAGCCGAACCCAAACCCAAAACCCGCACCGCCGGAGGAACCGCATGATACTCTTTGACCTCTTCACACCAAGTCGCCGGGCTGCCTTTAGCCTCGGCGCCACCTTTGGGCCTCTGCCGCCGCCCTCGGTTTGGGCCGCCGAAGCACTCGGCTATACCCCAGACCCTCGCCAGGCCGAACTGCTCGATCTGGAGGCCCTCCGGCTCGCCGTATGCACCAGCCGCCAACTCGGCAAGACCCAGGTCGCCGCCACCAAAGGGCTCCATATCGCCATGTCCCGTCCCGGCGTGCTGATCCTGATCTTCTGCCCCGTCGGCCGCCAGGCCGGCGAACTCCTCGGCCGCATCCGGGAGTTTGCCCGCCTGCTCGGCATCCGCACCCGGTCCGATGGCAACAATCCGCGTTCGCTCGTGCTCCCGAACGGTTCCCGTTTCGTGGCCCTATCGGACGTACCCGCCACTTCGCGCTCGTATGCCAACGTCGCCGTCATCATCGTCGATGAGGCCGCCTTCGTTGACGACGCGATCTTCCAGGCCATCTCGCCCATGCTCGCCGTCTCGAACGGAGCCATGTGGGTCCTCTCCACGCCGGACGGTCAAACCGGCCGCTTCCACGACCTCTGCACCAAGCCCAACCCGGCCTGGACCGTCTGGTTCTCCCCCGCCACGGAATGTCCCCGCATCTCGCCCGAATTCCTCGCCCTCGAACGCGACTTCCTCGGCGACGCCCTTTATCGGCAGGAGTACGAGTGCGCCTTCATCCCCAGCAAGACCCAGTTTCTGGACCGTGACCTCATCGGCGAGGCCACCGTTCCGCCGCCGCTTCTGGGCAAGCCGCTGCCATCGGCGACGGAGTTCTTCATCGGCGTCGACGTCGGCAAGCGCATCGACCATTCCGCCATCGTCGTGCTCGCCCTGTCCTGGTTTGAAGGCAAACAAAGCCCAGTCGATATGGCTCACACACTCCACCCGCGCATCACGCTGCTTTATGCCGAATCGTTGCCCCTCGGCAGCGCGCATCTTGACCTGCCCGCCCGGCTGAAAGCGATCCTCGCCAAATGCCGCGGCGCTCACGCGCCGTACGCCCCCAAAGCGACCCTAGCCATGGACGCCACCGGCGAGGGAACGCTCATCGAACTCGTCCGCCGTTCGAAGGTGATGGACCAGGGCTGGTTCCACCCGGTCACCATCACGGGCGGCCTCAGTAAGTCGGACTTGAAGGACAGCTATACAGGCATCCCCCGGCCAGACCTGCTGACGCGTCTGCGTTCGGCTTTTGAGCGAAAGCTCATTCATCTGCCTCTGGACGCCCCCGGCTTCGGCGACCTGGAGCACGAACTGGTGAATTTCCGTTCTGACGGCCGCCAGCGCGAGCACGACGACCTGGTCTTCGCCTGCGCCCTGGCCGTTTGGTTCCTCGTCCAGAAGCGGAAGGAAGTCCTGATCCCCAAGCGGTGAAAACCGCTCTGAGGGCCGTTCTTGCCCGAGGGAAGGCCGCCCGAAGACTGGCTCGGCTGCGAAAAACGCTCCTGGGGCCATTGCCGCCCCAGGAGCGCCCGGTCTGCGCCTCCAGCCCGATGCGGTTTCGCCGCAACGCGCCGATTGCCCCAAGAAAGCGCACGCCGATCCGGCGACCCTCGCAACCAAACCAACGACGCCTGCCTGCCCCGGCTTGTCAGGCGCAGAGTGAGCGAATGGCCCGCCCAAACGGGAAGCGGGGCGGCGGGAAATCGAGCCCCGCCACCCCACCAGAAATCCAACCGCTTCCGCGAAGCCAGCTACAGCCCCGGTTCCGGCGGCTTCACCGGCGACCACGGCAGTCAACCCCTGCCGCGTCACCTTCCGCCGGAACACCTTGTGGCCCGTCGTCGCCCACCGAAACCCTACCCCGAGTCTCGATCAGTTAGGCAATACGAAAACCGCCAGGAATCCACCCGCTTCCGCCGGCCTGCCTACAGCCCCTGCTTCGGCGGCTTCACCGGCGACCATGGCGTTAATACCCTTCCGGTTCACCTTCCGCCGGAACACCTTGGCGCCCGCCATCACCCATCGAAACCCTACCCCGGCTCCCGACCAGTCACGCACTGCAAAAACGGGAAGCGGGACGGCGAGGAATCGAGCCCCGCCACCCCGCCAGGAATCCACCCTCTTCCGCGAAGCCCGCCTACAGCCCCGGCTTCGGCGGCTTCACCGGCGACCATGGCGTCAATCCCTTCCGCGCCACCTTCCGCCGGAGCACCTTGTCGCCCACCGTCACCCACCGAAACCCTACGCCGTCTCTCAATCGGCTAGGCATTGCCCAAACCGGAAGCGCGGCAGCGGGGCAGCGAGGCATCGAGCCCCGCCACCCCGCCTCGAATCCAACTGCTTCCGCGAAGCCCGCCTACAACCCCGGCTTCGGCGGCTTCACCGGCGACCATGGCGTCAATCCCTTCCGGTTCACCTTCCGCCGGAACACCTTATCGCCCGCCGTCACATACACCGTATCCAGCTCCTTCCCCGCGAAAACCACGTTCGACAGGCTCCCCGGCTGCGGCTTGTTCAGAATCGCCGTCACGCGCCCCGGCTGGTCGCAAATCTGCAACCCGATGTTCGTCGTCACCCACAGGTACCCCTCCGTGTCCATCGTCATCCCGTCCGCGCTCGACGAACTGCTCTGGTCGTTCGTCTCCAGCCGGTAAAACGGCTGCCCGTTCAGCAGCCCCCCGTCCGGCCCAATCTGGAACGACCACACCCACTTGCTCCGGCTATCAGCCACCGTCAGCAGCGTCTGGTCCGGCGACAGCATAATCCCGTTCGGAAACTCAAAGCCCTCGTGGACCATCCGCTTCTCGCTGCCCGGCCGCACATACCAAACCTTCTTCGCCGTCGGATCCGTAAACCAGATATCCCCCTTGGCGTTGATCACCAGGTCGTTCGACGTCACGTCCGTCACCACCGGCGTCGCCACGCCCGTCTTCACGTCGTACGCCACGATGCGCCGCCGCCCGTTCTCGCAGCCATACAGCTTCCCGTCCGGCCCAAACATCAACCCGTTCGTATTCCCCGTGTCTTCCTTGAACAGGCTCACCTTCCCGTCGACGACCTTGAAGATCTTGCTCGCCCGCGGATCCGAAAAGTACAGGTTCCCGTCGCGGTCCACGGCCGGCCCCTCCGTGAACTGGTGGCCTTCGCTCACCAGCTCCCATTTGCTATCCCCCGCAATCATCCGCGAAAACTGACGGTCCCCCGGCTGCGGCCGGTTGCTGATCGGCTTCGCCGGATCCTTCCACAGCCACCGCATCGCGTCCGGCAGAATCGCCGACCCGTGGATGTTGTTGTGCTTCTCCTCGCCCACCACGAACGTGTACTCATAGCCGGCCCATTCAAACGCCGACGCCATGTCCTGGTTCGCCACCCACCAGCTTCCTGCGTAGATGTTGTTGTCGTTCTTGCCGTCCTGCAGGAACACCCGCAGCGGCCGCGGCTCAAACTTGCGGATGCGCGTAGGCAAGTCCTGCGCGCCGCGGATGTTCACAAACGTGCCAATCGTGCTCAGCACCCGCCGGAACTGGTCCGGCCGCTCCCACGCCGCATTGAACGCCGCAATGGCGCCCGACGACGAGCCCATCAGCCCCCGCAGATTCGGGTCCGTCGTCAGGTTCAGCTTCTTGCCCACTTCGGGCAAAATCTCCTCGATCAAAAACCGCGCGTACCGGTCGCCCAGCGCGTCGTACTCGAAGCTGCGGTTATAGCGCGCCTCGGCGTTCGCATCCGCCGCCGGCATCACGCCGGGGTTGATGAAAATGCCGACGATCACGGGCAGCTCCCCGCTCGCAATCAGGTTGTCCAGCACGACGGGCACGCGCCACCGGCCGTCCCGCGCCATCATCCCGCCGCCGTCTTGGAAAATCATCACCGCCGCCGGCTTGCTCGCGTTGTACTGCGCCGGCACGTACGTCCAGTAGTCCCGCGTCGTCCCCGGAAAAATCTTCGACGACGACCACTCGTACTTCGTGAGGGTGCCTTGAGGCACCCCCGGCTTCACCTGCGAATCGGGGCCCAACGGATACATCTCCGGCCCCTGCGCCGCCAGCGGCAAGGCCATGAAAATTGACAAAAGAATTGGTCCAAGCATACTTGTGGACCGATCATACACCGCCTGGTTATACACAGTTAGTGCGGCTGCAGAAAAAAGTCCAGCATCGGCGCAAAGTTCGGCACCGCAATATCCGTATGGCTTCCGTTCGGCACCTCGACGTAGACGTGCGGCGTCCCCAGCTTCTTCGCCGCTTCCACCATCGCCCGGGACTGCGCCACCGGCACTGTCTTGTCGTTGTCCCCGTGAACGATATAGTGCGGAATCGCCTTGATCTTTTCGAGCCCCGCCGGGTTCCCGCCGCCCGAGATCGTGCCCAGTGCCGCAAACAGCTCCGGATGGTTCATCGCAATCGACCACGCTCCGTAAGCCCCCATCGAATGACCCATCAGGTACACCCGCTTCGGGTCGATCTTGTAGTCTCGCTTCACCTCGGCCAAAACGTCCAGGACGTCCTGCTCGGCGCTGCCCCGGTACATCGACGCCGGTCCGCGCCCCTTCGGACAAACCACGAACAGGCCCCGCTTCTCCGCTTCGGTCTTCAGCCTTCCCGCCGCATACTGGTCGAAGATCGAGTTCTCGTCGCCGCCCATCCCGTGCAGCGCCACCAACAGCCCCGCCGCCTTCTCGCCGTCATAAGCCGCCGGCACAAACAGCCGGTACGGCTGCAGCGTCTGGTCCACCGGCGAACGGTACGCCTTCCGCATATCACCCTTCACCCCGGCAAACGGATTCTTAGTATCCAGCAGCGAATTGGCCCGAGCGAACTCCTTCTTGAAGTCGATCCGGAACGGCAAAATCTCGCCGCGGTCCGCCCGGTCGTACAGCTCCAGCGCGTAGGCCGCCGTCGGCTCCGCCGGGTTCCGCTTCCGCAGCGCCGCCACCTCCGCCGTCAGGTCTTCGACGTGTACCGGAATCGTCCGCCCCGGCAGCGACTTCTCCCTCAGAGACAGCCTCGCGTCCACCAGATAGTCCCCCGCCGCGTCCTTCGGAATCATCGCCTCAATCGTCAGCGGCAAACGGTCCGGGCCCACCAGCGTCGCTGCGGCAATCGGCGGCCCGGCCATCTCGTTCGGCCGGCGCAGCGTCACCGTCACCGCCACCTTCTCCGCCAACGGCCGCGTGGACTCAAACATCGGTTTCAGCGTCACCCGGATCAACGTCCCCGGCGCCACCACCGCGTGGTCCGCCCTTGCCTGCAAGCCAGCGGTGAACTCCACAGCCGGCGTCCACTCCTGCCCCATCATCAGCGCCGTGCCCTGCGCAAAGTTCCGCATCGCGTCGCCGTACTTGCCCGCGGCCGCCGCGGCCCGCGCCGCCGCGCCCAACTTCTGCGCCTCTGCCTTCAACTCGTCCGGCATCTGCCGGCTCGCCAGCATCGTGCCGTAGCCGACAGTGGTCCGCAAAACGAGTTCGGCGTCCTGACCAAGCAGGACGCCGAAGCAAACCGAAACCAACAGGAGAACAAACGAACGGGTCATCCTTTAATTTTGCGGTAATTTGCGAGGCAACGGGCGACCGTCTCCATCGGCTGCTCCTTGCCTTCCCACTCGATCAGATACCCTTCCACGCCGCCCGTCTTCTCGGCCGCTGCGAAAATGTCCTTCCACTTCGCCGCGCCCTCGCCAAACGCGGCCGTGAAGCCGTTGCCCGGCGGCGGCGCGTAGTCCTTGCAATGCACCGAAACAATCCGGCCCGGATGATCCTTGATCCACTTCACCGGATCGAGCCCCGCCTCAATGCACGTGCCGACGTCCAACTGCAGCACGACGTGCTTCGGCGTGTTCTCGGCCAACACCACCATCGGCAACTGCCCTTCGAGGGGTACGAACTCCACCTTGTGATTGTGGAAGCCCACCTTGATGCCCATCGCCTCGGTAGCCTCGGCCGAGTTGTTCAGCGTCTCCGCCACGCCCTTCCAGCCGTCGATCGTCGTCACCCGTCCCGCCGAAGCCATCACCATCAGCTTCGATCCGAGAATCGTGTTCAGCTCCGCCACCCGGCCCACATTCGCCGGGGCGAACACTTGATTGCCGTTGTGCGTCGACATGCACTTGATGTTCAGATCATCAAGCAGCTTCCGCACCTCTTTCGCATACTCCGGCTTCCAGGCCGTATAGGGCGAGAAGAACTCGACGCCCTCATACCCCATCTTCGCCACAGCCTTCACCGTGCCGAACAGATCTTTCGCTAACTCGTCCCTGACCGAGTACAGCTCCAGGCCAATCGGAATCTTCTTGCCGGCACCCGGCAAAATGGCCGCGGTAGCGGCCGCCCCTAGAAACGCGCGACGATTAAGCATACTCCCTCATCTGTATCACAGGAGACCAACTTTATGTACCGTGCCCTTCTGCTTGCGCTCTTGACCACCGCCCTTTCCTTCGCCGCCGACATCACCGGCAAATGGGAACTCCGCGGCACCTCTTCCGGCGGCGACGAAGCCCGCGTCCAACTCGTCATCACCGAAGCCGCGGGCAAGTACTCCGCGACCCTCTACGCCGAAGACGATTCCGTTCTCGTCCAAGGGCTGATGGTCTCGGGCGACGAAGTCACCTTCAAGATCCCGACCGACGAAGTGACTTTCACCGTAAAGGTCACCCTAAAAGACGGAGCCGCCGAAGGCACCTATAGCGCCTCCGACGGCAAGTCGGGCAAAGTCTCCGGAAAAAGGGTTTAGACCTTCGCCGGGACAACATACGGAGCGCGGTAGTTCCGCGTCAGCATCTTGTTCGCTTCCGCATCGTCAAACGTCTGGGTCTTGCTGTTGAAGTTCAGGCGTTTGCCGGTCCGGTAGGCGAGGTTGGCAAAGTGACAGAAGTCGGCAGCCGCGCCGCCGATCTCGATCTCGGCGTTCAGGCTCTTGTGGTCGCGCGACTTCACCGCAGCCAGGAAGTTCTCCATGTGCCGCACTGTGCCGTCCTGGCCGCGTTCGGCCTTCACGTTCTTCACGATCTCGTTGTTCTCGCCCTTGTAAATGCGATAACCGCTGCCGTCGAGCTCCATCCAGCCATCGACGCCGTAGAACAGGTTGCCCACCGCGTTAGTGGCCCGCGGTCCGGCGCCGAGCGTGCCTTCGCCGCCGGTCAGGACGCCGCGCACTTCGAACGTGATCTCGCTATCACCGTAATGGAAGGAAGCGTACTGAGTATTTGGCGTCTCCTGCATGTCGTCATAGGCGTACATGCCGCCCGTCGACGAAACGGCCTTCAGGCCGGAGTGGTCGTTGGCGACGCCCATGCCCCAGCGGGCGATGTCCATCTGATGCACGCCTTGGTTGCCGAGGTCGCCGTTACCGGTGTCCCAGAACCAGTGCCAGTTGTAGGCGAAACGCAATTCGTTGAACGGACGCATCGGAGCCGGTCCCAGGAACATGTCCCAGTTGAGGCCGGGAGGCACGGGGCCGTCGGGCTTCTTTCCGATCGACTTGCGGCGCTTGTAGCAGAGGCCTTTGGCCATATAGAGCTTGCCGACCGCGCCGTCTTTCAAATCCTGAATGGCGGCCATGACGTGCGGCGTCGAACGGCTCTGCGAGCCGATCTGGCACATCCGGCTGTATTTCCGCGCGGCGGCGATCATCTGCTTGCTCTCGAACGGATTGTGGCTCGCGGGCTTCTCGCAGTAAGTGTCCTTGCCGGCCTGCATCGCCCAGATCGCGCCAAGCGCGTGCCAGTGGTTCGGAGTCGCCATGGAGACTGCGTCGATATCCTTGGACTCGAGCAGCTTCCGCATGTCACTGAACTCGACCGCCTTTTCCTGCCCAGCCTTCGTGATACGAGCATTCGCACGTTCGCGAGCCGCTTGGTTCACGTCGCAGATTGCGGCCAATTGGGAGCCGGGGATTTGGAGGTAGCTGCCGAGATGCGCATTGCCGCGGCCACCGAGGCCGATCAGCCCGACCCGGACCCGGTCGTTCGCCCCGAGAATCCGTCGTGTGCCGATAGAAAGCGCGGCCGCGCCCGTGATTAACAAATTTCTACGTTCCATAGGTTGATCCAAGCTTACGGCGTTGCGCCCAATTCGCGCAACAGGCGCAGCGCAGGCTCGAAATCCGGCTCAAACCGCAGCGCCTGCCGCAGGGCCGCGATCGCCCTGTCCCGCTCCCCGCTGCGCGACAGCGCAACCGCCAGGTTCATTCGAGCCCCGGTCAGCGAAGGGTTCCGCTTGAGCGCCGATTCCCACAGGGAGATTGCCTCAGCGGCCTGCCCGCGCTTGATCCGGTAGATGCCCAGGTTTACCGCCGCCGCCGGATGGCCGGGGTCGATCGCGACGATCTGTTCGCAAAGAGCCATGGCCTGCTCCTCCTGCCCCATGCGGTCATGAAACTGCGCCAACTGCGCCATCACGGCCACATCACGCGGAGCCTTAAGAAGTAGCTCATACGCCTGCCGTCGAACCGCCGGTTCCGTCATCGCCGCAACGGCGTAGCCGAGGGCCGTCTCCCGTTCTCCGGCCGGCGCGGGGAGAAAAGGCCGCAACGCCCGCTTGACCGCCGGAGCGGGTGCCGGCTGCGGTTTGCGGGGAATCGAATGGTCCGTAAATGCAACATGGTCCACACTGCGAGTCGCACCCTTCGGCATGTGGCAACTCGCACAATCGCTCGTCGCCGCGGCCTTCGTGCAGGGCTTCTGAGCGTGGCAGCTTTGGCACCGCTCGCGATAGAATCCAGCGCGCTCAGCGGCGGCGGGTTCGCGGTGCGAATCGTGGCAACTGCCGCACCACAGCTTGTCGCCAGAGGCCTGTTTGCACTGGCTGGCGGCGAGGCGTTCGTAGTGGCTGGTAGCACTGAGTTCGCCCGCCTCGGCGGTATCCCACACGAAGACGGCAAGGTGGTCGCTGAGCAGATCCCCCGCGCGAAACGTCCCGGCCTTCCGGTTGGCTGTCGCCACCCGTGCGACACCCGTAAGATGACACTGCGCGCAAACCCCATCCCGATGCGCCGCCGGGAGTTTGGCCGGCTGAACGATATCGGAAGCCTTGCCCGAGGTGGCATGCTTCTGCCCCGGTCCGTGGCATCGCTCACAGCTCACACCACCCTCCGGCTGAACCTGGCTGGCATGACACTGCAGGCAGGCGGGTTCCACCGCCCGCGTCAGTTGGATAGTCCGCTTGCCCTCGAACCCCGGCGATACGTCCCATTTCTCCGCCGCCGAGTAGTACGACACCGGAGCCTGAAACAAAAATCCATCGACCCCGAACAGATAGCTCCGTCCAACATTGCCCGACCCAATGAACCATTCGAGCAGCCGGCTGCCCTTTACCGGGCCGCGTTCGAACTCCATCCGGTGGTCCTTGCCGATGCGGTAGACGGCGCCGCTCGAAGGATCGGCGACGGTGGCAGGAAGGGCCGGGGAAGAGATCTTGCCGCTGCTGCGGGCCATGCCGGTGGACTGATACTGCTTGACGACGGCGGGATGGCACCGGGCGCAAGTTTCGGATTGCGCCCAAGCGGTGGCGGCGAGCAGAAGCAGGAGCAGGGGCACGGGCTAACCGAGAAAGTTGAGCGGAGTGCCCGCGGAAATCTTCAAGGGCCGTCCGATGTTCGACAAATACTCCTTCTCAAAATCGACGCCAAGCTTTTTGAAAAGCGTCGCGGTAAAGTCCGGCACTTCAACGGGCCGGTCCTTCACATACATCCCGTCCGCATCGGAAGCGCCGACGACCTGGCCGCGCGGGACCCCGGCGCCGGCGAGGACCAGGGAGAAGCAGTTCGGCCAATGGTCGCGGCCGGTGTTGACGTTGATCTCGGCGGTGCGGCCGAACTCACCGGTCACGATCACGAGAGTCGAGTCGAGCATGCCGCGCTGCTCGAGGTCGTCGAGTAGAGCGGCGAAGGCGTTGTCGAGTTCGGGCATGAACTCGTTGGCGTAGGCTGGGAAAAGGTTCGAATGATGGTCCCATTCGTTGTCGCCTTTGCCGACGCTGACGAAGCGGACGCCGGCCTCGACGAGACGCCGGGCGAGGAGGCAGCCCTGGCCCATTTGCGTTCGGCCGTAATCGTTGCGCAGCTTCTCCGGCTCTTCGGCGATGTTGAAGGCCTTCTTGGCGCGCGGACTCTTCATGAGTTCGAGCGCCGATTGGTAGTAGCTGTCGAGGGTGCCGAAGGCTTCCGAGGTATCCCAATCCTTGATCTTCGAATCCACGAGATTGAGCAGGCTGTGGCGGCCCTCCATGCGGGCCCAGTCGACGCCCATGGGCAGGTCCATGTCGCGTACGGAGTAGTTGGGGACGTTGACGTTGCCTGCGGAGAAGGGGTTGTACTTGGGGCCGAGGAAACCGGCGCGCGCGTTGTTGCCGCGGGGTTGCGGAACGTTGACGTAGGGCGGCAGTTCATTGCGCGCGCCGAGTTCTTTGGCGAGGACGGAGCCCATGCAGGGTGCGAGCAGCGTCGGCAAAGCATCGTGACCGCTGAGCATCAGGGTCTGCGCCGTGCCATGGGCGGACTGCTTGTGCGTCATGCTGCGGATGAGCGTGACCCGGTTCATGCGCTGGGCGGTGCGGGGCAGGTGCTCGGTGATCTGCAGACCGTCGACGGTGGTTGGAATCTGGCGGAAGGGGCTTCGGTACTTGCGGTCGGCTTGGGGCCGCATGTCGAACGTATCGAGATGGCTGAGGCCGCCGGCGAGCCAGAGGTGGATGATGGAGATATCCTTGGCCGGGGCGGCGGCGCGGAGCCGGAGGACGTCTCCCCAACTGAGCGTGCCGAAGGCCGCAATCGAGCCGATTCTAATAAAGCCGCGTCGATGCATCGGGATGTTCATTTTAGTGCTGGTAGAGGAACTCTTTCGAATTGAGGATCGCCCAGAGGAGATCCTGGTAAGCCTTGCGGCGGTCGCCGGTCTTCACCAGGCCGAGCACGGCGGCGCGTTCTGCGGGTGAAGGGAGGCGGACAAGGCTACGGAGGTAGATCTGCTCGAGGAGTTGGTCGTCGGTTAGCGCGAGGTCGAGTTGGGCCTTCGAGAGCTTGCCTTGCAGTGTGGAGCCGGAAATGAGGTGCATGGTCTGGGCCATGTCGGGCTGTGCATCGCGCTCGCAGATGATGTCACGGCTCAAGCGTCCGAAGGAGGAGAGCATGTATCCGCCGCCGCCGGCGTAGACCTGCATGGAGCGGGTGCCGGCGGGATAGCCGGGGAACTTCTCGGGGGCGCCGGTGACCTGGCTCATGGTGTCGAGCAGCGTTTCGGCGACGAGGCGGCGGATGGGGAACCGGCTGAAGTTGATGGTGTCGGCGCGGTTGGAGTCATTGGGTTCCGCGGACAGCTGATAGGCGCGGGAGTTGAGGATGGTCCTCATGAGGTAGCGGAGGTCAAACTTGTGAGCGACGAAGTCCTTGGCGAGGGCGTCGAGGAGTGCCGGATGGGATGGCGGGTTGGTGACGCGGAAGTCGTCGACCTCCTCGACGAAGCCGCGGCCGAAGTAGTGCTTCCAGACGCGGTTGACGATGGTGCGGGAGAAATACGGGTTCTCCGGGGCCGTCATCCAGGCCAAGAGATCGTCGCGAATGTCGGCATCCTGCGAGTCCTGGACCGGCTTGCCATCGAGGACGCGGGCGACCATTTTCTTCTTGGTCTTGGGGTGTTCAACGGCGCCGTCCTCCATGTACTGGGTGGCATTTTCGTCGTTCTCGTAAACCTCCTTGATCCCGAGGCGGGCGAAGAAGGCAGCGAAGCCGTAGAAGTCGTCCTGGGTCCATTTCTCCCAGGGATGGTTGTGGCACTTGGCGCATTCGAGGCGAACGCCGAGGAAGAGCTGGCTGATGTTGGTGGCGTGGTCGGGGGCGTTCGAATCGAAGCTGATGTTGTAAAAGCTGGTGGGCGATTCGGTGACGCCGTCGAGGGAGGAAGTGGAGAAGCTGTGGGCGCCCTGGCTGAGGAGGGTCTCTCGGACGAAGCGGTCGTAGGGCTTGTTTTGCAGGAACGAGTCGCGGATGAAGTTGTAGACGATGCGGGCTCCTTTGGCTCCGGCTTCGCGGGTGCCAGCGCGGAAGAGCTCGGTGAACTTCATGGCCCAGAGTTCTGAGAATTCGCGGCGGTTGAGGAGACGGTCGATTTCGACGCTGCGTTTAGCGGGATGGGTGGAGGCTAGGAAGCGGCGGGTTTCGTCTTCCGTAGGGAGCAGGCCGATGGTGTCGAGGTAGACGCGGCGGAGGAACTCGCCATCGCTGGTCAAGGCCGAGGGGCGGATGTTGAGGCGGCGGAGTTTACCGAAGATCTGCTGGTCGACGTAGTTGTTAGCAGCGACCTGGGGATAGCCGGAGTCCGTCGGGCCGGAAGCGACCAGGATACGCGCGGCGACGGCCTGGCCCATGGTACGGACCATGATCGCCGTTTCGCCCGCTTGTAGGGCCGTTAGGACGCCATTGGCGGCCACTTGTACGGTGTCGGGCCCGTTCGAGGAGTACTGGACGAGGCGGGTGACGTCGCGGACGCTGCCATCGGAGTACGTGGCGACGGCGATGAGTTGCTGTTTCTTCTGCGGGCCGAGGACGACGCGCTCTTCAGGGTAGACCTGCAGGCTGACGACGCGGACGGAGTCGTCCTGATCGTAGGGCGCGCCTTGGCCGATCCAGTCGCGGATGGTGCGGTATTGGAGGGAGTCCGGCGGGAAGCGGAGGCCGCCGCCGTGAGCGGTCTCGGCGGTGGCTTTCTTAAGGAGCAGGCTCTGTTCGGGGTGGGCACGGTCGATGCGCTTGGCGTTGACGGCATCGAAATCGAGCTTAGGTTCGACGCCGAACAGCGAGAGCTTGAAGCCGCGCTGGCCGCGGATGGAGCCGTGGCAGTTGGCGCCGGCGCAGCCGGACATGGTGAAAATGGGGCTGACATCGTTGACGAAGCTGATGCCGGGGGCGCGGGCGGCGGGCTTGACCGTGATGGGCGCCACGGCGCGGAGGCCGCGGCAGGCCACGGCGACGGTGCGCATACTGGCGCGGGCAACGTTGTTGGCGGCGCACTCGGCGGTGACGTCATGCTCGTAGCCCTGGTTGTCGGTATAGGTGACGGCGAAATGCTGGGTGGCGCCGGCGCCGTGTAGGACGATGCGGGGTGGTTGGATGGAGAGGCTGGCGGCGAAGGCCGAGAGGGGGGCGAGGGCCAGGAGGAGGCGGCGCATTATTGAGGGCTCCGGAGACGAATGGGGTGGGACCTTCCAACGATGGTCCCACCGCGGCGGGCGACGAGCACGAAGTCACCGGGCGCCTTGTTGGCGGCAGCGCGGAGTTTAACTTCGGCGCGGGTAGAGGCGGCGGGTACGGGTTCGGCAGAGGCCGTGAGGCCGTCGGCCGCGGCTTCGACGGAGAGTACGAGGGGTTCGGTGTGGCCTTCGTCGAGACGCGTGACGATGACAGTGAGGGCGGCGGTATTGTCCTTGGCGAGGGCGAGGGCGGGGGGGACGGTGAGGACAGCGCCGGGGGCGTCTGCGATGGTGACGCGGAGATGGTCCTCTTCGGCGTCGCCTATGTGGCGGATACGGGAACGGAAGTATCGAGTGCGGGCGGAGCGTTCGATGCCTTTGGCGCGGCCGCGGAACTCGATGTGGCCGAGAGCGAGCGGGGCGTCGGGGGCGACGCTGATCTGCATTTCGACATTGGTGCCGTCGAGGTAGTGGATCTCGCCGCAGGTGCCGGTGTAGGGGGTGTTCTTGGGCTCGGCGACGACGGGCTTCACGGTGACGCCGGGCGGGAGGTTGGCGGCGTAGACTTCGACGGGGTCGTTCCAGCCTTCGAGGCGGCGGACGCGAACGAGTACGGTGTTGGTGCGGCCGCGATAGAGCGAGTCGTCGGTGCCGACGACGCGGAGGGAGAAGTCGGGCTCGGCTTCCTTCATGGTGAGGCGGTAGAGGAAGGCCGGGTCGCCGCGGAACTGGGCGTCGCGGACCATAGCGATGTAGCGGCCGGCTTTCGGGAGGCGAAAGACGAGATGGGGGTCGAGGTTGGCGGGTTCCTTTCCGGTGTTGGTGGTGGGGTCGTCCTGCCAGGCGAGGCGCTGGCCGCTCTCGTCGTAGATAGCGACAAGTGGATCGGTGAGGTAGCCCAACTGCATGGCGTGGGCTTCGAGGACGACGGATTTGGGGCCGTCGACGCGGAAAGAGAAATGGTCGGCGGCGCGAGGGCGGTTGATGATGCCGTTGGCGACGACGGGGAGAGTGACGGGAACGGGATCCTTGCGGCTGCGGGCGGAGCCGTCGCCGACGGCCAGTTCTTTGTAGGAAGAGACGACGAAGGGGGCAGGGAGGAAGGCTCCGTTGCCGTGGAGTTTGTAGACTCCGGGAGGGGCAGAGGCGGGGACAGTGAGGCGGACGGTGGCTTCCGTGGGGGTGGCCTTGAGGACTTCGCCCTGAGCGAGGCCATCGCCGAGGGTGACGGCGTTGAGGTGGTTTAAGTTGACACCGTGTAACGTAATGGTCGTGGTCTGGCCGGGTTGGCCGCCGGCGGGCATGGCGGTTTCGAGATGGGGCATGGGACCGGCGAGGAGGCGGTAGTCGCAGGTGTCGCAGCCGGCTTCGCTCGACCCATGGACGCGGAGGACGTAGCGGCCTGCTTTTGGGAACGTGAAGCGAAGGTGGGGATCCTTGAAGCCGTAGTAGTCGTCGGAGAAGGCGAGTTCGAGGCCGGAGGCGTCGAGGAGGCTGAGGGCAGAGTCTGTACTGGCGCCGTTGCGGGTGGCGAGGACGTCGAAGGTGAGGGTTTGGCCGGCGGCGGCTTCGAAGCTGTAGTAGTCGTAGTCGCCGGCCTTGAGGATGCCGTTGACGAGGGCGGGGAAGGCGAGGGGTTCGGCTTGGGCGGGGGTGTTGTTGGGTTCCTTTTCGATTCGTTCCGGGAAGGTGCCGACGTCGAAGTAGCCGATGGCGGAGCCGTGGGCGGCGATGAGGCGAAGGTCGTGACGGCCGGGTTCGGCGGTGGGGGTGAGGGTGACGAGGGCCTCGACTTCGTAGGCCGAGGCGGAGAGAACCTGGGCGGTAAGTTTGGGGGAGAGAAAGCGGAGTTCGCGGGTGTCCTGGAGATTGCGGCCTTTGAGCGTGATTTTGACGGAGGCGCCGCGCTGGCCGCCGTGGGGGAAGATGCCCTGGATCTGCGGCCAGATAGGTGGGACCTTTACTTCGGCGCACAGCGTGAGCGGCAGGAGCGCCAAAAGGACGGACCGGGCACGCGGAAGCAGCATGAACCCAATTCTATACCTGCTAAGCGTTGAGGTCCATGGGGTGACCCGGCAGACCCTCGCTCCCAATCCTCCGTTGCAAACTGCTGATAATTCAAATAAACTGGGCGCACTTCACTCGAGCCACACGGCATGAGGTTACTCAATTTATGAATATAAAAACAGACCGACTGAGTCGATCGGTACTGGGATTTCTGCTAACGACAGCAGCACTCAGCGCCCAAACGTTTACAGGCAACATATCCGGGACGGTATTGGATCCGGGGCAAGCAACGATCGCGGGGGCGACGGTTCGCGTCCGCAATGAAGCGACCAGTGACACACGGCAAGCCGTGACCGGCGGCGACGGGCGCTACATTTTCTCGCAGCTTCCTCCCGGCAACTATGAAGTGTCCGTGGAGATGGCTGGTTTCCGGAAGAGTGTGCAGAAGAACGCGGAACTTCGCGTGAACGCGCTACTGGAAGTAAATTTCAATCTCCAACTGGGTGAGGTCACTCAGGTGGTGGAAGTGACGGCGGGAGTGAGCATGCTCGACACGCAGTCGGCGAACCGTTCGGTGACGTTGAACCAGCAGGCGGTGTTGGACCTGCCGGTGAACGCGCGGAACCCCTTTGCTCTGGTGCATGTGAACGCGGGCGTGATTGCCGTGCGTACGGGCATTTCGCAGGCGACGCAGGACCAGAACCACAACCGCTTTTCGATGAACGGCGGGCGCGGGCAGGCGGGCTTGACGCTAATCGACGGCGTGCCGGCAGCCGCGGTGGACTGGGGCGGGTTGATCGCATCGCCGAGTGTAGACTCCGTGCAAGAGATGAGCATCGTCCGCAACCAGTTCGACGCGCAGTTCGGCAAGTCGGACGGCGGCGCGGTGAACATGATTACGCGTGGCGGATCGAACAACTTCCATGGCTCGGTGTTCGAGTTCCTTCGTAACAACAAGCTGGATGCGAACTCCTGGGCGAATAATCGCGCGGGGTTGCCGCGGGTGCTGTTCCAACGGAACCAGTTTGGCACGGCGGTGGGCGGACCGATTGTACGGTCGAAGCGGCTGTTCTTCTTCACTGCGTATGAGGGACTGCGGCAGGGATCGCCGGGCACGAACATCTCGACCGTGCCGACGGCGCTGCAGCGGAGCGGCGACTTTTCGCAGACGTTCAACGCGAATGGAACGCTGGCCACCATCTACAATCCCTTCACGACTCGGCCGAACCCGAACGGGAGCGGCTTCATTCGCGACGCGTTTCCGGGCAACCGGATTCCGGCCGGTCTGATTGACCCGGTGGCGGCGAAGGTAATCGGGTTGTTCCCGCTGCCGAACACGCAGGGCGACGCGGGAACGAACGCCCGCAACTTTGCGGCGGCCGGCAAGACGAACACGGTAAATGATCGGTTGGACCTGCGCATTGATTGGGCGAAGAGCGAGAAGTGGACCCTATTCGGGCGATTTACGAAGGCGTGGCAGGAAAACGTGGCGCCGGTATACTTCGGCAATGGGGCGGACACGAACTTTTCGGACGTGAACCCGCGGCACCATGCCGTGATCGGGACGACGATTACGCCGTCGCCGACGTGGGTGATCAACGTGCTGCTGGGTTCGGGCCGGTGGCGGGAGAATCAAGTCTCGCCTTCGCAGGGCTTGAACGCGACGACGTTAGGATTCTCGCCGCAACTGGTTTCGCAGTTCCAGGCGCAGACGTATCCGGGGTTCTCCGCGCAGGGCTATACCTCGCTGAACAACCGGCGGTTTCTGAACGTGCCGCGCGAGACGCATAACCTGCAGTTGAATCTGACGAAGGAGTTGGGCGCGCATAGCTTGAAATTTGGCTGGTTGGGCGAAGTGGCGCGGTTGAATAACACGGACTTCAACACCCCGGTATTTAACTTTACGCGGGGCTTAACATCAGGGCCGACGGCGGCTATCGCGAGTTCGGTGACCGGCGATGCCATTGCCTCGCTGCTGCTGGGCACAGGGGCGGGCGGCAGCGCGCCTCTGGGTATCGGGGTGGCGAATACGGCGGGTTACCACGGCGTGTACTTCCAGGACTCCTGGCGGGCCAACCGGCGGCTGACGCTGCACATGGGTTTGCGGTGGGAGGTGCAGTTGGCGCGGACGGAGCGTTTCAACCGTTTGAACAACTTCGACTTCACGGCGCCGAATCCGCTGGCGCAGCAGACGGGATTGCCGCTGGTGGGTGGTCTTGTGTTTGTGACACCCGAGAACCGGGGCGCGTGGAACACGGACTATTCGAACTTTGCTCCTCGCTTCGGTATGGCGTACAAGATTACCGATAAGCTGGTATTCCGCGGCGGCTACGGGATCTTCTACCCGCAGACGGGCGGCGGTGCGAACCAGGGCTTCGCGACGACTACGGAATGGGTTTCGACGGTGGGCGCCGATGGCATCAACCCGAACCCGAACGGGCTGTTGCGGAATCCGTTTCCGAACGGGTTCAATCAGCCGGTAGGTTCGAGTCGAGGCCTGTTGACACAGGTGGGCGACAACGTGAACGCGTTCTCAAGGCACCATCCGCAGGGCTATGTGCAAAATTTCAGCGCCGACTTCCAGTTTGAAGTGAAGCAGGGCATGGTGCTGGAGGTGGGCTATACCGGGACCCAGAGCCGGAAGCTCTCGTTCGGTACCGGGCAGCAGGCGAACCAGTTGCCGCCGGAGTTCCTCTCGCTTGGGCCGGCGCTGAACAACCCGGTGCGGAACCCATTCTTCGGGATCATTCCGACCGGTGCTTTGTCCGGCGCTACGATTCCGCAGCATCGGCTGCTACGTCCGCATCCGCAGTTCCTTGGCGTAGGGCTTTCGGGCGACACGCCGGGGGCGAGCGCGAGCTTCAACGCTTTGGTGGTCCGCTACCACTGGCAGATGGGCAAGAACCTGAACCTGTTGAGCACCTACCAATGGTCGAAAGCGATTGACAACGCCAGCGAATGGCAGGGATGGGAAGTGGGCGACACGCTGCGGAACTTCTATGACTTGAGCGTAGATCGTTCGATCTCCGCGCACGACATTCCGCAGAGCTTCGTGAATGCGCTGGTCTACGAGATGCCGGTGGGCAAGGGGCGGAAGTTCCTGGCCGATATGCATCCGGTGGCGAACGCGATTGTGGGCGGTTGGCAGGTTTCCTCGATCATACGGTTTTCGAGCGGGTTGCCACTGGGCTTCACGGCGCCGAATACGCTGAGCGCTTTCGGTTTCCAGACGCAGCGGCCGAACGTGGCCGATCTGAAGACCGCGGCGATTTCGAATCCGACTCCGGACCGCTGGTTCAACACGGAGGCGTTCACCGCACCCGGTACCTATGAGATCGGCAACGCGCCGCGGTGGATTCCGAATATCCGCTTCGGTCCGACCAACCACGCGGACCTGGCCATTCTGAAGAACTTTCGCTGGAGAGAGAACTGGAAGGTTCAGTTCCGCGCGGAGATGTTCAACTTCACGAACACGCCGCAGTTTGGGCGGGCGAACACGAACATCGCCGATCCGAACTTTGGCGTGGTGACGGGCACGACGAACGTCGGGCCGCGAAACATTCAGCTCGGCATCAGAATTCAGTTCTGAGAAGTCAGCGATTTCCGGTACTGTTGTTCGGCACGGGCCGCGTCTTCGACGCGGCCCGTTGCTTTGTAGGCCCGGCTTAAGGGCAGGAGAAGGGTGGAGTCGGCGGGGGCGGCGGCTGTCAGGTGGGGGATGGCTTCGGCGTGGCGGCCGGCTTCGACGAGTGCGCGGCCGAGGGCGCCGCGGGCGGGCGTGAGTTCGGGAGCGAGTTCGACACTGCGTTCGAGGAGGGGGAGACCAGCGGCTGCGCCTTCAGTGCGGGCGAGGGTATCGCCGAATTCGTAGAGGAACTCGGCGTCGTTCGAGAACGTGGAACTGAGGGCCGTGAACAGGGGACGGGCCGTGGGATAGTCGCGGGCTAGCCAGTAGGCGCGGGCGGCGGCGCGTTTGAGGCGGCCGGCGTTGGCGGTGGCTTTCGAGGCGGCTTCGACGTAGGCGCTGCCAGATTGGGGGTAGCGCTTGCAGGCGGAGTAGGCATCGGCGAGTTCGGTAAGGACTTGTTCGGAGGCTTGCCAGCGTTTGGCCTTTTCGAGCGTTGCGGCAGCGTCGCAGGCGCGGCCAGCCTTGAGGAGGGAAAGACCGGCGACGAGATGGACCGGGCCGGGCGGTGGGTTCGTTTTTAGGAATTGGGCGAAGGCAGCGTTGGCTTCGGCGTACTTTTTGCCGGAATGCAGGGCGAGGGCGAGGTTGAGTTGGAGGCGGGGCTCATTGGAAACTTCTTTGATGAGGGCGCGGTAGAGGCGCTCGGCGTCGGCGAAGCGGCCTTCGCGCATGGCGCGGGCGGCGGCGGCCGCGGGGTCTTCCTGGGCGGTGAGGAGGACCGCGAGGAAGAGCAAGGGGAACAACTTCATGGCTTCAATTGAATCGCACGATTTGCCTCGGTGGCAATGCGCTTGGAGCGTCCGTCGGGCCAAGTGACTTCGACATCGGCGCGGGTGGCGCTGCCGAGGCCGAAGTGGAGGGGGCCGAGATAGGAGGAGGCGTAGCCGGTGGCGGAGGAGACCCAGCGGGTTTGTTGGCCGACGCGGACGCGGGCGCCGAGTTCGCGGACGTCGACTTGCAGCCAGTTGCCGGCGCCTTGGCAGGGGCTGCGCAGGAGGCGGGGGGCGGCTTGGAGGGCCGTCAGGATGACGTCGAGACAGCCATCGCCGTTGAGGTCAGCGGCGACGAGGCCGCGGTACATGGCGGGTTCGAGCTTGGCCCAGCCGTCTCCGGGGGCGAAGGTTCCGTTGCCTTGATTGCGGAACCAGGATGGCGGCTCCTTGGCCTTGGCGCCGTGGCCGCCGGTGGCGGAGAGGGCGTCGCTGCGGGCGGCAAGAATGTCTTTCCAGCCGTCGTTATCGAGGTCGGCGAAGGCGATGCCCCAGCCGGCCATGGCGCGGGTGAGGGGGGCAAGGCGGCTTTTGCCGGTCGACTCTTCGAACTCTTTACCGAGGTTGCGATAGAGGGGGAAGGTCTCGTCGCGGAGGGCGGTGTAGACGAGATCGGGGCGGCCATCGTTATCGTAGTCTTCGGCGCTGACGCCCATGCCGGAGACGGGGTTGCCGTCCTGGGGGACGGCGATGCCGCGGTCGAAGGCGCACTCTTCGAACTTACCTTGGCCGAGGTTGCGGAAGTAGAAGGCGAAGGTTCGGTCGTTGGTGACGTAGAGATCGATGAGGCCGTCGGCGTCGAAATCGGCGGCGGCGACGGACATGCCTTTGCCTTTGTGGGCGGCGATGCCGGAGGGGGCGGAGACGTCGGTGAAAGTGCCGTCGCCGTTGTTGCGGAATAGGGCGTTGGGTTCGGGGAGGTAGTTGCGGGGATGGCAGAAATCGGGCTTTCCGGCGACGAGACAGACCTTTTCGGCGGCGGGATTCCATTGGACGTAGTTGACGACGAAGAGGTCGAGGTCGCCGTCGTTGTCCATGTCGAACCAGGCGGCGGCGACGGACCAGCGGCCTTGGTTATCGAGTTTGGCGGCGGCGGTCGCGTCGGTGAACTTGCCGTTGCCTTCGTTGCGATAGAGGGTGATGCCGCGGAGGCCGAGGGCCAGGAGGTCGGGGTGGCCGTCGTTGTTGTAGTCGGCGGCGGCGGCGCCGAGGTCGTAATGGCGGCCGGTGAGGCCGGCTTCGGCAGTGACGTTAGTGAAGCGGAAATCGCCGTCGTTGCGGAGGAGGGTGTTGGGGGCTTTGGGGCCGGTGGGGAGGGCTCCGCCGTTGGGGAAGAAGAGATCGAGGCGGCCGTCGTTGTTGTAGTCGAAGACGGCGATGCCGCCGGGGGTGGTGGCGGGAAGGGGCTTCTTAATAGACTCGCCGGTAACGAGGACGGGGCCCAGGAGGGCGACCGTCCAGTTACCGGCGAGGGTGAGGAGGAACAGGTTAAGGGATAACCACTTCATCCGGGTCGGCCGCTAGAAAGAGTAGCGGAGGGCGAACTGGATTTGGCGGTTGGCGGCGGTGTTGTTGATGACACCGAAGCCGGGAGTGTTCAACACGTAGCCACCGGAGCCTGGGGCGCCGAACATGGTGTGGTTCGGGAAGTTGAAGAACTCGCCGCGGAGTTCGAGCGCGTGACTTTCGACGATGCGGAATTTCTTGGCAATCGAGAAGTCAAAGACGCGGCGGCCGTCGTCGCGTACGATGTAGGCTCCGGCGTTGCCGAAGGTGAACGAGGCCGGCATGACGAAGGCGGAGGTGTCGAACCAGCGATCCGGAGTCCGCTGGTCGGCGGACAGGTTGGGATTGCGGAGGACGTTGGGCCGTTCCTGGGTGCGGCCGACGTTGGCGCGGTCCTGACCGGTGCGGACGTTGGAGGGGGTGCCGGTCTGCCATTGGACGATGCCTTCGACGGCCCAGCCGCCGAGGACGCCGTCGACGAAACCGTTCCAACCGCTGCCGAATGTGCGGCCGCGGCCGAAGGGGAGATCGTATACATAACCCATCTTGAAGGCGTGGGTGATGTCATAGGAGCAGCGGGACCAATCGGCGCGGAGGTTGAAGATGTCCTGGTACTTGCCTTCGGCGAGGGAGGATTGGTTGTCCATGCACTTGCCCCAGGTGTAGTTGGCGAGGACGGTCAAGCCTTTGCTGAAGCGCTTGTTGGCTTTGATCTGCAGGGCGTTGTACTCGGAGTTGAACATGTTTTCGCCACCGTCCATGTTGCCGGCGAAACCCGCGGCGGCGAGGCGGCGGCGGGGATCGATGGGGCCAGGGCCCGGGGTGAAGGCGTTGTTCAGGCCGTAGTAGCCGATCTGTTTCTTGTTTGATGAGCCGACGTAGCCGACGTCGAGGGTCATATCCTGCTGGATTTGGCGCTGGACGAAGAGGTTCCACTGCATGGAGTACGGCGTGCGATTGTTCGGGTTCTGGGGCCAGCCGCCGATGGCTTGCGTGGAGCCGAAGCCGGGGCCGGGCTGATTGATGCTGAAGTCCGGCACGGCGCTCCGATTCAGGCTGATTTCCTGTTGCGGCAGATAGGGCCAGAACTTGCGCAGGTCGTTAATTTCTTGCATGAAGGTGGTGTTGTAGAAGACGCCAGCGCCGAGACGGATGACGGTTTTCGAGTTGGCCTGATAGGCGATGCCAAGGCGGGGCGCGAAGTTGTTCATGTCGTTGCGCATGAGGGCACGGCCGTAGCCGAGGGTTTTGGCTGGGGCGTTGTCGCGGAGCGGGTTGGCGCCAGCCCACATCAACTCAGCGCCGTAGACGCCTTGGGCGTCGCGGGTGATGACGAGGTTGCCGAGGGCGTTGTTGGTATCCCAGGGGCGGATTCCGGATTCCCAGCGGATGCCGAGGTTGACGGTGAGGCGGTCGGTGACGCGCCAGTCGTCCTGGAAGAAGGCTTCGGCATAGGGTTGGCGGGCGAAGAGACGCGGGATGCTGAAGCCGCGGCGGACGTAGCTGGGATAGCCGAGCAGCATCGTGGCGAGCGAGTTGCCCTGGGAGGGGTTCAGGTCGTCCGCGGTGAGCGAGGTCCAGAACTGGGCGTCGCCGTTGGTGGGGTTGGAGTAGGCCGCGTCCATGGCGCGCCATGTGAAGCCGCCACCGAATTTGAACGAGTGCCGGCCCATAACCATGGACAGTTTGGCGTTGGTCTGGTGGTTCTTGTCCATGATGGTTTCGCCGCCGCCGCCGCCGGCCGTGAGGTAGCCCTGGGGCGCGAAGCTGGGGAGGGTGCCGCAAAGGGCGTCCTTGTCAAAGATCTGCACGCCGCCGGCGTCGAGGATGCCTGAGCGGGTGATGCCATTGCGGAAGACCGGGCAGCCGGGGTTGTTCGGGCTGTTGTAGCCGTACTTGACTTCGAGCACGGTGGAGGGGCTGATGATGTTATTCCAGCCGAGGCCCCAGTTGCGGACGTCGTAGCGGTTCTCGCTGACGAACATGGAAGAGGCCGAGGGGACCTGCTGGCCGACGCGCTGTTCGAGCATGCGGCCCCAGATGATGTTCTTGTCGTTGATGGTGTGGTCGACGCGGAGGACGATCATGTCGCGGTCGATGCCCTGGCCTTCGGTTTGGAGGAAGTTGTTGACGAGTCCTGGGCGGTTGGGCAGCGGATGGAGCGTGTCGATGGTACGCCTCATGCCCTGGTTGATGCGATTGGCCGGGATGATGTTGCCCGGGAAGACCTGGCGGACGATGCGGCCCTGGGCGTCGAGTTGGCCGGTTAACGGGTCGTAGATCCGCTGGGTGATCCCGCTGAAATCGCCAGTGCGCATTTCGGCGGTGGGCACGGTGCTCTGGGTGGTCTGGCCGCGGCGCAGGCGGAAGCCTTCCCAGCCGAGGAACCAGAACGTCTTTTCACGGCCGTTGTAGATTTTGGGCACGAAGACCGGGCCGCCGATGGCGAGGCCGTACTGATTCTGCCGGAAGGGTACTTTGCCGCGGCCCTGCTTGTTGGCGAAGAACTCGTTGGCGTCGAACTTGTCGTTGCGGACGAAGGAGTAGAGCGAGCCGTGGAGGTCGCGGGTTCCGGACTTGATGGAGACGTTGACGTTGGCGCCGGCGGAGCGGCCGTATTCGGCGGAGTTGCCGGTGGCGACGCGGAACTCCTGGATCGAGTCCATGGGCGGAGAGCCGCCGGGGGAGTTCATGAACATCATGTTGTTGTCGACGCCGTCGAGGGTGTAGTTGTTGTCCTGGGTGCGCTGGCCGTTGACGGAGACCATCTGCGCGCCGGAGAGGCTGCCGCGGCCTTGGCTGCGCTGGATGTCGCTGGTGCCGGGCATCAGGACGAGCAAGCGGGTGTAGTTGCGGCCGTTGACGGGGATGCGGGCGAGTTGGGACTGGGAGATGACTCCGCCGACCGAGGTCTCCTGCGTTTGAAGCATGGGGGCCGCGCCAGTGACCTCGACGCTTTCGGTGACGTTGCCGATTTCGAGGGCGACGTCGATTTTGACGACGGCCCCGGTTTGGAGGACGACGTCTTTCTGAACCTGTGTTTTGAAGCCGCTCAGTTTCGCGGTGATTGTATAGGTGCCGGGGACCAGCGGGCCGAGGCGATAAGCGCCGGTTTCGTTGGTGATTACTTCGCGGGTGACGCCGGTGGCGGCGTTGACGGCGGCTATCGTGGCGCCGGCGGCGGAAGCGCCGGAGGCGTCCGAGACGATGCCGACGAGGACAGCGTCAGAAGTCTGGGCTGCCGAGACTAGGGGCAGCGCCATGCCGAGTAGCATGGCCGCAAAATAATTTCGATTGAATTTCATACGTAGCGTTACTCCCAATGTGAAGCCAAAGGCTTTAGAAACTTATCGAAAAACAGGGATAACGTCAAGTTGGGTTCGCGCGGTATGATCTGGGTTTATTTATGAAGGCTCAATACTTGGCTAAAGAATTGTTTGCGCCGGCGGAGGAATCGCTGCGATTTTTGCCCGAAGGGCCACGGGTTTTGCAGGGGACGAACGAGCTGGGTTGGGTGGCGATTCAGCATAGCGCCGAGGCGACGGTGGGAAGTTTGAATCGGCTCGATCTGGCGAGCGGGGAGAATCGGAGTTTTACTCTGCCGGGGCGGCCGGGATTTTTTGCCGAGACAGAGACGCCGGGGAAATGGCTGGTGGGGATGGAGCGGCGGCTCGTGTTGGCCGACTGGCGCAGCGGGGTGGTGGAGGAGTTGGGAGTGACCGTTTCGGACGACGAGCGGGTGATCATCAACGACGGCTTGGCGGTGGAGGGCGGGGTGCTGTTCGGGACCAAGCACCTGGGATTTTCGGAGCCGATTGCGGCTTTGTACTTCTACGATTCGGCGGCGGGGCGGCTGCATACGGTGTTGGAGGGGCAGACGTGTTCGAACGGGAAGGACCTTCGCGGGGAGCGGCTGATCGACATCGACTCGACGCCGAAGGCTATCAGCCGGTATCACTGGGACGCGGCGGCCCGGCGGGCGACGGGGCGGGAGTGGGTGGTGGATCCCGCGAGCCTGCCAGCGTATCCGGATGGGTTGCGGCCGTCTCCGGATGGAGAGAGCGTGATTGTGGCGTTCTTTAATCCGGGGCCGGTGAGCGATGGGTTGGCGCGTATGTACCGGGTGGCGGATGGGGCGGGGGAGTGTGAGTGGGTAATTCCGGGGTCGCCTCGGGTGACGTGTCCGGAGTTCGTGGAGATGGACGGGAAAGTGAAGATCGTGTTCACGACGGCGGTGGAGGGTATGCCAGCGGAGATCCGGGCGATGGCACCGGGCGCGGGATCGTTGTTTGTAGCCGATACACCGTTCGACCGGATGCCGGCGCGAGGGCCGCTCGTGAAGATACAGTAGGGCTCATGCGCATTGCGGGTTGGCTGTTACTGGCGGCGATTTCTGCCTACGGACAGGATGGATCGCTGGAGGAGTTGCAGCGGTTACTGCGGCCGAGCGCGCCGCCTCCGGATGGCCGATTGAATGCGACGGACCGGACTTGGGAAGAGTGGTTGACGCGGACGAGGGAGCGGCCGCCGGACTTTGCGAAGATGCGGTCAATTCCGGGGTTGCCGGATGCGCTCGAAGGGTTGAAGACGCGGGCGGAGTGGCCGAAGCGGCGATTGGAATTGAAGACGCAGGTGGAGCGGTGGTTGTTTGGAAGGATGCCTCCGGCGCCGCGGAATCTGCGGGCGGTAGTGACGGGGGAGCGGAAGGAGGGGCGGGCGACGGTACGGGAGGTGCGGCTGGAGTTTGGGCCGGATCACAAGGGGACTCTGCGGCTGGAGTTGGTGATTCCGGAGGGAAAGGGGCCGTTTCCGGTGTTCTTGACGAATCATGGAGTGAACCGGCCTTGGATCTATACAGCGGTGCGGCGAGGGTACATCGCTTGCGTGTATCACGCGACGGACCCGCGGTATGAGAACGGGGACGATTCGGATGCCTGGGTGGATATGTATCCGGAGTACGACTGGAGCGTGCTGGCGCGATGGGCGTGGGCGGCGTCGCGAGCGGTGGATTATCTGGTGACGCGGCCGGAGGTGGACGCGGCGAAGATCGGGACGACGGGGCATTCGCGAAATGGGAAGTCGGCGCTGCTGGCGGCAGCGATGGACGAGCGGATTGGGGCCGTGGTGCCTTCGAGCGGGAACAGCGGGGAGGTGGACCCGTGGCGGTACACGACGGAGCCGTTCGCGAATGAGAGCATCGAGTTGTTGACCGGGGCGCAGTCGCACTGGTTCCATCCGCGGCTGCGGTTCTTTGCGGGGCGGGAAGACAAGCTGCCGGTGGATCAGAATACGCTGCTGGCGCTGGTGGCACCGCGGGGGGCAATGCTCTATAGCGGTTATGCGGAGTCGGCGGGGAATCCGTTTGGGTTTGAGCAGGCTTATAGGGATGCGCGGCGAGTGTACCGGTGGTTGGGGAAGGAGCAGAATGTTTGGCTGCATCTGCGGGCGGGGGAGCATCCGACGTCGGCGGGGGACGTGGAGAACTTCGTAGATTTTTTTGACTCGGTGTTTGGACGGACGGTGATGCCGAAGTTGGAGACTTGGGCGCATGGGTACGAGTACAAGGGGCCGCAGCCGCGGCCGGCAGGGAAGTTGGGGGACCGGGCGCAGATTGAATGGGTGCTGGGCGAAGAGCCGGCGGGAGTGAAGAATCTGCAACTGCGGCGGGCACCGTTAGAGGTGAGTACGGTCGAGAGTTGGATTGCCGGGGTGCTGCGGCGGCCGTCGACGGATGTGACGGTGCGGGAGCGGATTGCGAAGGAGGGGATGCGCTGGACGGAGGTGCCGTTTGGCGATGGGCTGAAGGGCGATCTGTTTTTGCCGCAGAAGAAGGGGACCTATCCGGTGGTGGTTTGGCTGCATGGGTATACCTATCAGGCGGGCTGGTCGATTATGGCTCCGTGGGCGAGCGGTGGGAGCGTATGGCGCATGGATCAAAGGCCGTCGATTCCGGAGTTGGTGAAGCAGGGGTTTGCGGTGTTCGCGTTTGACCAGATCGGGTTTGGGGCGCGGGTGCTGGACGCGAAGGGTTTTTACCGGCGGTATCCGCGATGGAGCCTGATGGGGAAGATGGTGGCGGATACGCGGGCAGCGGTGGAAGCGTTGGGGCAGACGGAGGAGATGGGGGATGTGTATCTGATGGGGTATTCGTTGGGCGGGAAAGTGGCGCTGCTGACGGCGGCGTTGGACGAGCGCGTGAAGGGGTTGGCGGTGGTGAGCGGGTTCGACGTGTTGCGGGCGGCGACGGCGGATCGGGGCGTCGAAGGGATTCGGCACTACTCGCATCTGCATGGGCTGCTGCCGCGATTGGGCTCCTTCGTGGACGATCCCAAGAGTTCGCCGTTCGACTTTGATGCCGCGGTGCGGCTGACTGCGGGGCGGCCGGTATTGATGATTGCGCCGACGTTGGATCGCTATGTGCGGGCCGAGGACGTGGCCGCCGCCGTGAAGGGGTTGGCGCGGCCGGGGCTGACGGTGGAGACGCCGCTGGACTTCAACCGTTTCCGGCGGCAGACGCAGGAGCGGGTGTTTGCGTGGTTTCGGAGTTTGCGTTAGCTGAGGAAGGGCGGGTCGGACCAGTCCCAGAGGCGGTGGGGACTGGCGCGAGTTTCAGTCGGGATGTAGTTCCATTGCGAGCAGGGGACGCAGAAGGCCCCTTGAGAGTGCAGAAAGAGGCTGACGGCGACGAGCGGGAGGACGAGGAGGCCGGCGGGATCGGAGAGATAGCGGGGGCCGTAGCAGTGGCCTCCAGACCAGTCTTCGTAGCTGGAGACGAGGAGGAGTTGGAGGACGGAGGCGGCGGCGATGAAGAGCGCGAGGGGACGGAGTTGGGGACGGTGGAACCAGATGGCGAGGCCGAGGAAGGTGAGAAGGAGGAGGGGGGAATAGACGAAGAGGCCGCGTGCGGGGCTAAAGAGATTGCCGGCGAGGGCGAGGCCGAATTCGGCGTGAAGTCCGAGGGAGGGGCGAGGAGGGAACGGGGGCGGCGAGGAGGGGAACGGCGACGGGGTAGAAGTGATAAAAGCGTCCGTTGGGGCACTGGTCGCGATGGGTGACGGGGAAGACGCGCTGGCCGCTGGAGAGGAGGCACTCGATGGCATACCAGCGCTGGGCTTCGAGTTCGCCGGAGTACTCATTGAGGTCCGCGTTGCGTTCGTGGATGAGGCTGAGAGCGGTATGGATGGTCCAGCGGGAGTCCGCGGGGGTGGCGATGGGGCTGGCGAGATAGACGGAGAAGACGCCGCAGAACAGGGCTACGGCGGGGCGGATCACAGATTGAAGCGATCGATAAGCCGGTAAAGAGTTTTGCGTTCGATGCCGAGGATTTTGGCGGCTTTCGACTTGTTGCCATTGGCGGCGGCGAGGACTTTTTTGATCTGCTCGGCTTTGGCGTCTTCGAGGGTTTCAACGGGGGCATCGCGGCCTTCGGCGTCGGCGATGGCTTCGCGGACGGCGGCTTCGTCGATACGGCCCTGGGGGGCGAGGATGACGAGGCGCTCCATCATGTGCTGGAGTTGGCGGACGTTGCCGGGCCAGGTGTAGGAGTCGAGGGCGTTGAGGCCGGACTTGGTAACGGAGGCTTGGCGAGCGTAGCGCTCGTTGTAGCGGTCCATGAAGTTTTGGACCAGGAGAGGGATGTCGCCGGCGCGCTCGCGGAGAGCGGGGAGTTCGACCTTGACAACGTCGAGGCGGAACCAGAGATCTTCGCGGAACTTGCCGTCTTCGACGAGTTGGCGGACGTTTTTATTGGTGGCGGCGACGACGCGGACGTCGACGGATTTGGCGCGGGAGGCGCCGAGGGGGCGGATCTCTTTTTCCTGGAGGACGCGGAGGAGCTTGGCCTGGAAGTTGACGTCGATGTCGCCGATTTCGTCGAGGAAGACGGTGCCGGTGTGGGCGGCTTCAAAGACTCCGATGCGGTCGCGGTCGGCGCCGGTGAAGGAGCCTTTCATGGCGCCAAAGAGTTCGCTTTCGAGGAGGGAGGGAGGGATGGAGCCGCAGTCGACGGGGACGAAGGGTTTGTCGGCGCGGCGGGAGTGGCGATGGATCATCCGGGCGATGAGTTCCTTGCCGGTGCCGGTTTCGCCTTCGATGAGGACGGTGGCTTCGGTGGGGGCGACCTGGGCGAGGGTTTTATAAATTTCGACCATGCCGGCGGAGGAGCCGATCATGTCGGTTTCGGGGATGTCGTCGATGCGGGCTTCTTTTTCGTCGGCTTCGAGGAGGGAGGCTTCGGCGCGGCGGATCTTTTCGATCATGTCGTCGAACTCGAAGGGTTTGGCGAGATAGTCGAAGGCGCCGCCGCGGGTGGCGGCCATGACGGTTTCCATGGAGCCGCGGCCGGACATCAGGATGACGGCGCAGGTGGGGTTGTTTTCGCGGGCGGCGCGGAGGACGTCGAGGCCGGTGCGTTCGTCGAGATAGATGTCGGAGAGGACGATGGGGTAATGCTCCTGGGCGAGGCGCGTGAGGGCTTCGCGGGTGGAGCCCACGGCATCGACGGTGAATCCTTCGAGCTCCAGGCAGGTGACGATGTTCGATCGGACCGAGGAGTCATCTTCCACGACTAGAAGACGGGACAATACGTTCTCCATAAATAAGCGCAGCGAACGGGGATGAGGCTTGAACTCCTATGGTACGGCAATGGGGAGGCGTATGATGTGGGGATGTCGGCGCATCACATTCCACGGATGAGTTTGGCTGAATTTCTTGAACTGGAAGAAAAGGCTGAGTTCAAGAGTGAGTTCTGCGATGGGCAGATGATCGCGATGGCAGGCGGGAGCTATGAGCATGGCCTGATCTCCAACAACATTGGCGGAGAATTGCGAGCGCTCTTGAAGGGATCGGGCTGCAAAGTGACTGGACCTGTCGTTCTCGTGCAAGCTGCACCAGGGGGCTACGTGGCCTATCCGGACGTAACCGCCCACCGCGGGGAACCGAGGTTTGCGACTGAGAAGCATCGGGCACTGGTTAATCCCGTTCTCATTGCCGAGGTCCTCTCGCCGTCGACGAAACGAGCTGACCGCGGATTGAAATGGTTTGAGTATCGCCGGAGCGAGACGCTGTGGCAGTACCTTCTTGTGGAGGCAGAGGCCCCCAGGTGAAGCTCTATACCAGAGGCGAGAACGGGATTTGGTACTTGCGGGACTGGCGCGGGTTGGACGCTGTCTGCGAATTGGAGAGCGTGAACTGCCGGTTGCTTCTGGCGGAGATTTACGCTGACGTCTCGTTCGCCTAGCTCAGATTATCGATACTCCGAGCGGCTGAGGCGGCCGTCCTTGTTGGTGTCGAGCTTGTCGAATTCGGCTGCCTGGGCGGAACTCTTGTTGTAGAGGTATTCGGCGCGGGTGATGGAGCCGTCGCCATTGCGGTCGAGGCTGCCGAAGCCGGAGAGGGGACCCTTGTTGGTGCTGGGCGGGGTGCCGGTCTGGACCTTCGTCTTGGTCGTGAAAACCGGTTTCTTTTTCTTGTCGGCCGACAGACCGGGGAGGGCCAGCAGGACGAGGAGCAATAGGAAGCGCATAGAGGGTGAAAAGTATTGTATGGCATATCGCGGGTGATACACTTCGCTTCGTGAAGCGACGGCAATGGATAGCTTGGGCGAGTGTGGCGCTTGCGGCGGACGCGTGGCAATCGTTGTTCGATGGGAAGTCGTTGGCGGGTTGGAAGGAGACGGGGTTTCCACGGCGAGGGAAAGTGGTTGTGGACGACGGACGGATGGTGCTGGGGGCAGGGGCGCCATTGACCGGTGTCACGTTCGCGGGTTCGTTTCCCCAGACGAACTACGAGATTCGTTATGAGGCGATGCGGGTGATGGGCGGGGATTTTTTTGCGAGTCTGACTTTTCCAGTGGGGGAGGCCTTCGCCACCTTTGTCCTCGGCGGATGGGGAGGGGACGTGATCGGGGTTTCGAGCATCGACGGATGGAACGCGGCGGAGAACGAGACAAGGAACTACTTCACGTTCGAAGACGGCAAGTGGTATGCAGTCCGGGTGGCCGTGACGCCGGAACGGATTCAATGCTGGATCGGGGCCGAGCGTGTGGTGAACGTCGGGATAAACGGACGGCAGATCACCATGAGACCGGGCGACATTGAACTCTCCGCACCGCTCGGGATCGCGTCGTACAACACGAGCGGAGCGGTGCGGAAGATCGAGTACCGGACTGTTAGCCGTTGAGGGTCCAGTTGGGGCGGTAGGTGCGCTTGAGGTAGTCGTTGGCCTCGGGGACGTTGGTGATACGGCCCGTGGCGGGATCGTAGGTGAGCTTCTTGCCGACACGGTGGGCGACGAGGCCGAGCAGCATCTGCTCCATCATGGTGCCGGAGTAGTCGAAGTCGCAGTGAGTCTTGCTGCTGGTGCCGTGGGTGACATTGTTCATCTTGCCTTTGCAGGCGTCGAGCCATTCCCGTTGGAACACGTCGACGGAACGGTTGGGCGGGTTACCGGCGAGGATGCCGGGGATGGCTGGATTGGGGAGGCCAAGGGCGGCGGGGATCTTACCATTGAGCATCTGGATCTCCGGAAAGCCGGAGGGGCCGGGTTGCTGACTCGGCTGGGCGGTGAAGCCCGGGGGCAGGACGGTGGGCGCGTTCGAAGGTGGGCGCGGGGGTAAGTTTTGCGTGACCTGTCCGGTGCCGCCGATTAGCGGCAGAGCATCGGCGCGGCGCTTGTAGTAGGTCATGTCGCCGTCGTCGTTGTTGGGGAGGATGATGCGCGTCGTGAAGTCGGCGAAGATGCTGCCTTTGGTGCCTTCGAAGATGGCGCCGTTGGGGACCTTCGAGATATCGACGTAGCCGCGGGGGGCTTCCGGCTTCTGGCCGCCCTGGTACCAGAGGACTTCGATGGGACCTCGCCAGGAGTTGGCGGGATGTTCGAAGGTCACTTTGAGTTTGACGGGGCAGATATCGGGGTTGTATTTGTCGGTGACGTCCTGATCGACCTCGATACCGGTGGGGGCGCCGGCGTCGATCGAGTTCCAGAGGAGGTCCATGGTGTGGGCGCCCATATCGCCCATCTGGCCGACGCCGAAATCGCGGTACATATTCCAGAAGAGGCAGTTGAGGCCGGGGGAGCCGCCGAAGTATTGGGGGCTGTAGGGATGATAAGGCGAGGGGCCGATCCACTGCTCATAGTGCAGTTCGGGAGGCGGTTGGCCCTGGGCGGTGGGGTAGCCGGGGCGCGGGAGTTGGCGGGCGTCCCAGCCGTGGACTCGTTTGAGGTCGCCGATGGCGCCATCGAGGATGAGTTCGCGGAGGCGCTCGAAGTTGGGATAGGCGTGGCGCTGGGTGCCGTGCTGAGTGGCGACTTTGGACTTGTTCTTGAGGTAGTTGGCGCGGACGGTGCGGACCTCTTCGACGGAGATGCCGAGGGGTTTTTCGCAGAAGACGTGCTGGCCGCGATTGATGGCCCAGTTGGCGATGAAGGCGTGGTGGTGGTCGGCGGTGCAGATGATGATGGCTTCGACGTCTTTCTGGTCGAGGCATTGGCGCCAGTCGGAGTAGGTTTTGGCCTTGGGGAAGATGGCGAGGGCTTCCTTGGTGCGGAGGTCGTTGACGTCGCAGAGGGCGACGACGTTTTCGTCGCGGAGGACGTTGTAGTGGGCGGTGCCGCGTCCCCAGACGCCGATGAGGGCGACGTTGAGGCGGTTGCTAGGGGCGGTTTGGCCGCGGAGGAGGCCAGAGCGGAGGATGGTGAGGCCGGCGGCGGATTGGAGGAG
>JBBQRA010000019.1:0-41851 GCA_038215275.1 Bryobacterales bacterium | reverse complement strand
GAGCACTGCGACACCTTCCGCGCAATCACCGCCGGCCGGAGCATGCGCTCGGCTCTATTATTCGTCGGCTCAACGAACGGAGCGGACAAAAAGCGCATTAACCGCCCACAGTCATTCTGCTGGCCAAGCCCGTTGAGCAGCCGTTGATTGTCCTCGTCCTTCAACCTGCGATCCCGCAGATGGTAGCTCACCATCTCTTTCAGTTCGCCTGCTTTCTCCGCGAACACTTCCTTCGGCAGACTGTCCCGGGCTCGCCACAGTTCCATCCCGTCCTGAAACAACACTTTTGCGTAGACTCCAAACTCCCGCGCCCGGCCCTGCTTAGTTTCCACTACCTCGGCTATGTTTCGCAGAATGTGTCCCAGGCACTTTTGCTGCTCGACCGCATCGAACTCCCCGGCATCGTAACTCTTGCCCCGGTCACTGATCATCACCCCGCCATAATCGCCGGGAATGATCTCCCGTACCTCTTCGTTCCGGTGCTGCCAGCGGACCTGGTAAATCGCCGCCTCATCCGTCTCAAAGCCCATTAGAAATGCCGCTTTCCCGCCGACTCGCCAACCGGTGTCATCGGTGTGAACAAACGGAGCTTCCCGGATTGCTTCCCGCAATTGCTTGTACTTGGCGCCCACTTCCCCTTTGGCCCGCCGTAACGCATCCTGCGCCAACGCCGACTGCGTAATCGTTACCCCAGTCAGTTCTTTCAGCACTCCCGGAACCTTCCGTTGTGGCACCCCCACCCCATAGTGCAAGGCGTGTGCCGCCGCCATCACCGACGGCCCCACCCGGTGGGCCGTGGCTCCATATTGGTCCGCCGCCAGCCCCGGCGCCGTTCCTCTTACTTTCTTTCCACAGCCCCGGCAGTGGCAAACCTGTACTCGATACTGCGTGACCTCGGGTTGCGGTTGCTCCGGCACATCCGTCGTGGTCGCGAACTCCACGCCATCCTCCTCCAACGGTCCGCCACAGAATGGGCAGCAGGGCGGCGCTTGAGCATCCACGGTCGATTTGGGTTCCCCCACCGGAGCGGTTCGCCGTCCAAATGGCCCTTGCCCCTTCTTCCGGCCCGGCCTTTTCGGATTCGGCACCGGCTTCTCCTTCGAAAAGGGTGCCGCCTGGCGACGTCCAGACCGTTTCAGCCGCGCATTCTCTTCGCGCAACAATGCCATCTGCCGCTGCAACTCAACCACCAGCGCGATTAATTCTTCCCGGCTTAGTTCTTCGACTCGCGACTCTTTGGCCACTGCCCGCCTCTGGGTACCGTCACCAGCAGACTACCAAAGTCCCTGAAACATTTCCACCACTTTCTGTTTCAGCCTCCCCTGCCCCTCTTTCGGTGGCCGGGCCGCTAATCAATTACGTCTTCACACATAGTTATGCCAGAGACAACGGCTTTTTGCTAGCGCTTTGTGAGAAATCGCGGCTAGTTAGATGTAAGCAATCACGTCGATTTCGACGAGAGAATTGCCAGGAATTCCGCCGTAGGCGGCGATGGTCGTCCGGACGGGCGGCTCCTCGCCGAAACGTCCTCGGAACATTTCGTTCATACCGGCATAGTCGTTCAGGTCATGCAGGTAAACATTGCACTTGAGCACCTTGTTCATTGACGACCCGGCGTTCACCAGTTCCTTCTCCACTTCATCCAGAACATGCTTGGTATGCGCCTTGATGTCGCCTTCAAAATGGGCGCCTTTGCCGGCGATAAACAGCAGATTTCCATACGAAACCGCGCCATTGAACAACGGCGTTTTTTCGGGCTTCTTCCCTTTGTAATGGACCTTCTTCTCCGGCTTCGCCGGGGTT
Source organism: Bryobacterales bacterium (assembly GCA_038215275.1). GTDB lineage: Bacteria > Acidobacteriota > Terriglobia > Bryobacterales > Bryobacteraceae. Next base: position 40,048 of record JBBQRA010000019.1, on the reverse strand, counting down.
TGGGCTTGTGCCGCCGCCGCTCCAGCCAGTCCGGCTGCCGCGGTTAACATGTTACGTCGAGAGTTGGTGGGTTTATTCATGCTAAGTTGCATTGTATGCGACGCCGTAGCTTCCTGACGCTCCCCCCTCTCGCCGCCTCCGCCGCCGCTGCGGCCATAAACGCCGATCTCCCCAAATACCGCGTCGAATCCGTCTACAAACCCTGGGCCAATCCGGGCATGCCCGGCGCCTTCCGCGGCCGGGTAGCCTCTGTCCATGCTCCGAAATCCATCGACGTCCCGACGGAGACGGTCGACGTCCCCTCCGTGCAAGAGATGATGAGCCGCGGCATGCTCTCGCTCACCGGCGAAAAGGAACTTCGCTCCGCGTGGCGCCGTTTCGTCGAGCCGAACGACGTGGTCGGCCTGAAGGTGAACTGCTCTGGCGCCCCCGGCATCTGTTCCCATCCCGTCGTCGTTGCGGAAACCGTCCGGCAGTTGATTGCCACCGGCGTTAAGCCCACGAACATCTGGATCTATGAGCGATTCAAGGATCAGATGGATTCCGTGGGCTATCACAAGTACGTGCCGGAAAGTGTGCACATCCTCGCCGCCTCCGCCCTCCGTGATGCTCTCAACGGCTACGACCCGAAAACTTATGTTGAAGTGGACTTCTTCGGGGAAGAAGACACTCGCTCGAACATGATCCGCCAAGTGTCCGAGAACTTCACGAAGATCATCAACATCCCGAACATGAAGGACCACGGCGCTTCCGGCGTTACGGGCTGCCTCAAGAACATCGCTTACGGCAACTTCCACAACGTCGCCCGTTCGCACCGATTCGAAAAGACGAACACGTTCTCCTTCATCGGAACCCTCGCCATGGTCGAACCCGTCCGCTCCCGTACGGTGCTCCATCTGATGGACGGCTTGAAAGGCGTCTGGCACGGCGGCCCGTTTTCGCCAACCAAGGACTTCCGCTTCTATCCCGCCAAAATGATGTTCGGCACCGACCCGGTCGCCATGGACCGCATCCTGCTCGACATCATCGAAGAGCAGCGCCAATCGAAAGGCGCCGTCAGTGTCTGGAACCGTTCGCCTGAACATCTGATCAAAACCGGAGAGCGCAAATCCGGTCCTAACTGGAACCGCTTCATCCGCGAACCCGGACACATTGAATACGCCGGCACTCTCGGCCTCGGCGAATACGACAAGAAGAAAATCGACTTCCGGACCATCACTCTCTAAATGCTCGCTCTCGTCCTTATCAGTCTCTTCACGGAAGCGCCGCCCTCCGCCGCGCCTCAACTCAAGCCGCTCGGTATTGACTGTATCTACGTGGCCCCCGACGCCGTCGCCGCCTGGACAGCCGCCGGTGCCTGCGCGAAGCCCCTGCCGGCAGTGACCAAACTGCCCGCGCCCGGCGTCCAGTACCGCATGAACGTCGCCTCGGCGTCGAACGCGCCGTGGGTGAACTCCAACGGTTGGCAGTACGTTCGCGGCCTGAAGAATACCGCCTTTGTTGACGCGCCCAATCCGGTGCTGGCCGCCGCCGAAGCCCATGCCTACGGCGTCGATGCCATCCTCAAAGTCGCGCCAAAGGATTGGCCGAAGTATGCCGAAGCCGTCAAGCTCATCGCGGGCATTCCGGCGTCCCGCTTGCCGGTACTCGCAAACATTGGCTTCGTCGACGATGGCTCCTCTGCCGCCGGCGAAAATCTGAATCTTCTGGTCCGAAGGAATCTGCTTTTCAAAGTGGTTTCCGCGCCCGACCCGTCGCTCGCCGTCAATGTGAAACCGGAATCCGGCGACCCCTCGAAGTATGCCTACGAGGTCCGCCAGAAGCTCGGTGACGACCGGCGCCTGCTCCGCATCTACGGCTCCGACGTGGTCATCGCCCGTCTCCAAGGCGATGCCTCCGGACGCCGGGTGACCCTGCTCAACTACGGCAATCGGAACGTGGAAGGCCTCCGCGTCCGTTTGTTAGGCCGCTTTCCGAAGCTCCAACTCACTTCCTCGGCCGGGCCGGTAGAAGCCCGCGACCTCACGGTGACCTCCGAAACTACTGAATTCTCCCTCCCCCTCGTGCCCAGCTACACCGTGATCGACCTAAAACCATAAGATTCACGAAATGTTTTAGCGTCGTTCATAGATCTGTAACCGCCGGTGTTCCAAGCTCGAAACTTGGATTCCCCGGCTACAATGAAGCGAAGGAGCGGTTCGCCGTTGACGGGGAAAATATTTTTTAAATTGATAGGCGCGGTTCTGTGCCTGCTGATCGTCGCGCTGGGGGCTGTCGACTTCTTCGCCTCGAAGGTGGCGGAGTCGACCTATCTTGAAACACTCGAACGCGAGTTGATGGATAAGGGAAAAATGCTGGCCATCGCCGTACCCTCCGATCCGGTCCTGTTCGAAGAGTACGCCCATGCGGCGCGTTGCCGGCTTACATTGATCGCACGCGATGGCCGCGTCCTCGCCGATTCGGAAGCTGCGGCCGACAAGATGGAGAACCACGCCAACCGTAGCGAAGTGCAAAGCGCGCTCGCTGGTCAAGCCGGTTCCATCCGTCGCAACAGCCCCACTCTAGGCGTGCCGTTTCTCTATGTCGCCGTGCCCGTCCCCGACGGTGCCCTCCGCTTAGCCGTGCCGCTGTCAGAAATTCAAAATCAGGTCGACGCCATCCGCCGTCGGATGCTGGCGTCGACGGCCATCGCGTTCCTGCCGGCGATTCTCCTCGCCGCCCTCTTCGCCCGCTGGGTATCCCGCCGCCTTGGCCTGATTATCGAGTACTCTGCCGAACTGGCGAAAGGCAACTTCCAGGCCCGTCTCGCTTCACCAGGCCGCGACGAACTGGGCCTGCTGGAACGGAAACTGAACGAAACCGGCGAAACGCTCGAAGGCATGTTCCAGGAACTGGAACGAGAGCACGCCGAACTCGAAAAGCTGGAGCGGGTGCGGAAAGACTTCGTCATCAACGTCTCACACGAGTTGCGCACGCCCTTGGCCTCCATTCAGGGCTATACCGAAACGCTGCTCGATGGCGCCCTTCACGATCCCGATCACAACGTCCGGTTCCTCGGCATCATCCGGCAGAATGCCGAGCGTCTCGCCAACCTCACCGCCGACCTGCTTACTCTCTCCCGCGTCGAATTGAAGCAGCAGAAGTTCCAATTCGCCTCCTACGATGTGGATCATCTGGTTCAGAACACGGTCGACTCTATGCTCCCCCTCGCCCGGAAGAAGAACATCACTATCCAATTCTCCGCCAGCACCTCCCGTCCGGAAGCCTTTTGCGATTCAGAGGCCGTCAATCAAATTCTGACAAATCTCGTCGACAATGCCCTGAAATATACGCCTGAAAACGGTTCTATCCTGGTCGGCGTGCGCGAGTTGAGCCCACATCCGTTTGTCGAAATCTTCGTTAAGGATTCCGGCATCGGCATTCCGCGGGAAGATCTGCCCCGCTTATTCGAACGCTTCTACCGGGTCGACAAGGCCCGTTCGCGCGAACTCGGCGGCACTGGCCTCGGGTTAGCCATTGTGAAACACCTCGTGCGGGCGCAGGGCGGGGAAGTGCGTGTGACGAGCGAGGTCGGCAGCGGCTCCGAATTCGCTTTTACGCTGCCTCATGACGATCTCGGATTGAGTGAACAAAGCGATATTCGCTCACAGTTAATGGTTTCGTAATCGGATTGAAACAGTAGTCGCAGTAGCTTGGAAGTGTCATGAAAAAGATTGTGCTTATCGAAGACGATGCGGATTTGTTTGCGCTGTTGAAATACAACCTCGAAAAAGAGGGATACTTTTTCGCGGGTTCGCAAACCGGCAAGGGTGCCCTCGACCTGTGTAAGCGGGAGCGGCCAGACCTCGTGATTCTCGATATTATGCTGCCCGATTCGGACGGCCTCGAAATTTGCAAGGCCATCCGCAGCCATCCGGAATTGGCCAACATTCCGGTGATCTTCTTAACTGCGCGCGCCACCGAGACGGACCGGATCGTCGGCCTCGAGCTCGGCGCCAACGATTACATCGTCAAGCCCTTCTTCGTCCGGGAGCTGGTCGCCCGCATTAAAATCCAGTTTCGCGGCCAGACCCAGCCGGCGCGCTCGCTGAAGGCCGGCGCCCTGGAACTCGACCGCAATGCATGCAGAGTATATCTGGGCGGTGATGAACTAACCTTGACCGCCACTGAGTTCCGCCTCCTTGAATTCCTGATGTCCCGCCCCGGCGTCGTCTTCAGCCGGGAGCAGCTTCTGAACGCGGTATGGGGCCACGATCGCGCGGTGACCGATCGTACCGTCGACGTCTACGTCCTCCGCCTCCGCCAGAAGGTGGAGAAGGATCCGACGAACCCGCTGTACATCCGCAGCGTCCGCGGCTTCGGCTACAGTTTCAACGAGAACGGCGGCTTGGCAGCCCCGGAACCCGCCGCGGAAAGCGCCAGCACCGCGCGCTAGGCGGCTACCAGACAGCGGGTAGATAGTGCGCGCGGATCAGTTCATCCGCAGTGATCAACGGCGACTCCTGGTTCGCTTTCGCTTGGGCCACAACGAGCCGGTCGAACGGATCGCTAGTCCAGCCGATGGTGGTGGCCATCCCGGCCACTGCCGGAAACGGAGAATTACAGAGCGTGATCCCAAATGTGGTGCTCAGATTCGCGAAGATCTCCGCCGCCGGATAGCGAACTCGTCCCCGGCGGTGGAGGTAGTCAAACTCTAGATAGCTCATGGGGGATAGCAGCAGGTCGCTCCACACCGCGATGGGCGCGTCCAGACAGGCGACGCTCAAAGCTTATCGCTCTCCTTCCATTGGGATCCGTCCCATTCGGACCGGATTAAACTATCGGCATCTCCGACGATGGCATTCCGAAGCACGGACCGGCTGAGCTTGCTGCCCCCGGCCGCAGCGGAAAGTTCCAGCTGCTTTCCCTTGTACTCGATCAGTAAGGTCTGACCTTGCAATGCTTGATCCAAACTTAGATAGAGATTCTTCCGCAGGTCCGTCGCTTTCATGAGAAGAGCCTACGTCATAGAGCGTACGTTTTCAAGAAATACCCTACGCTAACCTTGGTTGGAGGATTTTAGAATCAAGGAGATCAGGTTCCAAGCGATGAGCACCGCGAAGCCTACGTTGACTCTTAACAACAGTCGTAGCTTGCCGGTCTGCCAGCAATAAACCCCCAACCCAACAGCCAACACCTTCACTAGAAGCAGCCCCAACAACGGGGAAGGTGCCGCCATAATCGCCCAACGCACCAACGGGTTACCCTCTTCCACCCCGTTCAACAGAAACGCCACCGTCGTTAAGAAGTCGAGCATCTGGAGGTAGGAGTATTGGTAAATGACCTGAATCAAGCGGGATTCCTCTTCTCAAAGCCTATCCCGCGCGCCCCACCGCAACAACGTTACCTGCAGGCTAGGACTATCCCCCAAGTACCAATGCGAATTCATTACTAAACCGACCGGTACCACAGTATCGGAATTTATTTCTTAATTGTTATCAATCAGTTGCGGGAGGTCCATCTCCGCTTGGCTCAAAGTCCTGCTGTACGGTGGAGCCATGAAACAATCTTTTGCCTGCCAGATTGCGATCGCCCAAGCCCGCCTCGAACGGGCTCAGCGCCTGGAAACGACCCTCTTTCAGAGCTTCGCCGCCAGCCCCGAGAATGCTCCGCTCGGCGCTGCCTTTGAGCGGGCACAGCGCCACGTCGAATCCGCCGAGCGCTCCTACTATCGGGCACTGCGGCAAATTGGATCTCCCAACCCGCCGGCACCCTCTTTAGCCCTGCTGGATCCGAGCGCTTACCCGCATCCGCAGTCCATGTTTCGGACGGAGCGTGAGGAGCCCCAACGGCTCCACCTGGTTCCCCGGCAGCAGATCCAGCCGGTAGCGCTGCGCCAGGTTGGCTAGGCAGAGCACCCCTTCCATCCAGGCATACCGTTCGCCGATGCAGAGCCGCCCGCCGCCGCCAAACGGCAGATAGGCAAACTTAGGAGCCGTCGAATGCAGCCAGCGATCCGGCAGAAACTGGTCCGGCTCCGGAAAAAACTCCTCCCGCCGGTGCAGAACCGCCATGCAAACCAGCAGGATGGACCCCTTGGGCGCCGTAAAATCGCTACAAGTGTAGGAGTCGAGCGCCCGCCGCCCCAGAATCCAAACCGGCGGATACATCCGCATTGACTCTTGAAACACCCGTTGGCAGAACGGCAGATTCGGATAATCTTCCGGTCCTGGCAGCCGCCCGCCGAGCACCTGGTCGAGTTCCGCCTCCATCTGCTCTCGTGCGCCGGGGTTTTCGGCCAGCAGATAGAGCGTCCATGCCAAGGCATTGGCGGCGGTCTCATGGCCCGCGACGAAGATTGTCATCACTTCATCGCGAATCTGCAGCCGGTCCATCCGTTCCCCGGTTTCGGCATCCCGGACGCTCAGCAGCATCCCTAACAGGTCGTCGCGCTCTTCGCCGCTCGCGACGCGGGCGTCGATTACGCCGTAGACGATCTCGTCGAGCTTGCGAAGCGCGGCCCGGTAGCGCAGGCTGGCTGGCAGGGGTAGGCCGAGCAGCAGCGGGCCCCACGGCATCACGAGCTGGTTCAGCATTTTCAGAACCACCTCGAGTTCGTGCGCGATCGTCGCGGCCTTGTCTCCCGCTTCGGTCGTAAACAGGCTGCGCGCAACGATCTCCAGCGTCAGTTGGCTCATCGCTTCGGTCGCTTCAATCTCCTGGCCGTCCTGCCAATCCGCCATCAGCGCTTGCGTGCAGCGCGTCATCATCCGGCCATACTCGACGATCCGCTCCCGTTGAAACGCCGGCTGCATCAGCCGCCGCTGCCGAAGGTGAAACGGGTCTTCGCTCGTCAGCAACCCCTCGCCGAATAGGCCCTTCGTTCGTTCAATGCGGGGGAACTTCTCAAAAGCCGCGCCCTGCGTAATGAGCAGGTCCCGAATCAATTCGGGATCGTTCAGCAGGTAAAAGTGCCGATTCCCCAACTTCAGATGAGCCCGCGGACCCTGCGTGTCGGCGAGGTGCGCGAAATAGCGCAAGGGGTTCTGGATCATCTCCCAGGGGGAGATTTTGGCGCGGCTCAATGCTCTTGATGATAGGATTTATGCTGTGAAACGCGCAACTCTGCTTATCCTCGCCTGCACCGCTCTTTTCGCTCAAGCTGACAAGGCTGAAAAGAAGGAAGGCTTCAAACCGGTCCTGAACAAGTCCCTGAAAGGATGGAAGGGTGACTCCCGCCTCTGGAAGGTTGAGAATGGCGTTCTCATCGGTTCCACCGATGGCGTCAAAATCAGCAAAAACACGTTTCTGATCTCCGAACGCGAGTACGGCGATTTCGTTTTGCGCGCCGAGTTCAAGCTGCGCAATCACAACTCCGGCATCCAATTCCGTAGCACCGAACTGCCCGAGTATGTCGTGCAAGGTCTACAAGCCGACATCGCCTATGACAACTGGACCGGCTCCATCTACGACGAAAAGGGCAAGCGCGGCGTGATCGTCAACGGCTGGAAGGACAAGGGCGAGAAGTTCTATAAGAAGGACGACTGGAACCAGATGGAGCTATCCGCCATCGGCGAGAACATCGTCATCAAGATCAATGGGCAAGTGACCAGCGAGTTGAAAGACAAATCCAAACTCGCTGGCGTTCTGGCGATTCAGCTCCACCAGGGACCCGACATGAAGGTCGAGTTCCGCAATGTTCGCCTAAAAGAACTGAAGGCTACCAAGTAACCGGTTTGCCCGGTTCGAGCACCCAGACGGTGGCTTCGACCAGCGCCTCCAACTGTGCGGGCGTTCCGGTCAACGCTGGGAACGTCCCGTAGTGGGCCGGGATGATCACCGTCGGCTGCAATAGCCGGCTGGCCGCGGCCGCGCCCCTCGGGCCCATCGTGTAGACATCGCCGATCGGCAGCACCACTAATTCCGGGGCGTGAAGTTCCCGGATCAGTGCCATATCGCCGAACACGTCGGTATCTCCCGCGAAGTAGGCCGCCCTCCCGTCGTCAAACCGGATCACGTAGCCGCCAGGATTGCCGCCGTAGACGTTGCGTCCATCGGGCTCTTCAATCGAGCTGGAGTGAACGGCCGGGGTCATCGTCACCGCGACGCCGCCAACGACGATGGTCCCGCCAAAATTCATCGGAATCGTATTTTGTATGCCCTTGGCGCCTAACCAGTTGCAGATCTCGTAGTTGGCCACGACTTGCGGCGCGAACCGTTCGGCCAGCCCCTGGACCCCGCTCAGGTGGTCGCCGTGGGCGTGGGTGACGAGGATGGTGTCCACCCGGGAGAACTCGTAGCCGGTTGGAAAGCTGGGGTTGCCCGCGATAAACGGGTCAATCACGATCACCTCTCCCGAAGTGAGCGTCAGCGAAAAGGTCGAATGGCCAAGCCAGGTGATTTGCGGCATTACTCCACAGTTACCACTTTTTTGCCCGTCATCGGTGCGTCCCCGAACAATGCCCGCACCGCCGCCGTCTCGCTGGTCGGCGCGGGGCTGTAGGTGGTGAAGTAGGTCGTGATTTCTGGAAACGCCCGGATCATGTACGGATTTCCCAACGCGATCAGGATCAGTGATTTGCCCGACTTCACGAGTTCGCTCACCAACTCCGGATACACGCCGGGGAGCGGCGCGTTCGCTTGGCCGTAGCCGCCGATCTGGGCATAGGCCCCCAGTACGACCGTCTCGCAGCCATCGGGCGGTGTAATTGACGGCGTCTGCGGGTCCACCAGCAGCACGGGAATCTTTGGCGCGCGCACGGCCATTTCGTCGAGAAACGCTTGCCCGTTGGCGTTCCCCTTCCGCTCGGCAAGCAGCAACACACAAGCATTGGCGTCCTTGGCCAACGGAAGCAATCCGGCTTTGTTCCGCACCAAAGTCACCGCTTTGCTCGCGATCTCCAGCGCTTTCTCCCCGGCGCCTGCGGCATCGAGAGCATCAGGAAGCTTCTCGGCCAGAACGTACCGGCTCTTGTCGAGGCCCAACTTCGCCTTGGCCGCCAACACCTTCCGTACGCTCAAGTCCACCCGGGCCTGGGTGAGCCTGCCGCTGCGGATCGCCGCCATCACCCCGTTGATCGCCGCTTCTGGATTCGACGGGATCAGCAAGACATCCACGCCCGCCTCGATCGCCCGCACCGCCGCCTCTCCGGAAGGGTACTGCGCCGCCAAGCCGGCCATATCCATCGCGTCCGTTAAGACGATGCCTTGAAAGCCGAGTTCACCGCGTAGCAGTCCCGTGATCACAGGCTTTGAAATCGTCGCCGGAACGCCGGTCGGGTCCACCGCCGGCAGGGCAATGTGCGCGGTCATCACGCTATCCGCGCCGGCCGCGATCCCCACCCGAAACGGCACCAGTTCCACGCGTTCGAGCCGCATGCGGTCCACTTCAAGCTTCGGCATGCCGGCATGGGAATCGACGGCTGTATCACCGTGGCCTGGGAAATGCTTGAGAGTTACCAAAACCGGATTCTCGGGGTCGCTTTTCGCTCCTTCTATATAAGCCTTCACATGCTGCGCGACTAACTCAGGGTCCTCTCCGTAAGAGCGAATATTAATAATGGGATTCTCTGGGTTGTTATTCACGTCAGCATCCGGTGCATAAACCCAGTGCACACCCAGCGCCCGCGCCTCGCGCGCGGTGGCCAGTCCTAGGTACCTGGAGTACTCAGTGTTCCCGGTGGCCGCGAACGCCATCGAGTGCGGATACTTGATTGTCCCGGCCACTCGCATGGAGGCGCCCCGCTCAAAGTCCCCGCCGATAATCAGCGGCACCTTGGCCAGCCTCTGCATCCGGTTCAGAAACGTCACCATCTCGAACGGTTCGGCGTTGATCGCCCCCGCGCGGCCCACGCGGTTGTTGACGATGATCCCACCTACGCCGTCCGCCTGTACCGATTTCACAAAGGCGCGGTAAGCGCGGGAGCGCGTAGGCGGCAGGCTGCCGACGCTCTTGATGATCACGAGCTGCGCTACGCGCTGGCGGGGCGTCAACGTCTTCATCCACCGTTCTGCCGGGCCTGCAGCAGTGGCCTTCTGCGGAGGCGGAGCGGCCAGCAGTGTGGTGGCCAAAAGCAAAAGGGCAAGGCACCAGTGAGGCATCTTGCCCATGCTATCAGGACCCGGCGGATTTCTTCAGTTTCAGGGCGCTTTTTGCTCGAGCGGGCTGCTTGGCCGCGGTGCGCTTACTGAGCCGGTTCACGGCGCGGACGAGTTGCAATACCTCGTTGGCGCTCTTCATAATCACCGCGTCGGCGCCACTGTTCTCTTCCGTGATGCCCATGGCATCGACGAACCCAGAAATTAGAACAATGCGCGTTTGCGGTGCGACTTCCCGGATTGCTCGAATCAATTCGACGCCGTTTTTGCCGGGCATCTTGTAGTCTGTTACCACCAGCGGGAACAGACTCTGTTGGAATAACTCTAAGGCTCTTTCAGCATTCGTCGCCGTGGTAATCTCATAGCCCAGTTCGGTCAGTACCATCTTGCGCGCCGCCAAACCGGAAGGGTTGTCGTCGACCAGCAACAAGCTTGCTGCCACTGGAAGCGTTCTTTCAGCTTTCAACTTCATTGAGGGGACTAGGGACCATGCGAAGGTAACAGACGCGTAAACGGAGTGTCAACGCAATTCTATCGGCATCAAAACGCGACAGATGTTGTGCTTGACTATTCGACTTCTTTAGGGGCGTTGTAGCCGGGCTTGGCGATGATGGTGTACTTCATCGGCTTGCCCTTTTCATCGACGATCCGTAGCGGTTCGTTGGTGGCTGGATTGACGAGTTGCACGGTGATTTTCCGGAACTTGCCATCCTTGGCCTGGTTCGTCGGCGTGTACGTGATCGCATACTGGCTGCGCAGGGCTTCGTGAATCTGCCGGTAGATATTGGGGAACTCGCCAAAGAAGCGCGGGAAGTAGGACTGGCCACCGGTCTCCCTTGCGAAAGTCCGCATCTGGTTGTCCGCCTGAAGGAAGTCGAGCCGCTGAATGGATCCCATAGCCCCACGGGCGTCGAGCCATTCGCGGAGCGCCTGCATAATGCCGATGGCGTAGATCGGTACGCCGCTCTGTTGCAAAGACTTGCGCGTCTTATCGAAGGTGAGCTTCGAGAACGTGTCAATACCGCTCGCAATCACCACGATGGCCTTGCGGCCTTCAATTTCCGACATGCGGTCGGCGGTATCGGTGAGCGCGTCATAAAGGTTGCTTTCGCTGTAGGCGGCAATGCGCAGGCGCTGCATCGCCTCATAGGCCTTCCGCTTGTCGGTCGAAAAATCGCTCAGGATCTCACTGCGAAGATCGAAAGCAACCACGGCGACGTAGTCCTCGGGCTTCAGCGTCTCTAGAAAGCCATAGGACGCCTGAAGCGTTTCATACCAACCTGAACTCCAGTACTGTTGGTACAAATTCGAAAACTCGATCACCAACGCCACTGTCATCGGCGCCTCGCCCATGTTGAAGCCGGCAATGTTCTGCGGCACACCGTCTTCGAGCACCCGGAAGTTGCCCCGGGGAATGCCCGGAATGAAGCGGCCATTTTTGTCGAGAACCGCCACATCGACGCTCACCGTCGCCACGTCGCTCTTAAAGGTGGGCAAGCCTTCGGGCAGCTGATCGCCGTCCTTCTTCTTAAACTTCGATTCAACCTTCTCCTGTTCCGGCTCCGGCGGAACCGTGCCGTCGCCCGATTTCTTGCGCGGCTTCGCCTTCGTCTCCGATCCGATGGGCCCGGGTCCTTGCTGGCTCCAAACTAAGGAGAATGACAAGGAAAAAACGAACGCGAGCAGGAAAAGCCGATTGCGCATGATGGTCACTTTACTCCTATTAAACGTCGAATGGGTCGCGGCCACTCTTCTGCTTCATGTACACCTGGAACTTCTTGCGGGCCCGCCGCAGCTTCCACTCTTTGTGCTGCTGACGAAACGAAGCCATGGGGTCCCACGGAGCGCCGGGCTTGCCGCCCAGCTTTTGCAGAATTCCCGTCTTGATCTGTAGCCAGCCCGTGAGCAGGCCACCGAGATGGGCGACGTAGCTGACGCGGGAGCCGTCCATCGCTATCGCCCCCAGCACGCTGATCGCCCCGAAAACCATGACGAAATACTTGGCCGGAATCGCCCCGAAAAACAGAATGTTCGGAAAGAGAAGGCCATAGGCGATGAGCAGGCCGAAAATAGCCCCGCTGCAGCCGATGGTTGGCTGTTCCATCGCGCCGAGCGGAACGCTTGCCAAACACACTACGATTCCCGCGCCAATGCCGGAAATCAGATAGAACTTTAGGAACCGGGTGGTGCCCCATGTGCTTTCCAGCATGGGGCCGACGAAGAACAACGACACCATGTTGAAGAGGATGTGCTGAAAGCCGTTAACGTCGTGGAGAAACTGGTAGGTTACCAGCTGCCAAATCATACCCGAAAAGACGTCCTGCGGAATCAGCTTCAAAGGCTGAAACTGCAGTCCGGCAAAGGCCTTCGCCAGCAGCGTGAGCACAAAAATCGCGGTGTTGCTGATAAGCAACCACTTCACGCCCGGGGTAACAAGCCCCGACGATGACGAACCCGACGAAAAGGAGCGAAATGGGGAGCCCATGGACCTCTTCAGAATAGCAGCAGTCGTACAAATTTAAGGATGCATCACACTGGCAATTGGTTCCCTATTCAGCCGAAGGAGTGCCGTAGCGATTCAACAGTACGGCACCCGCCTGCAAGAGGAGCCCGGCGCCGATCCAGACCTGCCAGTGCGAGAGTGGCCCTTCAGCAATCGCGAACTGTTTTGCCCATTTCATGTCGGCGGCCAAGCGCCAGAACCCGAGGGCAAACGCCATGAGCGAAAACGGGGTCAACAAGGCTGCCGTCGCTAGCGCCAAACGCTGGTTCCGGGTGCCTTCCCGCTTCACTCTGGGCCCGGGGGCCAAACGAATCTTTACCTTCATCGCAAACTGCTAACAGCATAGCCCACTGTAAGATACAGTGAGGATATGAAAAAAGTGACCACCGCAATCATCGGCACCGGATTTATGGGCCGTGTTCACATTGAAGGCGTGCGCCGCCTCGGGCATGTCGAGGTTGTTGCCGTCGCTGGCTCCTCGGATGCCTCGGCCAAGAAGTTTGCCGAGTCCATGGGTGTCGAGCGTTCGACCGGAGATTTTAAGACCCTGCTGGCCGATCCCTCGATCGACGCCGTCCACGTCCTCACCCCGAACGCGCTGCACTATCCGATGTCGATGGCCGCCCTTGAAGCCGGCAAAGCGGTCCTCTGCGAAAAGCCCCTGACGATGACCTCGAAAGAGGCGAAAGCCATGGTCGCGCTGGCGGCGAAGAAGAACCTGCCGAACGCCGTCTGCCACAATCTTCGATATTATCCGGTGGTTCAGCACGTCCGCCGCATCATTGAATCAGGCGAACTTGGCGAGATCCTGCATGTGCAGGGCACCTATTCGCAGGATTGGCTGCTCTATGAGACGGACTACAACTGGCGCATCGAGAGCGAACGGAACGGCGAACTCCGCGCGATGGGCGATATCGGCTCTCACTGGATGGATATGATCCAGCACCTGACGGGCCTGCCCATCACCGGCGTCTGCGCCGACCTCGCTACCTTCCACAAGACCCGCAAGAAGCCGAAGGTCGCCATCCAAACCTTTGCCGGCAAGAAGCTGAAGCCGAAGGATTACGACGACGTCGAGATTACGACCGACGACTGGGGCGCCGTGATGCTCCACCTCGGTGACCGCGCCCGCGGCGCATTTACCGTCAGCCAGGTGGCGGCCGGCTGTAAGAACAAGTTCGCGTTTGAAATCTTCGGCACCAAGGCTGGCGTACAGTGGAACCAGGAGGAGCCGGATCGCCTATGGATCGGCCACCGCAACACTCCCAATCAATTGATCGTCAAGGACGGTTCGCTGCTGCATCCGAAGGCGGCCGAATATGCTGAACTCCCCGGCGGCCACAGCGAAGGCTACGACGATTCGCACAAGGCCCTCTACAAGCGCTTCTACTGGAAAGTGGCGGATCCGTCTTCGCCGGTGGACTACCCGACGTTTGAAGACGGCCTCCGCGGCATGATTCTGCTTGAAAAAGTGGCGGAATCAGCCAGGAAGCAGAAGTGGGTTAAGGTCTAGGCTGAAAGAAATGCGTTGGCTTCTGTTTTTTGTTGCCGGCTCGCTAGGGGCCGTGGATTTCGCGACCGACGTGCATCCGATCCTCGCTTCGCGGTGCCTCGGCTGCCACAGCGGCGCCACTCCGCAGGGCGGCTTTTCGCTCGCCACGCGGGAGGGTGCCCTGAAGGGGAAAAGCGAGATCGTCGCCCGGATTAAGGGCGAGGCCGGGTTGCCGATGCCGCCAACGGGCAAGAGCCTGGACGAAAAACAGATTGCCATCCTCGAAGCGTGGGTGACGGCGGACCTACCGTGGACGGATGTCGAAAAGAAGGCACCCTCCGGCTGGCAGGCTCCGCTTGAACCGCGCGTGGTTGCTTTGCCCGCCAGCGACGAAACGAACCCAATCGATAAGCTGCTGGATAAGCAGATGTCCTGGCGGCCGCCGGTATCCGATGCCGTCTTCGCTCGCCGCGCCTATCTCGACTTGTGGGGCATCACCCCGACCCCCGAGCAGTTCCGTAGTTTTGACGGCAACCGCGCCAAGCTGGTCGATACTCTGCTGGCCGATCGCAAGATGGTGACCGGACACTGGATCAGTTTCTGGAACGACCTGCTCCGGGACGACCTTCGCGCCTACCATGGCGGCGAAAAGTCGATCCGCCCGTGGCTCATCAAGTCTTTGAACGCCAACATGCCGTACGACCAAATGGTCCGCGAACTGGTCAACCCGGTCGGCCCCGATTCCCCGGAAGGATTTCTACTGGGCATCAACTGGCGCGGCGATGTAAACGCCAGCCAGCGGCCGATGATTCAAGCGGCGCAGAACACCGCGCAGGTGTTTCTGGGCGTGAATCTGAAGTGCGCCAGTTGCCACGATTCGTTCATCAACCAGTACAAGCTCAAAGAAGCCTACGGTATGGCCGCGCTGTTCAGTGAGGAGCGGGAACTGGACCTCTATCGCTGCGACGTGAACACCGGTGACAAAGTGGGTCCGCAGTTTCTCTTCCCGGCTGTCGGGCCGGCGGTCGGCGAGAATCGCCGCGCCGATGCCGCCGCGCTGTTTACGAGCCCGAAGAATGGCCGTTTGGCGCGGACGTTCGTCAATCGCATCTGGGCCAAGCTGTTCGGGCGCGGGATTGTCGAACCGGTCGACGACATGGACGCCCAACCGTTCAACGCCGATCTGCTTGACTGGCTGGCCGTTGATTTTGCCCGCGACTATGACATCCACCGGCTCACGAAGCTCATCATGACCAGCCGCGCCTGGCAGCAGACGGCCGAGGCCAATCTCACGACGAAGTTCCGTGGCCCGGTGCCGCGCCGGCTGACGGCCGAACAGGTCGTGGATACCCTGTCAGCGATCACTGGCGAATGGCGAGTGGTGCAGACGGACACCTCCGCCCGCTTCGCCCGGGAATGGGAGTTGCGGAGCACGGCGCTCACTCGCGCCTTGGGCCGCCCCATGCGCGATCAAGTGATCACAACCCGGAACACGGAAAGCTCCACGCTGCAGGCTCTCGAACTGGTCAACGGCGTGACCATTCATCAGCAACTGCGCAGGGGCGCTCAACGACTGGTTGGCATGCTACCCTCGCCGCCACAGAGCTTGTGGGATAGTTCGGGGCTGCGCCGGGAAGGGAAGCGGCCGTTCGACATCACCGTGAAGGGGCCGGAACTTCACTTTTTGGTTGACGACATAGGCAGCTTCGATCCGGACCGGACCGTCGTCCGCTGGCTGGATTTGCAGTTGGACGGGAAACCGGTGGAAGTGGAAGGCCGTCTGGGCACGGTAGTGAAGCTGACGATTCCCCCGGGCGAGCATAAGTTGACCGGCGCGTTGGAGATGGACCCCGCCGGCAAGCAAAGCGACATCAACAGCGCAGTGCGCGGCTACATTTTCCCCTCGGCGCCGGACCGCAATCTGCTGGCGAGGATTACCGACGAGCCGCCGGTCCCGCTGCGGAAGCCTGCCAAACTGGTAGACGATCTTTTCCTGCAGACGCTCGGCCGTGCGCCTGCGCCGGTGGAACGTCAGTTGGCGCAGAAGGCCGAAGTGGAAGATCTGTTGTGGATTTTGATCAACCATCCGGAGTTCCAGTATGTCGATTGATCGTCGCTTCTTCCTCCGCCACGGTGTGGCTGCCACTCTCGCCGCGCTGCACGGCAATAGCCCGCGGCTGCTCTCTGCGCCGCGTTCAGGCAAAGCCGACAGCATGATCCTCCTCTGGATGGCCGGTGGCATGGCCCAGACCGAGACATTCGACCCGAAACGGCATACGCCCTACGAATCGGGTCTGCCCAGCGACCGTGTGCTTTCCACGTTCAAGCCGATTCCAACCGCCATCGACGCGGTGCAGATCTCGGAGGGCCTCGAGAAGATCGCCGGGGTGCTCGACCGGGGTACGCTGATCCGGTCGCATCGGGTCGGCGATCTTGGGTTCATCCTGCACTCGCGTCATCAATTCCACTGGCATACCGGCTACGCGCCGCCGCAGAGCGTGGCGTGCCCGCATTTCGGCGCGTTCGTTGCGCGCACACTGGGGAAGAAGAACCCCGATATTCCTGCCTTTCTTTCGATCGGCCAGAACCTGGAGATTGGTGGCGAGTCGGACGCCGTGAAGGCGTTCCATACGGCGGGTTTCCTGGGTGCGGAGTACGGGCCGTTCCATATTGCCGACCCCCGCGACGCGGTGGCGGTGACGCGGCCGAATGAACTGATCGGCCAGAGCCGCTTCGCCAGCCGGCGGGAGCTGCACCGGAAGCTGTTGGAGTCGTCGCCGATTCACCAAGGCAGCGATGCGCAGAAGGAAAGCTTCCTGAACTCGCTCGATAACGCCCACCGGCTGCTGACTTCGCCGGCGGCGAAGGCCTTCGACCTGTCGCTGGAGCCGGAAAAGATCTATAGCACTTACAACACCTCGCGGTTCGGCCTCGGGTGTCTCCTGGCCCGGCGGCTGGTGGAAGCCGGCGCCCGATTTATTGAAGTGACCACGGAGTACATCCCGTTTCGCTATTGGGATACCCACGAGAACGGTCATACGCGTGTGCGAGGCATGAAGCAGACGATTGACGCTCCGATTGCCCAACTGATCCGCGATCTCGAACAGCGAGGTCTGCTCGATACGACTCTCGTCGTGGTCGCCACCGAGTTTGGCCGGGACATGATGACCGAAGGCAAGCCGGGTCTCGAAGTAAAGAACCAAGTGACTGTGCCCGAGGTGATGACTGATCTGAAGCACTATGGGATGCATCGCCACTTCACCGATGCGGTGAGCGTGCTGGCGTTCGGCGGCGGGATCAAGAAGGGCTCCGTCTACGGGG
This sequence comes from Bryobacterales bacterium, assembly GCA_038215275.1. Lineage (GTDB taxonomy): Bacteria > Acidobacteriota > Terriglobia > Bryobacterales > Bryobacteraceae. The sequence goes on along the minus strand of JBBQRA010000019.1, from coordinate 22,655 downwards.
AGACTGCCCCGGAGCGGCCCTGCAAGACGATCAAAGACCCGATTGGCATCGAAGACCTGCACGCGAGCCTCTATTCGGCCCTTGGCATCGCTCCAGATACAAAATACGAAATCGAACAGCGTCCCTTTTACGTCACTAAGGATGGCAAGGGAAAAGTTCACAACCGTCTCTTCGCTTAAACAACCCATGTCATCTATTGCTACACAGCTCGGCGATGCCGGCCAGACCAGCCTCGTCGGGGGCCAGCGCGTTTCAAAAGGCGCTTTGCGCGTTGAATCTTACGGAACCGTGGATGAACTCAACGCGGCGCTGGGCTTTGCCCGGTCGATCTGCGCGGATGAATCGATTACCGGCGCGACGCTGGCCATTCAGCAGGAGCTTTTTCAGGTGGGAGCGGCTTTGGCCACTCCTCCGGACGCTCGGAAGGGCGACCCTCCCGTGACGCAGGCCATGGTGGACGCTCTCACGGCGCAGGTACACACTTTTGAGTCGATCACCGGGCTTCTGAGCGATTGGTCCGTGCCGGGCGGCGACCCGGCGGGAGCATCCTACGATCTGGCGCGGACAATCTGCCGCCGGGCGGAGCGGCACGTGGTACGCCTGGGCGAGGAAGAGGAGTTGGCGCCGCACGTGCTGGCCTACTTGAATCGGCTGAGCGATCTGCTCTGGCTGTTTGGGCGAAAACTGGAAGTGGACGCCAAGGCGCAATCGGCCCTGCGAGACCTAAACGCGAAGCCGGGACCACGCTGGTCGAAAGCCTGGTAGAGGGAAATAACACCTCGGCTAGGTGTAACGTAAAAATAACCTTTTTACTGCCTCTTGCAATCTTTCTGAGGTCTGTATACACTAGGAACAGATGTCAGCCCCGGGCGCCAAATTTCCCCTGTTTCGATTTTGGTGGTATCGCCAGATCGAACGAGTGGCGTTGGCCCTGCGGTAGGACAAAAAAGTTCTAAACCCAAAAACCAACCCACTCGGAAGAGTGGGTTTTTCGCGTTTAGGGGAGATCCGTTCTTTCGAGGCAGAAGAAAACCATGATCATTTCTATGAAAATCCACAGCACCAAGGAAGATATCGAAGCCGTATGCGACCGCATCCGTCACTTCGGTTACAAAATCCATGCCATCGAAGGAGAAGAGCGCTGCGTAATCGGAGTTGTCGGTGTCGGTGACGTCACCAACTGCCTGGAATCGCTCGAGGCGATGCCGCAAGTCGAAAAGGCCGTCCGCATCTCCGCGCCCTACAAGTTCGTTTCGAAAGAGTACAAGTCGGCACCCACTGTGATCACGGTGCGCACGCATACCGGCCCGATCGAGATTGGCGGCGATGACTTTGTCATGATGGCCGGGCCGTGCTCGGTTGAGAATGAAAAGCAGATTATGGAATCGGCCTACGCCGTGGCAGAGGCCGGGGCGCAGATTCTGCGGGGTGGCGCGTTTAAGCCACGTACCTCACCGTACGACTTCCAGGGCATGGAAGGCGACGGCCTGAAACTGCTCGCCAAGGCGCGCGAGGCGACCGGGCTTGCCATCATCACTGAAGTAATGGCGGAGAAGGACGTCGATCTGGTGGCCGAGTACGCCGACATTTTGCAGATTGGTGCGCGGAACATGCAGAACTTCGCGCTATTAAAGCGGCTTGGTTCCTGCGGCCGCCCGATCATGCTGAAGCGTGGGCTAAGCGCGCAAATCAAAGAGTTACTGATGTCGGCCGAGTATATTGTTGCTCATGGCAACCCGAACATCATGCTGTGCGAACGCGGCATCCGCACCTTTGAAACGGCGACGCGCAACACGTGCGACATCACGGCGGTTTCCGTTTTGGATGAGTTGACGCATCTGCCGGTGCTGCTCGATCCTTCGCACGCGGTAGGGAAACGCAGTCTGGTTCCGCCACTCTGCCGGGCGGGCGTGGCGATTGGCGCCGACGGCCTAATTGTCGAGACCCATCCGTGTCCGGAAAAGGCGGTCAGCGACGGAGCGCAGAGCCTGACGCTCGATCAATTCCGCAAGATGATGAAGGAACTGGTGCCGTATATTGCATTGTGGAAGAGTGCGCGCATGGAAGAATCCGTTACTGTCTAACGGTGTAAGCTTTATCCATGCGTTTTCGCTGGTACAACTGGACAGCCGCTTTGCTGGTGGTGGTCGCTTGCGTGGCCATCGCCGGCGGCTTAGTGTGGTACCGTTCGCGGAAGGTGCCCTCTCTGGCCGAACGGATGAACCGGTTGCCGGTCGGAACGAGCGCCGTGTATCTGGATCTGCAGAGCTTGCGGGAATCCGGGCTCATGACCCTGCTTTCGGGGCAGAATGTGACGGAAGATGCGGACTACCGGGCCTTCGTCACTTCGACCGGTTTCGACTATCGCGCTGACCTTGATTCCGCGCTCATCGGATTTGCGAACGCTGAAGTGTTCATCGTTGCGACGGGGCGTTTCGACTGGAAGGCGATCCAGGCGCATACCAAGCGGTCGAATGGCATATGCCGAAATGGGGTGTGCCGAATGCCAGCGACCACACCGATGCGAACTGTCTCCTTTATACCGCTTCATAACTCGATGATTGGCATGGCCGTTTCCACCGACGAATGGGCCGTACTGAGGATGCAGGATAATGTGCCGAATTTATTGCCGCCTCCGGATGCTCCCGTTTGGACGGGTGGCTTTGGCGAGGCCTTGCGCAAGAACGAGTCGTTGCCTGCGGGGACGAAGCTCTTTGTGACGGCGTTGGGAGATGCCAAGGTGGTAACGCTGGGACTGCATGCGGCCGGTGAGATTGCCGAACTGCGACTGCGTGCCGAATGCGTGACCGACCGGGCGGCGAGTGGCCTGGAGAGCCAACTGCGCGGCGTGACGGAGGTGTTTCGCAAGTACCTGGACAATGTGCAGCAAAAGCCCAACCCAGCCGACCTGAGCGGAGTCTTGACGAGCGGCACTTTTGCCCGCGACGGAGCCGTGGTGACGGGACGTTGGACGGTGAATCGCCCGTTCCTTGAAAAGTTGCTGAGCGGCCAGTTGTAGCAGCGTGGCGAATGCGGGTACTCGTCCTAGGTAGCTTGGTTTGGGATACCTTGGCGGGGCCAGTTGAGGCTCTGGAGTGGGATACAACGCGGTGGGTGGAGGCGATGACGACCGGCCTGGGTGGGAACGGTGGCACGACTGCTTACACTTTCAGCCATTTGACGCAACGGACCAGTCACCGTGTGGCCCTGCTGAGTGCCCGCGGCGATGACGCTCCGGGGCGCTGGCTCGAAGAACGGCTACGGGGAGCGGACGTGGCTTGCGAGTTCGTGCGGACTCTGTCCGGCGCCACGGCGGCAACGGTGGGCGTGTTCCACCCGGACGGAAGGCGCCAGCTATTCCATCATCCGGGCGTGAATGTAGACGCTGCGTTCTCTCTTCCGCCCGGATTTGACCACTTCCACCTGGCCAATCCGTTTGCACTGCCCTTCGTACGGCGCCATGCGGCAGGTTTGTTGCGGGAGGCCAAAGAGCGAAGAATGGAGACGTCGATCGATCTGGGGTGGGACCGGCTTGGCGAATGGGGGGAGGTGATCTATCCGTGTCTTCCTTTCACCGACCTGCTCTTTGCCAACGCGGCGGAAGCCGCCGAGGTGCCCGGACCGTATGCCTGCCCGGTGATTGTGAAGCGGGGCAGGGCCGGTTGTGCGGTGGGCAGTGTGGAAGTGCACGGTTTCGCGGTGGAGGCCGTGGATTCCACCGGGGCGGGGGACTGCTTCTGCGGCGGATTTCTGGCCGCTCGCGCCCGGGGAGAGAGCGTGCTGGACGCCGCCGCGTTTGCCAACGCGGTTGGTGCGTTGAGCGTACGTCAGGCGGGAGCCACCCAGGGGCTGCTCGATTGGGGAGCGACGCAAAATTGGATGGCTCAGTTCAGGAAGTAAGTGCGGTAGAGCGTATCGCGTTGTTTGGGCACGAAGCCGGCGTCGCGGATGATGCGGCGGAGGTCCTCTTCGGATGCGTGAAAATTGGCGCCCGCCTGCGAGACGACGTTCTCTTCGAGCATGATGCTGCCGACATCGTTGCCGCCGAAGCGGAGGCCGAGTTGGCAAACCTTCAAGCCCTGAGTCACCCATGAGGTCTGGATGTTGGTGACGTTGTCGAGGAACAGGCGGCAGACGGCGAGGGTGCGGAGGAACTCGACGCTGGTGGCTTCCTCTTTCACGAAGCGGCCGAGGGAGGTGTTATCTCGTTGAAAACTCCACGGGATGAATGCGGTGAAGCCGCCGGTCTCGTCCTGCAATTGGCGGAGCACGTTGAGGTGGTGAACGCGATGGGCCAGCGTTTCGCCGCACCCCCACATCATCGTGGCGGTGGTGCGGACACCGAGTTGATGCGCGGTGCGATGGACGCTGAGCCACTCCTCGGTGTTGCACTTGAGGCGGGCGATGCGATGGCGCACTTCATCGTGAAGGATTTCGGCTCCGGCGCCGGGGATGGAGTCCATGCCCGAATCGCGCAGGCGCGCGATGGTGTCGTGGAGAGATAGTCCACTGATCTGGGCGATGTTCAGGATTTCCGGGGCGGAGAGGACATGGAGATGGATCTTGAAGCGTTGCTTGATCGCGCGAAAAAGGTCTTCGTACCACTCAATGGGGAGGTCGGGATGGAGCCCGCCTTGCATCAGGACCCCGGTGCCGCCCACGTCGAGCGTCTCCTGGATTTTCGAGAAGATCACTTCGTGCGAATGGAGATAGGCCTCGCTGTGCCCTTTGGCGCGGTAGAAGGCGCAGAAGCTGCAGTACTCCGTGCAGACGTTCGTATAATTAATGTTCCGGTCGATGATGTAGGAGGCGACGTTGTGCGGATGGTGACGGCGGCGTTCGGCGTCGGCGGCCATGCCGAGGCCGATGAGATCGGTATCGGAGAGCAGCTCGAGAGCTTGGCCGGTGGAAAGTTGGGTGCTCATAGGGTGAGGGCGGGCTCCAGGGTGGCTGCCAGGCTGAGGTAGGTTTCCAGGCCCTGCAGTTCGCGCGGCCCGACGGTGAAACGGATGTTGTTGGTGAGGTAGTCGCGAACCAGGCTGCGGGGGAGGCCGCGGCGGTCGGCTTGATGATCGATGATCTCCGGGATGCGCTCTTCGCCGTACCGCCAGGACCCGTCGAACAGAGCCGTCGAGTGAATCGAGAGTTTGGGCCCGGCCCAGCGCGCGAAGACCATGGGCAAGCCGGTGAGGTTTTTCCAGGCGGAGCCGAGGTCGAGATGTTCGTAGGGATGGCGCTCGGGTTGCACCCGGAGGGCCGCGTCGCCGATCAGTAGCGCGGCGTCGGCTTGGGCGAGCATAGGGGCCAGTTGAGGGCGCATGACCACCAGTTCGGGCTCAATGCCGAAGCGTTCGCGAAGAATAATACGGGTGAGCATGACCGAGGTCCGGGATCCGTTGTCGACGGCGACGCGGCGGATGTCTTTCCACGGGGTTCTGGTGAAGAGCAGGATGCTGCGGACCGCCCCATCACAGGCGATGCCGGTACCTGGGATGGCGGGCAGGTTTTGGCGGGACGCTTCAATCACCGGGATCAGCCCGATATCGGCGGTGCCCGTCCGGAGCCGGTCGGCGCATTCCGAGGGGAGGCAGAACGAAAGCTCGGCCAGTCCCCGCTGTGGGCCCTGGAGCATGCCCCAAACCAGGGGCACAGAGTTCAGGTAGCTGACCGCCGCGACGCGGGGCTTGTGAGATTCCATGATGCTATCTCTCTAGATGATAGCGAAGGGGGACATCGATGCACTGTGTAGAAGAATCCCTGACACAAAGTTGCTCCATTTCTATCAATCCTTCTGAAGTGTTATCCTCAAAATGCCGATACTACGGGAGCGAGATGGTTTCGCGCCTTTCCATCGTCCCGCAAGGTGAATTTCCCGCTGGCCAATCCTGGCGCTTCCCGCACGCCGAGTAGAAAATCCTATGAAATCTTTAAATCCTTTCCGTCTGGCCCTCTTGGGTACGGTTGCCGCCGCCTGGATGCCTGTGAATGCACAGATCCCGGTTGAATTAAGCCCCATTCCCGCGCGCACCTACGGGCACGCCCGTCAAACCTTAAGTACGAATGAAGCGAACCTGGTCGAAGGCCGGGAGTTGAACTCCCCGAGCGGTGTCGCCGTCGATACCAGCGGCAGTCAGCCGATTACCTATGTTGCCGATACCAATAACAATCGGATCCTGTTCTGGCGCAACGCCAAGGCGAGCGATGGACAAATGGCCGATGGAGTGGTCGGTCAGCGGGATCTGGTGACGACGTTTCCGGGCGGTCCGGGGACGGCGATTTCGATCGGCTTTCGGTCGCCCTCCGGTTTGGCGGTGGATCGCAACGGAAATCTTTACGTAGCCGATACTGGGAACAATCGCATTCTCCGCTTTCCGCGGCCTTCCCAGCAAACGGGAGATTTGATCCAGCCGAACCTGGTGATCGGGCAGTCGAATTTTACTTCCAACTTCTCCAATCAGAACGAGTTGAACGCCTCGGCCAGGACGTTGGCCTTTGTTCGGGACAACTCCAGCTATCGGGCGGCCATGCTGTTCGACCCTCAAGGAAATCTATGGGTAACCGATCCGGGGAACCACCGGGTGCTGCGGTACCCAGCATCGGTTCTGGGGGAAGGTGCGTCGAATAACCCGGAGGCCGATATGGTTCTTGGGCAAACGGACTTCGTCTCTCGCAATACCTATGATTTTAATCTGTTAGGTCCGCTTCACAAGGCCGGCTTACGATTTCCGGGTTCGCTGGCGCTCGACAGCGGTGGCCGCTTATTCGTCGGAGATCAGGCCGGCCGGGTCTTAGTGTATGTCGGCCCGTTGCGCACGGGTTTGGCCGCGTCTCGAATCGCCGGTGTGGTCGTAAATGTTCAGGGGCAGCCCCCGCGCCCTCCAGTGAACGAATACTCGCTCGAGATTCCTGAGGGAATGTTTGTGGCGAACAACTCCCTGTTTGTCGTCGATACAGTCGCCAACCGGATTGTGCGTTATGACCCCTACGACACATGGGCGGAGGAGACTGTTTTGATTCCGTCTCCTCCCGCCCGAGCGGTTTTCGGCCAGCCGGATCTATTGAGCTTCCGTGCGAATCGCGGGGGGCGGTCGGCCACCGCGTCCTCCTTCTTCCGGCCCACTACGGCCGCCGTTGCCGGCTCGGATGTGTACCTATGTGACACGGCCAACCATCGGTTGTTGATCATCCCGATCAACAATAACAATCTGTCGTCCGCCTCCCGCGTGCAAGGGCAGCTGTCGATGACGTATAACTCGCGCAATCTGATTGAAGGGCGGGAAATGTTTACGATGACGGGTCAGTTCGAGCTTCCCAATGGTGGCGGCCGGGCCGTCCTGAGCGGCGGCGTCACGATTGATCGTACGAGCAATCCTCCGCGCCTCTATGTGGCCGATTCCGGGAACAACCGGATCCTTGGTTTTGCGAACGCGCTGACGGTGAAGCCCGGCGATCTGGCCGATATCATCATCGGACAGGTGGACCGGTTTTCGGCCGTCGTCAATTCGCCAATTAATGATCAGGACATCCAGAACGATACGGGGTTGTTCAACCCGACCGGGGTGATCACCGATGTCCAAGGAAATCTGTGGGTAGCCGACAGCGGCAATGGCCGGGTCCTTCGTTTTGCGCGTCCATTTGATCAGCCGCGCGACCAGCCGCAGCGGGCTAGCTTGGTGATTGGCCAGAGCGGCTTCAATATTAAGCTCACCGACCCGACCCGAAACAATATGCGGTCGCCTTACGGCGTGGCGTTGTCGATTGACGGTCATTTGCTCGTATCCGATTCGTCGCTGAATCGCGTTCTCTTTTTCCGACGTCCAGCGGGTGGTGACTTCTCCAATGGGCAAGCCGCGGACACCGTTTTTGGCCAGCGCGACTTTATCTCCCAGAGCACCCCCGAGGGTGACAACCGGTTCAACGTGCCGGGTCACCTGGCTATGGACACCGATGATCGTGTCTACGTTTGCGATATGGGCAAGAGCCGCATTGTGATTTTTGATCGCGTGACGGCGGCGGCGAACGATGCGGCCCCCGTTCTGGTGCTGCGTTCCACGCTCAGCGCGAACGACAATTTGCGGAACCCGCAAGGCATTACCGTAAGCGCGCGGACCGGCGAATTATGGGTCGCCGATGGCCAGAACAATCGGCTAATTCGCTATCCGCGTTTTGACCTTCTGATTTTTAACCCGCTCGCCAACTTCCGCCTGGATTCTCCTCTGCCGGTGGCTCTTGCTCTCGATCCGTTCGATAACCTGGTGGTGGCCGACGGGACAAACCGATTGGCCTTCCACTATGCGCGTCTGGTTGCACTCAGCGCGGCACACTATCTCGACCGTGATCTTTCTCCCGGACTGGTGGCGACGATGGCGTCGCTTGGTATCCGCTTCACCGAACAGACGCTGACCTTTTCGACAGTTCCCGTACCCAAGGAACTCGATGACGTCGAAGTGCTGGTGAACGGTGTGGCGGCGCCTTTGTACTACTTGTCGCCGACGATCATCAACTTCTATGTCCCGATGAGTACGCCGACATCTGGAACGATCGACGTCCTGGTGCAGAAAAAGTCTACCGGGCAGATCCTGGCGAGCTCCACGCTTCCGGCTGCCGTGGCGACTCCAGGTTTCTTCACGACAACCCAGAACGGACGCGGACAGATTGCAGCCTTAAACGAAGACAACACCATCAACTCGGCCGCGAATCCCGTGGGCCGTGGCCGCGTGATTCAGCTTTACGCTACGGGTCAGGGCTATTTGCCCGACGCTCCGCCGGATGGTGTGCCGGCACCGTCCGACCGGCTGATTTCGACTCCGTCACTCCCCCGCGTCATCATCAACACGACGGACGCTGAGGTGCAATTCTCGGGTCTGGCTCCGGGCTTTGTCGGTGTCTGGCAGATCAACGTGAAGGTTCCGGAATCGGTGCCTCCCGGAACCAGCATTGTAGTCGGCATCCTGCATCAAGGTATTCCGAGCACTACCGGCCGCGGTGGCGGAACTCCAATCCAGACTACAATCGCCGTTCGCTAGATTGCAGCGGCCGGTGAGAGCCGGCCGTTATACACTAATTGGACGTCTATGAAATACGGTCTTTCTATTCGTCCGGATGGCGCTCTGGACTTCGTCGCACTTGGCGCCCTGATTAATCGCCTTGACCCGGGTGTCATCCCCTTCCGTAAAGCAACGGAATGTCATATCCACGTCAGCGGAGGAGAGTTCAACGTCGCCGCTAACTTGGCAGATTGCTTCGGACTCCACACCGGCGTCGTGTCCGCCATGGTCGACTACCCCATTGGGGAACTGATCGCCGAGCGCGTGAAGGCGATGGGTGTCAAGGCTTTCTATAAGCGCTTCAAACATGACGGGGTACATGGCCCCAATATGGCGACGGTGTACAGCGATCGCGGCCAAGGTATGCGGGCGCCGGTCGTGTTCTACAACCGGTCGAACGAAGCTGCAGCGCAATTGCAGCCGGGCGACTTCGATTGGGAAAAGATCTTCGCAGGCGGAGTCCGTTGGTTCCACAGTGGTGGAATCTTCGCTGCGCTGTCGAAATCGACGCCGGAACTGATCATCGAAGGAATGGAGGCGGCCAAGAAAGCTGGCGCTATCGTCTCGCTCGACTTGAACTATCGCGCCAAGCTTTGGAATATTCTCGGCGGGCACGAACGGGCTCTCGAGGTCATCAGCCGCATCGTGAAGAACGTCGATGTGCTGATCGGCAATGAAGAGGACCTGCAGTTGGGTCTCGGGATCCCGGGACCCGAGGTCGCTGCGTCCTCGAAATTGGATCCTTCCGCGTTTTTCGGCATGATTGATCAGGTCCGCGCTCAACATCCGCAAATCAAGGTTGTCGCCACTACCCTGCGCGAGGTGCATTCCACCAATCGCCATAGCTGGGGCTCTGTGGCTTGGATCGACGGCAAAACCTATGTTTCTCCAACCTGTGAGCTGGATGTGATCGATCGCGTGGGCGGCGGCGACGGGTTCGCAGCCGGGTTGATCTACGGCATGCTCGCGGGTGAGGAACCGGAGGAGTGCGTGCGGCTCGGTTGGGCCCATGGCGCCCTCCTAACCACCTTCCCTGGGGACACCACGATGGCCACCGTCGAGCAGGTTCGTGCGCTCGCCAAGGGCGGATCGGCGCGCATCCAGCGCTAAAGCCGGTGTTTTCGGGCTAGCTGTTCGTTCCATGAAATCCCGAAGCCTGGCAGCTTCGGGATTTCTATTTGTCCAGCCGTGACCTGTTCCGGCGGACCCACCATCTCTCCCCGCCAGGCGACCTCGCCCCACTGCACCTCCAGGATCTCGCAGTTGCGCAGCCCTGCCGTGGCGTGCAGCGTCGCCACGGTTGCTACTGGACCGCTGGGATTGTGCGGCGCCACTCCGACGCCGTGAGCCTCGGCCATCGCCGCGATGTGCGTCATCGCCAGCAGCCCTCCACAGTGCTTCACATCCGGCATGATGACGGCCACCGCTTTCTCCCGGCATAGAGGGAGAAAGCCGCTGACTCCAAACAGCATCTCGCCGCCGGCCATCGGCTGACGGATCTGCCGGGCGATGGCCACGGTCTCCGCCACGTTTGCCGGGGCCACGGGCTCTTCATACCACCGCAACTGTACCGGTTCCAACTGCTTGGCGATGCGCACGGCTTCATCCACCGTAAAATTGCTGTGGGCATCCACCATTAAGTCGATCGCTGGCCCGACCGCTTCCCTAATGGCGTGGGTGCAGGCCGTTCCGTGGTCGGCGGTGACTTTGGGATAGCCGTCCCACGGAGCCGCCTTTAAAGCGCGATAGCCTTCGGCGACGGCCTTCCGGGCCGATGCGGCGAAGCCGGCGGGCGATCGATCGGTCGTTGCCCGGTTGATGTTCGCATAGAGCGGGATCTTCTCCCGGACCGTGCCGCCGAATAGCGTGTGGGTGGGAACCCCCAAGGCTTGCCCCGCTAAGTCCCACAGCGCCTGCTCTACGGCACTGTACGCAGTAGCGGCGGGGAGACCTCCAGCCCTTGCCAATGGCTCGCCCGTCTGCCGGTAGTGGGCTATCTCAAAGGCCGTCCGGCCCTTCATGAGTCCCACGAAAGTTGCCAACGCCTGCTCCATCTCCCGGGCCTGCGCCGCAGTGGTTGAGGCGAACCCGAAGGCGTCGGAGGCTTCGCCTAACCCGGTAATTCCGCTGTCGGTCTGCAACTGTACCACCAGCCAAACCGTTCTGGAGGTTGCCCGTACTGGCCACAACGTAAAGTCTTTAACTCTCGGTTTTGCTTGTCCCATCAAGGCACTGGCGCCCAAGCCAAGAAACATCCGGCGGGAGCTTGCACGCACTGCTGTCGGCAACATCGCTCCATTCTCTGCTATTTTCCGTCCGGCCGAGAGTTCGATTAAGCTGGCAGCATGCTTCGTTTTCGCCGGTATCGTTCCACTGACCAAAACGCTGTGCTGAGCGTCTTCCGCAGCAACGTGCCGGACTACTTTTCTCCGCAGGAGGAGCCTTGGGTGAAGCAGGTGTTGCGCGAAGAAACCTGCCCTCTGTTCGTCCTGATCGAAGATGAGCAGATCATCGGGTTCGGCGGATACGAAATCGCCGAGTTTGCCAACGTCGCCTACCTCGTTTTTGGAATGATCCACCGGGAGCATCACGGCCGCCAGTTGGGAAGGCGTCTGCTCGAATTCCGGCTGGCCAAGATCGCCGCGGCGCGCAACGCCCCTCGCTACGTCGCCGTCGACACCACGCCGATCATTGCTCCGTTCTTCGAACACTGCGGTTTTGACCGGATCGCCGAATGGCCGGAGGGTTACCGGCATGGCTTCGATCGCATCGACTTGCGCTACGACTTTGCGGCCCGTCGTGTCCTGCGCACCGAATAGTCCCTATTGCTTTTTTCGCTTGGCCTGCAACCGTGCCAGCGCCTCTTCCCCTGCCTCTTTTGCCTCTGGCGTCAATGGCTCCGGCGACTCGGCATACTCCCGCGCCGCCCCGGCCAGCCAGAATGCATATCCGCACGCCACAATCACGCTGAATACGCCAAACTGAATAGCCCCTATCCGCAAGACAGACAAGGAAAACCAAGCCGCCAGCGCGTAGCCGGGCAGCGCGCATAAAACAAGGATAAGAACTTTTGTTTTAGGGCTCACAGCGTTACCCAGCCACCCTCTCCAGCCGACCGGAAGATTCCTTCAATCACGCGCATGTTCCCGACGGCCTGCGCCACCGGCACGGCAACCGGCTGACCGGCGAGGACGGCTTCGGAGAACGCATCGAACTCCAAAGTGTATTGATCCACCACCGGCAGTTCGCTTGCTACTCCATTCAAGAAGATTCGGCTCGGCTTATCCGGGGGAGCATTAAATGGGATCTCCACTTCGATATGCCCCTCGGTGCCGTAAAAATGCATCTTCTGGTAGGGAAAGAGCTGCGTCGAGCACGTGAAAGTCGCCTGCAGTCCCCCAAAGTCAAGAACGGCAGACGTGAGCCGGTCGGTCCCGAAAACCGGGTCCCGCTCGACTAGGCCCAGGACTCGAGCCGGCTCCCGGTCGCTCACGAACCGCGAGGTGAAGATCGGGTAGCAGCCAATGTCCATCAATGCGCCGCCGCCCGCCTCAACCTTGTTCCGGATGTTATTCGGATCGACGTTGGTGTAGCTGAAAAAGCCCTGAATGGCCCGTAATTGCCCGATCTTTCCCTGCCTCACCCACTCCCGCACCTGCAACCACTGCGGATGCGTCGCCACCATGAACGCTTCCCCGATCTGTACCCCGGTCTCCAGCTGTACCGCTGCCAAGTGTTCTGCCTCCGCCACGGTCAGCGCGATCGGCTTTTCGCAAAGCACGTGCTTGCCGGCGCGCGCGGCAGCCACCGCCCATTCCACGTGCAGGTGATTCGGCAGTGGGATGTAGACGGCGTCGATCGCGGGGTCGGCCAGCACACCAGCGTAGGCGTCGAAAACCTTTGGGATTCCGAGGGCTCCCGCCTTTTCCACCTGCGGCGATCCGATGGCCTCCAGACGGGCTGTCCGGCAGTTCGCTAGCGCCGGTAGGACTTTGGTTAAAAAGAACTTAGAAGTGCTGAGGACCCCCCAGCGAAGAATGGTAGCCACGTGAAAACTTTATCGCTTTTCGCTCTTCCATTGCATCTTTCTCTACATGCGAAACCTCGTCATCGTTCTGGGCGATCAACTGAACGACGACTCCGCTGCTTTCGACGGTTATGATCGCAACAAAGACGTTGTGTGGATGGCTGAGGCGGCCGAAGAGTCGACTCATGTCTGGTCTCACAAGGCTCGGATTGCGCTCTTCCTTTCGGCGATGCGGCACTTCGAGCAGCGGCTGACCCAAAAGGGGCACTGCGTCGTTTACCGGCGGCTTGATGACTTTAATAACTCCCATTCCCTGCGGAAGGAACTGCTCAAGTCGTGCGAACAGTTCCGGCCGGACAAGCTGATCGTGGCAGAACCTGGTGACTACAGGGTCCGCGGGGAGCTTTTGCAAGCGGCAAAGAAGGCGGGGATTCCGTTGGAGATCCGGGAGGATCGCAGCTTCTTCTGTCCCGTCGAGGAGTTCAAGCGGTGGGCTCACGGGCGCAAGCAGCTCCGGATGGAGTTTTTCTACCGGGAGATGCGCCGGAAGTTTAACGTACTTCTGGATGGCGGCGAACCCGCGGGAGGCCGTTGGAACTACGATGTCGAGAACCGGGGTACTCTTCCCAAGTCCGGCCCCGGCAAGCTGTCCGCTCCGCTTCAGTTTGAACGGGATCGCACCACGAAGTTCGTCCTCGAGCTTGTCAATTTCCGCTTCACGCGACATCCCGGATCGCTGGACAACTTCGATTGGCCGGTCACCACGGAACAGGCCGAAGCCGCCCTCGCCGATTTCATAGAGAATCGTCTGCCGCACTTTGGGCAGTATCAGGATGCGATGTGGACGGACGAGCCGTGGCTCTATCATTCGCGCCTTTCCGCGGCGATGAACCTCAAGCTGCTCGATCCCCGGAAGGTGGTCGCCGCGGCGGAGGCGGCCTACCGGAATGGCCACGTTTCCCTCGCCCAGGCGGAAGGCTTTATCCGGCAGGTGATCGGCTGGCGGGAGTATGTTCGGGGGGTATATTGGACCTACATGCCAGAATACGCCGACCGCAACGCAATGGGAGCTCGCGAGCCGCTGCCGAAGTGGTTCTGGACTGGAAAGACCGATATGAACTGCCTAAAGCATACGCTCCGGCAGACTCTAGACTACGGGTATGCCCACCATATTCAACGGCTAATGGTCACGGGCCTGTATTGCCTTTTGGCCGGCATCGATCCCAAGCAGGTACACGAGTGGTATCTCGCCGTCTATGTGGACGCAGTCGAATGGGTGGAGTTGCCGAACACGATCGGCATGAGCCAGTATGCGGACGGCGGCGTAATGGCTTCCAAGCCCTACGTCGCTTCGGGCAAGTACATCGACAAAATGTCGAACTACTGTTCCGGCTGCAAGTTCGACCCCGATAAGCGCGAAGGCGCGGACGCCTGCCCCTTCACGACGAAGTACTGGCAATACCTGCAGCGCCACCGCGACAAATTCGCTAAAAATCCCCGGATGCTGCTACAGATCAAGAACCTGAACCGGATGGAGCCTCCGGACGACGAACATCTGCACTCGGCGAGGCCCAGGCTGTCATCGCTCCAGGAGAGAACCAGTTGACCTATTTAATCTTCGGAGCTACCGGGGGCATCGGCTCCGCTCTCTGCAAGGTGCTGCAGGCGCAGGGCCACCGAGTGTTCGCTTCGGCCCGGGATCCTCACAAACTCGCGATTCTGGCGAGTGAACTCGGTACTCCTCCCCTGCTTGCCGACGCCACGGTCCCGGCCGAAGTCGCCGACGCTTTTGCCCAAGCGGGCTCCATTGACGGGGTCGCTAATTGTGTCGGCAGCTTGCTGTTGAAGCCTGCCCACATCACAACGGATGAGGAATGGGCCTCCGTCCTGAGGACGAATCTCGATAGTGCCTTTTACGTTCTCCGAGGTGCCGTCAAGTCAATGATGAGTACTGGCGGCAGCATCGTTCTCGTCTCCTCCGCCGCCGGCCGCCTCGGCCTGCAGAACCATGAGGCGATCGCCGCCGCCAAGGCAGGCATCATTGGGTTGACGCTTTCCGCCGCCGCAACGTACGCGCCGCGAAATATCCGCGTCAATTGCGTCGCCCCGGGCCTCACCGCGACGCCGCTGACCGCCCGCATCACCGGCAACGAAACCGCGGCGAAGGCTTCGATGGCGATGCACGCGCTCGGCCGCCTCGGCGCCGCGTCCGACATCGCCAACATGATGGCATTCCTGCTCGATCCGGCCAACGCTTGGATCACAGGCCAGACCTTTGGAGTTGACGGGGGCCTCGGCACCGTCCGCAGCAGATCGTAATTTCTCCCCATGCGCATATTGCTATATAGCGGTAAAGGCGGCGTCGGCAAGACCTCCGTCGCTGCAGCCACCGGCCTACATCTCGCCCGTCTTGGCTACAAGACTCTTGTCATGAGCGTCGATCCGGCCCATTCGCTCGCCGATTCGTTCGCGCTCAAAACCAGCCTCTTCGACGCCGCGACCGCCGACCCCTATTCGGTCCGGCCCAACCTCGACGTGCAGGAGGTGAACATCCAACTGGAAATCAAACGCCACTGGCGCGAGATCTCCTCCTATGTCACCAGCGTTCTGCGTACCTCCGGCCTTTCGGACGTCGAGGCCGAAGAGATGGCCATCCTCCCCGGCATGGAGGAGTTGTCGGCCATGATGTACGTCAATCAGTACCGCCGCGGCAAGACCTACGACGTCATCGTCCTCGACTGCGCGCCGACGGCGGAGAGCCTGCGCTTCATTTCCATGCCGACCACGCTCGAGTGGTACATGAAGCACATCTTTACGGTCGAACGGAACGTGCTGAAAGCCATCCGTCCCATTGCCAACAAGCTCTCGCCCGTCGAATTGCCGAACGACTCCTACTTCGCCAACGTCCTCGAACTGTTCGGCAAAATCGAAGGAATCGATACGCTGCTCGAAGACCCGCAGTCCACCTCCGTCCGCCTCGTTACCAACGCCGAGCGGATGGTGATGCGCGAAACGCAGCGGGCTTTCGTCTACTTCTCGCTGCACGGCCTCACGGTCGACAACATCATCGTGAATCGCGTCCTGCCGCCCGAAGCCGATGGCTTCTTTCGCGGCTGGCGGGAGGCGCAGACGGAGGTCATCCGCGAAATGACCGGTTACTTCGAACCCGTGCCGCTGCGGCAGGCGCCGCTGTTTAACGAAGAGGTGATGGGCATCGAAAGGCTGGACCGGTTGGCCGAAGTGCTCTATAGCACTGACGAAGACCCCGCCCTCGTCACCCGCGCGGAGCGTCCGTACACCTTCAGCAAGAACGAGGTTCGACTGCTCCTGCCCTTCGCCGTGAAGGGCGAGGTGGGCCTGTTCAAAAAGGGTGACGAGCTTGTCGTCGAAGTTGGAACCCTGCGCCGTCATGTCGGGTTGCCGACGTCCATGGCCGCTCTTGAACCTGCTCGCGCCCGCCTCGAAGATCGTACACTCGTGGTGGAGATGCGACCACTTGCTTGACCGCCTAGCCTTTGTCCACGGGACCCTGATCACCGACTCTGGCCCGATCACGGATAGCCTCTTGCTGACTGAGGGCGGCCGGATCATCTACGCCGGCCCGTGGTCCGATGTCCCTCCCGGCTCGACGATTATCGACGCTACCGGCTTGGCCGTATCGCCCGGTTTCATCGACATCCATATCCACGGTGGCGACGGCAGCGACTTCATGGACGCGACGTCCGAAGACGTCGATCGCGTCTTCGCCTATCATGCGCGCCATGGCGTCACGGCGCTATGTCCCACCACGGCCACGGCCAAGCGCGAAGAGATTCTTGAGTGCCTCGATGCCATCAACGCCTACCGCGGCCGCGGAGACCGCTTCGGCCGCGCGCTCGGCGCGCACATTGAAGGGCCATATTTGTGTCCGGCCAAGCGCGGCTGCCACCTGCCGGAGCATGTCCGGAATCCTATTGAGGCTGAATGGCGCGAGCTGCTCGAACGCGGTCCCATTGCCACGATGACGCTGGCGCCAGAACTCCCCGGCGCCCGGCCTCTCGTCGAAGCCCTGCGCCGCCAAGGCGCGATCCCATCCGTGGGCCACAGTGAGGCGCTATATCACGAAATCGTCGAGGCCCTCGATTGGGGCGCCTCCCATGCCACGCACCTCTATTGCGCCATGACGGATGCGCTGAGCAATCGCTGGCGCGGCACGCCGAATCCCCGTTCGGCCGGCATTGTCGAAGCGGTGTATCTCGAAGAGAGGCTATCGAGCGAGTTAATCACCGATGGCAAACACCTCTCGAAAGAGATGATGATCCTCGCGCTGCGGAACAAGGGCTATGAGAAATTGGCGATCATCTCGGATGCCATGCGGGGGGCAGGTATGCCGGATGGCGAGTACACGTTCGGCCCGCGCCACGGCATGGTGGCCGTGGTGAAGGATCGGGAAGCGCGGATCCCGGATGGCACGGCGCTCGCTTCGAGCGTCTACGCGATGAACGAGATGGTGCGCGTGTTCCGGGACGCGACCGGCGTTCCGCTCTGGCAGGCGATTCGCATGGCCTCGCTCACCCCTGCCGAAATCCTGGGCGTAGATGACGAACTCGGCAGCCTCCGCCCCGGTAAGGCCGCTGACATTATCCTGCTCGATGAAGCCTGCACTGTCCACGGAACCTGGATTGCGGGCCAGAAGGTACACTAACCATATGACCGACGAAAAAGCCCAAAGCAACTCCTGCGGCTGCAGCGCCGAAGCCATTCAGAATCACTTCCGCACGGCCGGCGTTGAATTTCTAAAAGGTCTCCGCCTCCTCATCGATACCTCGATCCAGGAACTGGAGCCGAAGCCAAAGACCGGGTCAAAAATCACCGTCGAATAGCGTCGCTTTCAGCGGCAGGCGACGGCACTCCGTCAGAGGCGCGGGCAGCTCTTTCGTGACCGCCGCGGCGGAGTGGCGACAGTGGCCCCGCCACATCGGCTTTAGGTCGCGGTAACCAGCCAGTTTCTAGGGTCTGCACGGTCCTGCCGGGCGCACTGTTGTATTCGTCGAGCGCCAAGCCATACCCGGCCCCCACCACCGGAAGCGTGAGCGGACAAACATTCGGTTGAACTCAAAGGCTCGCGGCGCAGAAAAGCCGGCCCGCCACTGCCGCAATAACCGACGACATATCAGCTCTTCCCCTATTCTCAATCGAGGCGTTCTGGTTCGAATGATTGAATGCAATCACGCGCTCTCCGACTGGCTTGCCAAGGTTCTTGTCGAGGACACGAATTTGCTCTGCATCCTGTCATACCCAAACGTGCCCTCCGCGACACTGGCATGGTTCTTGACAGCGGCGCCTCTCCGCCAGCGGGACAGGAGCGGAGCGCCGGTGGCTTGGTGCACGAAGGGCACACAGCCCGGCCCTGCGATTTTAAGGCGCTAGTTAACCCCACCCGCCTTCAGGCGGCGGTTACATACCTTTTCACGTAGGCGCCGATGTACGCCAGGGGTACGCTCCAACGCACGCTTGCCCCTTCTTGATCCCAATGCCAACCGCAAACCATTGGTCTCGCGAATACGACACAATAGTCTCTTCATGGATCCCACGAAGCTCCGTAGCTACTCCTGGTTCAACGGCAAGGAGTACTACAATTTCTCCCGTCGCGCGAATATCCGCGCCCTCGGCATCTCCCGCCAAGCCTTCCACGGCAAGCCCGTCGTCGGCATCTGCAATTCATTCAGCGAGCTGAATAACTGCAATGCCCATCTGCGCCAGGTCGCTGACGCCGTCAAACGCGGCGTGTGGGCGGCCGGAGGCTTCCCCCTCGAGTTTCCCGTCATCTCGCTAGGCGAACAATACATGAAGCCGACGACGATGCTCTTCCGTAACCTCATGGCGATGGACGTCGAAGAGTCCGTCCGCGCCAACCCCGTCGACGGCGTTGTGATGCTCTGCGGTTGCGACAAGACGACTCCAGCCATGCTCATGGGCGCCGCCTCGGCCGACGTGCCGGCGCTTATTTTCACCGGCGGCCCGTCACTGTCAGGCAACTACAAAGGCCGCATCATCGGGCAGGGAACCGATGGCCGCAAGATCTTTGACCTCTTCCGCACCGGCCAGGTTTCGCCCGAAGAACTCGAAGAGATCGAAGGCTGCATGGTACGCTCCTCCGGCCATTGCACCGTGATGGGCACCGCCTCCACCATGGCCATCATCGCCGAAGCCCTCGGCATGTCGCTTCCCGGTTCGGCCGCCATTCCCGCGCCGGATTCGCGTCGCCTCGCGCTCGCGGAAATGGCCGGACGCCGCATGGTCGAAATGATCGCCGAAGGCCTGAAGCCCTCGCGCATCCTCACCCGCGAAGCGTTTGAAAACGCCATCACTGTCGACATGGCCATCGGGGGCTCAACCAACGCCGTCGTCCACCTGCTCGCCATCGCCGGCCGCACCCCCACCAAACTCGTCCTCGACGACTTCGATACCATCTCGCGCCGGACCCCCTTTCTCGTCAATGTCCGCCCCTCCGGCGAGTTCATGATGGAGGACTTCTTCTATGCCGGTGGCGTCCCCGCTGTCATGCGCGAGTTGCTTCCGCAGTTGCACGGTGACGCCCTGACCGTGAACGGCAAGACCATCGCCGAAAACGTCGCCCACGCACCGAATCACAACCACGACGTCATCCGCGCCGCCGCCAATCCGATCTTCGCCGAAGGCGGTACGGTCGTTCTGCGCGGCAACCTTTCGCCCAACGGCGCCGTGTTCAAACAGACCGCGGCGAGCCCCCACCTCTGCAAGCACACGGGCCCGGCCTACGTTTTCGAATCCTATCAGCAGATGCACGATTCCATCGACTCGATGGACCTCCCGATTGACGCCAACACGGTCCTGGTGATGAAAGGCGGCGGCCCGCACGGCGCTCCCGGCTTCCCGGAATGGGGCCACATCCCCATGCCGAAAGTGCTGCTCGAGCAAGGTGTCTCTGACTGCGTCCGCATCTCGGATGCCCGGATGTCCGGTACCAGTTTTGGCACGGTCGTCTTGCACGTTTCTCCGGAATCCGGTGTGGGCGGTCCGCTCGCCATCGTGCAAACCGGCGACCTCATCACGCTCGACGTCGAGGCGCGGCAGTTGCATCTGCATCTCTCGGATGAAGAGATTACCGAGCGGTTGAAGGCTTGGAAGCCGGCTCCGCCCCACTACACCCGCGGCTACGGCAAATTGTTCCTTTCCCACGTCACGCAGGCTCATCTCGGCTGCGACTTTGACTTCCTGCACGCCGAATGAGATTCCGTACGCCGGCCGCTTGGCTGATCCTGCTCTGGCTCCTTTGGGTGGTGAACAAAGGAGCCTACAAGGGTTACTTCGCGGGTGACGACCTGGACTCGTTCGCATGGATGCGGTGGGCGCCCGCCGAGACCTTCTTCACCGGCTTCCTCTCTCCGGCCTTCTACCCCACCAACTTCCGGCCCGTGACGCATGCCCTCCTTTCGGGCTTGTATCAATGGGCCGGGTTCGAATTCCGCTGGTACGTGCTGGTCACGCAACTGCTGCACGTTTTGAATCTGGTGCTCCTGTGGGGCCTGTTGGCCAGGCTCGGCTTTGCCTGGGCGCCCCGCCTGTGCGGCATCTGCCTGTTCGCGTTTCATGTGGCGTGTCTCGACGCGTACTGGAAGCCGATGTTCCTCTACGACGTCCTCTGCGCCACGTTCTGCCTTGCGTCGCTCTGGGCGTGGGTCGCGGGGCGGCCATGGTGGCAGCCGCTGCTGCTCTTTTGGTGTGCGTATAAATCGAAGGAGTTGGCCATCGGTTTGCCCGTCGTGCTACTGGCCTATGAACACTGGCTGGGCCAGCGGCGGTACAAGCAGTTGGCGCCGTTCTTCGCCGTCTCGTTCCTGTTCGGCGTGCAAGCACTCCTGGTGCAAGGGGGTAGGGAAGGGGACTACGGTCTACGGCTCACCCCCGCTTCCTTCGCGCAAGCGGTCGATTTCTACGCCTCGAAAATACTGCTGCTCCCGCACGCCGGCTTCGCTCTGCTCGCCATCCCCCTTTTCTGCCGCGATAGGCGAGTGAACTGGGGCTTGGCGGCCTTCGTGCTCTTTCTCGCGCCGATGTTCATCGTGCCCAACCGCACCCTGCCCGCCTATCTCTACCTCCCGCTCGCCGGCTTGGCGGTCTCGCTCGCCGCTGCCGCGGAGCGACTCTCCTGGCGCTGGGTAGCGCCGCCCTTGGCCGTATGGCTCGCCATCAACTACGCGCAGCTTCGACCCATCCGCTCCACCCTGCTCTTCGAGGCCGACGAGAACCGCGCCTACTTCACCGCCATGCGGGACTTTGCTCGCGAACAGCCCGGCCTCCGCACCTTTCTTATCGATGGCTATCCGCCGCACCTGCAATGGTGGGGCGTGACCGGCGCCCTGCGCCTTGCTTTTTCGACCAACGAACTGAAAGCGTTCCCGGCCGACGACCGGCCCGCCGGGGATGCTCCCCTCGCGCTCCTTTCCTGGGACCGGCCCACCCAGCGCCTCTACTCCCTGGCTCGGGTAACGGGCCAGCCGGACGCCTCGTGGATCGAGATGTCGCGCCTCGCCCCGCTGTGGCAACTTGAGACCGGATGGCACGCTCGCGATGGCGCTTTCCGCTGGACCCACCCTGTCGCCACTGCCCGCCTTCATCGCCCCGCCAGCGCCAGTGCCTTCGAAATAAATCTGAACATCGGGCCGGACTACATTCGCGAGATCGGCTCCGTCACCCTCGAAACCAAGCTGAACGGCGAGACGCTCGGTCGCCACACGTTTACCCGGCAAGGCTGGCAAACCGTCCGCTATCCGCTTATCCCCGCCCCCGCTGGTACCGCAAAGGTGGAGTTCCTCGTCACCCCTCCGTTCCGGGCCTCGAACGGCGACCCGCGCCAACTCGGCATTCCGATGGGAGCCTTCGGCTTCCGCTAGCGATAAGCTAACAGTATGCACCGTTTTCTCCTTTCCTCTCTCTTCCTCCCAGTTCTGCTCCTCGCGGATGGTGCCTCCGGGCTCACCTGGAAAGTGCCAGCCGCTTGGAAGGCCCTGCCGGAACGGCCCATGCGCGCAGCCACCTATACCGTTCCCGGCACCCCCGAAGCAGGCGAATGTGCGGTCTTCTACTTTGGCCCCGGCCAGGGCGGTGACGTCGAAGCCAACATCACCCGCTGGGAGGGGCAGTTCCCGACCAAGAACGGCCAGACGAAACGCAGCACTGGTTCTGTCGCCGGCCACAAGGTTACCTACCTCGATCTCTCCGGCACCTACGCCTGGTCCCCTTCTCCCATGTCCCCGGACAAGGTCATGAAGCCGGGCTACCGCATGTTGGGCGCCATCGTCGAAGCTCCCCAAGGCAGCGTCTTTTTCAAGTTCACCGCACCCGAAAAAGTCATTGTCCTTCACGAAGCCGCATTCAAACAGATGATCCAGGGGATTACCAAATGACCTCACGCCGTCTGTTCCTTGCCGCCTCGTCCGCCGCCGTCGCCAGTGCCGCCGAATGGCCGCAGTGGCGAGGGTTGGCCCGCGATGGAAAGTCAGCCGAAACGGGTCTGCTGAAGCAGTGGCCCGCCGCTGGTCCGAAGGTGGTGTGGAACG
>JBBQRA010000018.1:0-41886 GCA_038215275.1 Bryobacterales bacterium | reverse complement strand
GACAGCGTTGGTGTTTCGGAACATGCTCGGGTTGCCGTTCTGGTCGAAGCCGGTTCCAGTTTCCGGGAACGAAGCGCCGGGCTTCAGGATGGCGATGGAGCTGCTGAGGTAGTTGGTCGGGTAAATACCGCCAGTGGAGATATTGAGCGGGAGACCAGACCGGTAGCGGGTGAGCGCACTGACCTGCCAACCGCCGACGAACTGGTTGACCCAGCCGGGGGCCGAGTTCAAGAACGTCTTGCCTTTGCCGAAGGGAAGCTCGACGACGCTGTTCGCCGTGATGTTGTGGCGGATATCGAAGTCGGAGGAGGCGTAGGAGGCGCGGGGATCAAACGAATTCTGGATGACGGCGCCGCCACCACCGGCTCCGGATTCAGCCGCCGAAACGATGTCGAGCGAGTGAGACAGCGTGTAGTTGAAATCAAAACCCCAACCGTTGGTGACGGGGCGGCGGAAGACGAGCTGGCCACCGTGATAGCTGGCGTTGGCAGCGTTGACCCAAGCGCGGAGACCCGCGTTCTGAAGTGCGAAGAAAGTGTTGCAACCCGTGACGGAGATGCAGGAGCCGTTCGGGAGGCGCTCGCGGTCCATGTCGTTGAGAGTATCGAGGTCGCTGCCGGCATAGGTGCTGTAATTCGTGAAGAAGTAGTTCGCGGTGGCCGAGCCGGCAAAGGTCCGGTTGGCGGCGCCGGGGAACATGTTCTCGAAGAACGGCACGGTGCCGAGGATAGCCGGGTTGGCGCGAACCTGGGCGGGGGTGATGCCGGATTCAAAGCGATCACGAAGAATGCCGGAGGCTTCGGCCCACGTGGTGCCGGACTTGGGGTCGCGGTATTCAGTGAGCGGCTGGAAGAAGTCCTGTTGAACGAGGCCCTTGCGCGAGAGGCGGCCGACATACCCAACTTCCACCATCATCTTGCCGGGAAGGTTGCGGGCGTAGGTCGCGTTGAGGAGCACCGAGTACGGGGCAACCAAGTCGGAGGAGACCCCAGTGAAGGAGCCGAAGCCGCCGACGACCGTGGGCGGGGTGAAGGGCAAGCCGGCGGGCGGCGGCGGCGGCAGAGCGGGCAGACCGCCGCCGTTGTACCGGAAGGAGTCCGAGAAGTTGGTGTTGCGGGGCTGGGTTACCGAGCTGGCGAGGCCGGGCGAACCGGACTGGTCAAAGTTCACGATCATGTCCGAGCCGTAGCGATCATAGAGCATGGCGCCGCCGAAGCGAATGACGCTGCCTTTACCGAAGAGCTTGCCGGCAGTGCCGTTAAACTCAGGGGCCCAGGCGACGTTCATGCGAGGGGCGAAGTTGTTCTTGTCGTAGCCGAACCAGCCGGGGCCATTGTTGACCGGACCGCCAGGAGCGTAGGTGACCCGCGCGGTGGGCAGGGCGTGGTTGGGGATGCCGAGGGCCGAACCGCCGACACGATCGGCGAACAGATTCTGCAGGGGCACGGTGGGGACGACCTGCACGCCGTTGACTTCGTAGGGCGGAGTGAAGATGGAGTACCGGAGGCCGTAGGTGAGGGTGAGGTCGCGGCGGACCTTATACGTGTCCTGAATGTAGAAGTCGAGTTCGCGAGTGGAGAAGCCGCGCTGGATGGGCTGTCCAAAGGGAACTGCCTGGCCGTCGATACCGAAGTTGTAGGTGCCGCTGTAGGAATTGACAATGCCGAAGAGGTTGCCGTAAGCGTTGACGACCTGAAGCGCTTCCGAGATCGACAGGGCGGAGTTGCCACTGCGCTGGCGAATGTAGGCGTTGACGGAGTCCTGCATGTCGGCGCCGAGGCCGCGGAGAGTGTTCCGGCCGAAGGAATAGCTGGGAAACGAGGTGGCGAAGGAGTTCCGATCATTCTGAATGAAGCGGAAATTCACGCCGTATTGCACGGTGTGTTTCCCTTTCGTCCAGGTCTGGTCGTTGACGAAGTTTGCGGTGGGGATGATGCGCCCGAAGCCGCGAGTGAAGTTCTCTATGCTGGAGACGCCGCCAAAGGAGAGAGACGGGCTACCGTTACCGGATTGGGCGATACCGAGACGGGTGTAGCCGAAGGTGAACACGTTGACCAGATTGGGAGAGATGACGGCGGTGTAGCGGGTCGAGAGACCTTTCGAGTTGTCCAAATTCTTGGCAGCGGCGTCCTGGCCAGGGAACTGGGCAAGGACTTGATCGCGAGAGTTGCCGGCCAGGGTGCCGCGAATCATCAAGGTGTGACGGGCCTCTTTATCGAGGTTGAAGTCCATCTTGGCGACGTAGGCGCGATCGTTGCGGGTAAGCGGGGCGTTGAAGCGGTAGCCGCCGAAGTTGAGGCCGCGGTCCCCACCGGCCTGGAGGTCGTTCGAAGCCGGGTAGGACTTCAGCAGGGTGAGCATCGCGGGCGTAATGCCGATGCCGAGAGGATCGACGATCCGGCTTTCGGCTGGGCTCAAGGTTTGGATCCCGCCTGAATTCGTACGGAAGGTGACGATGCCTTCTTTCAGGGATTCAGTGGGGACGGTCCGGAGTTGGGCGGAGGCGGAGCGGTCCTTGCGATCTTCCCAATTGACGAAGAAGAAGGCGCGATCGCGAACGATGCGGCCGCCGAAGGAGGCGCCGTACTGATTGCGGATGAGGTTTTCGCGTTTGAGGCCGGCGCGGTTGGAGAACCAGTCGTTAGCGGCGGTGGATTTATTGCGGTGGAATTCGTAGAGCGAACCGTGCCACTGATTGGAGCCGGATTTGGTGACGAGGGAGACCTGACCGCCGGAAGAGCGGCCCTGGTCAGCGCCCTGACCGGCGATGGTGACGCGGAACTCCTGGACGGAATCGAGCGGGACGGGGACGGCGGCGAAGAAGCCGCGATCGGTGGAATTAGTGCCGGCCGACTGGTTGTCGTTCACGTCGACACCGTCGAGAGTAATGTTGTTCTGGTCGCGGCGGGCGCCGATGACTTCACCGGTGGAGGTTACGCCGGGCTGAAGGCTCAACAGTTCGACGACGTTGCGCGTCTGGAGCGGGAGTTGGCGAACCTGAGTTTCCGTAAAAGCGTTACCGAGGGTGGCGTTCTGGGTGTTGACGACGGTCGATTCACCCATGACGTTGATGGTCTCGGTAACTTGCCCAACTTCAAGTTGAACATTTACGGTGAGCGGAACGTTTACCTGGAGACGGACCTGCTGGGTCGAGGTGCGAAAGCCTGGCACTTGGGTTTCGAGCGTATAGTTGCCCGGAGGAATCGAGTTGAAGACATAGTCACCAGTAGCGCTGCTGACGGTCTTACGTGGGGTCGAAGTATCGACGTTGGTCAATGAGACAACAGCGCCGGAGATGACGCCGGATTGATTGTCCCTAATCACTCCGGACAGTGAACTTGTCTGTGCGAAGAGGGGCAGTACTAGCCCCAAACCCAACAAAATACGATGCATGACGGATGCTCCAAGGGATAGGATTTGATGCTCCGTCGTGGGAGGGGTGCCAGCGCTGGCGAACCCAACAAAGGTAGGGCATGGACCTTTGAGGAGTGAAACCTAAGGATAGGAAACGCGTCACGAAAGTGTCAAATAAAAAGCCTCTATCGACCCTATGCGCTCATGCCACGGGCGTCGATGCGCCAGACTGCTTCCACCTGCTGGCCGCGGGTGGCGAAGATGCGGTCGTAGAGATTGACTGTGGGATCGCAATGGGGGATGACGAGTTCGAGGCGGTCGCCGAGGGCGACAGGCAGCGATGCCCGGCGTACATCGAGGCGGCCGTGTTCATCGCCGGCGAAGGAGTAAATGGCGCCGTCTAAGCCCTTAACAACAGGAGGGAAAGGCTTATCGGTCGCGAAGGCCTTTAGGCCGGCGTCGAGGATGGCTTGATCGCGGCCGGGCAGACTGTAGACGGTGGAGAGAACCGTGAGGGAGTTGGCGAAATCGTCGAAGCGGTCGCCGGTGAGGCTTCCGATGCCATCGTAGTCGAGATCCATAAAGAGATAGGATCCGGGTTGAAGTTCGGTGACGCCGTCCATTTCGCCGTCAATGTTGTAGGTGCCAGTGGAGGCCCCGGAGAGCCAGGGACAGGGGATGCCCTTGGCTTCAAGGGCTCGACGGGTGGCTACGGCGGGGGCCATGGCCTCGTGGCTGGAAGCGGCGCGTTCGGCGAATCCGACGACGTGGGAGGAGTGGCCGGCGTAGGCCTGGATGCCTTTCAAACGGAGATGGGGGAGCCGGGCGACGTGTTCGGCGAGAGCGACGGCGTCGGCGCCGGGGGCCACGCCAGTGCGGTCGGTGACGTTGAGATCGAGGGCGACGGTGAGTTGGACGTGGGCGGCATCGGCAGCGGCGTTGAGGTCGTCGGCGTTTTGAGCGTGGTCGAGGACGAGGATGAGATCGGAGATGCGACTGGCTAGGCGGACGGCGCGTTCAACGCGATGGCGACCGACCATCGGGGTGGTGACCAGGATGCTTTCGATGCCGGCGGCGGCGAAGGCTTCGGCCTCACTGAGCTTGGCGGTGCAGGCTCCGGCGGCTCCGGCCTGGAGAGTCAGGCGGGCAATTTCGGAGCACTTGTGAGATTTGCCGTGGGGCCGGAGGGCGCGACCGTTCTGACGGGCGTACGCGGCCATTTTCTGAATGTTCCCGGTGAGAGCGTCGAGATCAACGCAGAGGGCGGGGGTGGGCAGGTCGTCCTTCGCGAGTTTCCCCTGAACATCGCCGGAGGCGAGCAGTTGCTCAACTTCGGCCCAGGTGCGGGTGTTGGTTTGAAGGAGGGAGGGCATTTCGGTAGCTTAGCGCACGCGCTATCCTGTTGCGATGGAAAGCTTAGGCCGGTATGAGCTGCGGGGTGAGTTGGGCCGGGGAGGCATGGGCGTTGTCTACCGTGCGTACGACCCGACATTGGACCGCGAGGTCGCGATCAAGAGTGTTCGCCTGGAGGGTGTGAACGAGGCGGAACGGGCGAGTCTCGAAGAGCGGCTGTCGCGGGAAGCGCGGAGCGCGGCGCAGTTGCGGCACCCGAACATCGTGCAGGTTTACGACTTTTTCCGGATAGAAGACCGGGCGTACATCGTGATGG
Organism: Bryobacterales bacterium; assembly: GCA_038215275.1. Lineage (GTDB taxonomy): Bacteria > Acidobacteriota > Terriglobia > Bryobacterales > Bryobacteraceae. The sequence continues at coordinate 36,863 of JBBQRA010000018.1, read as the reverse complement.
AATACGTGCGGGGCGCCATGCTGGAGGCGATGATCGTCGCTGGGGAGAAGCATAATATTCCGATGATTGTCCAAGTGCTCCGGCAGGCGGCTTCGGCGCTGGACGCCGCGCACGCCGAGGGGATTGTGCATCGGGACATCAAGCCGGGGAACATGCTGCTGGATGAGATGGGCAACATCAAAATTACCGACTTTGGGATTGCGCGGCGCATGGCGGCGGGGGCGACAGAGACGCAAGCCGGGTTCGGCACTACGGTGGGCACGCTGGGATACATGGCGCCGGAGCAGATCCGGGGCGAGGCCGTGGACGGGCGGGCGGACCAGTTTTCGTTGGGTGTGGTGGCGTATCAACTGTTCACCGGCGAGATGCCGTTTCAGGCCGATTCGTGGATTGCGTTGTCGTACAAGATCATCCACGAGATGCCGACTCCGGCCTCGACGTTCAATCCGCTGGTTTCTCCGGTAATGCAGGCCGCGCTCGAACGGGCGACGGCCAAGCTCCCAGCGTCCCGCTTTCCGCGTTGCGTCGATTTCGTGGACGCGCTGGCGACGACAATCGTGAAACCAGACGATGCGAGCACGATGAAGAAGAAGGCACTCATCCTGATTCCGATCGCCGTCGTGGTCGTCGTAGCAGTGTTGGGCATGATCGGGAAGACGCAGGACACGGTTACCCAGGGGGTGGAGCCGCCTCCGCCAGCGGCCCCACTGGAGACGGCGGCAACGCCAGCGCTCGAAACCGCGCCAGTCTCGCTGGCGGCGCCTCCGACTACGGCTCCGGCGGCCGCTCCTTCGCTATCGCTGGTCGTGGACGGGTTGCCGATGGAGTTTGCCCAGATTCCGGCGGCGCAGTTCTTCATGGGTTCGGATGTGGATACCGACGACCAGAAGCCGCGGCACCTGGTCCAACTGACGAAGCCGTTTCAGATTGGGCGGACCGAGGTGACCGAGAAGCAGTGGAACGCCGTGATGACCGGAAAGGCAACGGGAACAAATTTACCGAAGGCGAAGGTTTCTTGGAATGAGGTGCAAGGATTTCTGGCGAAGTTGAACGCGTTGAACGATGGGTTCCGTTACCGTCTGCCGACGGAGGCGGAATGGGAGTATGCGGCGCGGGCGAACTCTCCGGACGACCGTCCGCGGAACATCGACGATATGGTTTGGCATCAGTCCAACAGCGGACAAGTGGCTAAGGAGATTGCCACGCGGATTCCGAATGCGCTCGGGCTGTACGACATGCTGGGCAACGTGTCGGAGTGGACGGCGGATTGGCTGGATGTAGACTATTACAAGAGCTCGCCGGGCGTGGACCCCAAAGGCCCGAAGACGGGACAAGCGAAGATTGTGCGTGGGGGAAATTTTGATTCGCAGCCGATGAACCTCTCGGTGACCTGGCGGTTTGCCGACGCACCGGAGTCGAAGTTCCCTGAAATTGGCTTTCGGGTGGTGCGAGAGCAAAAATAGAGTATGTCCAGAGGCTGGGAAAGTAAGGACGTAGAATCGCAGCAGGCTGAGCGCGAATCGCGCGAACGGCCTTCTCCGCCCCCGACGGAACAGGAGCGACGGCGGCAGAGCCTGGAGCTATCGTTGACGGCGGCAAAACGGGACTTGGCCGCGGCGCGCCATCCGCGGCATAAAGCAATGCTGGCGGAGGCCGTTCTGCACCTGGAGACGGAGATTGCCAAGTTAGCCGACGGGTAAGATTCTGTAATGGTGAGTCGGGCGGGGCTCGAACCCGCGACCACCGCATTAAAAGTGCGATGCTCTACCAACTGAGCTACCGACTCACGGGCTCAAGAGATAGAATACCAAATACCTTACCCTAAACGTATCTCGCGGCGGTCGATTTTTGCCCAATCCCACTCGCCGAGGCCCAAGGCACCGGCGATTTCGACATGCTCCGGCTGTCGATGGGTGTAGTGGCTGAACTGGTCCGGAATATCTTCGACCAGCTTCTTCATACCAACCGCGACCCGTTTTTCATCAAGCACGCGCCAGCCGACATGATCCATGGCCACCGGATCTGTCGCGAAATACATCTTCTTGTGTTCCCAGACAAACTGGGGCTTGGCGCCGGGACCGCCGTGATAAAGGCCCTTAATGCCGTCCATGATGTTCAGCACCGTTTTGTTGCGGATGACCGGGATGGAGACCGAGGACGGAATGAAGGCGTTGCAGGCGTTCAGGGTGGTAGTTGCATGGCTGCGATTGACGTTATTCACGAGACCGTGCGAAAGGTTCTTCAGCGCCATCGTGATGCCAGCCGATTGATGATCCTTGAGCAGGCAGAGGTTGATGAGCTTGTTGACGTCCTTGGTGATGAAGCGGGAGGCATAGGAACGGCGGGCCGTAAGCGAAGCCGGATCCTGACCCGGCAGGACGAGCGCCATCTCCATGTAGTGATCGGGGTCATAGCCTTCGATGGCTTGCTGCAACTCCTCATACTTCTCGGCGGCGTGGGTCCAGCGGACCTTCTCGGGAAGCCACTTGTCGAAGCCCGCTTGCAGGAACTCGGCGCGGTAGCGGTCGTAGCAGACAATATCCTGGGCCGGGATGCCGATGGCCGTGAGGCTCGCGATGATCTCGCGGACTACCTCAGGCGCAGAGATCACATGCGGCCGGCCGACGGGATTGAGCTTGATGCCGACGACGTCGCCGGGTTGAAAAAACAGCTTCCACGCACTCTGCCAATCGTCGGCGCCGGTGAGGCCAACCATACCGCGTTGCATCATCTCGCGCACCGGTTCCGCCTGGTAGGCGCCGCTGATGATAGAGCCTCCGTGCTCGACGGATACGACGCGGCCTTTGAACAGCCCCGGTATTCCCAGTTTGCTGAGTTCCGTCTTTGACGAGACGCAGGAAGAAATCGCCAAGGGTCCGGCGGCCAGAGTACCGAGAAATCTTCTACGATGCATGCACAAGCGCGGAGCGTTCATGCCTGACATTATGCTCCAGTTCACGGAGCGCCGCGCGGCATTCTGCCAACGGGACTTCACCGGGGTCACGCGGGCCCGGTCGCCAAACCCAGGGCATGGCCAATTGAAGATGGAACGATGCCGCATGGCGAAGGAAATCGGCGGCTGAGATGTCCGGCCAGCCACCATGACCCGAGGGGACAACCCGCGCGCCTTGGGGATAGAACTCGCCAATGCCGACCGGTAGTTGGTCCGTATAGGGCGCGACTCGCTCTTCGAGCACGCGGACAAAATCGTACTCGTCGCCGTAGTAGTGGAACGTGAGAAAGTCGCGGTCGGGGTCGAGCGCGTTGGCCCAGCGGCCCATCCACCGCGCGGTCATACTGCCGATAGAAAACTGGGCGTTGGTGGAGCGGTGAACGGCCTCGCGGGTTCGTTCCAGTCGATCGGCCATTTCGGCAAAGTTGAGTTGATGTTCGTCAGGCACCGAGGGGCAACCAACGCCGGAGGGTTCGGCATACCAGTGTTCTCGCCGTTGCATGATCATCTCGGGCTCGTTGACGAGTTCGTAGCCGAGGACGTTCGGGTGGTTGCCAACAAGATCCCAGAAGGGCGCGAATACGTTGCCCACGAGGGCTTCGAAGAGATCGGGATGACGGAGCAGGCGGCCGTGGCCTTGCTTCACCATGCTGGTTCCGGGGATGCCCTCGGGACTGAACGAAAGCGTATGATCGAGCAGGACGAACAAGATGGAAATGCCGTGACGGGCCGCGGTATCGAGGGCCACGCGCAGGGCCGGGGCGATGCAAGAGTCAAGACCCGCCGGCCGCTCTCCCGTGAAGCGAATGCCATTGCGGCCATCACAGAAAACGAACCAACGGATGATACGGCAGCCGGCGGCGGCGAGGATGGCGAAGTCGGCGTCGAGCAGGGCGGCGCGGTCCGGTGCCTCGAGGCCCAGAGGGGCGCCGGACGAGGTGCCGAAGTCCCAGCCGTAGTGCAGCCGGAAGTTAATTCCCATCCGCAGCGGTGCACCTTTCTCGATTTGGTTGCCCATATCGGTGTAGACGGCTCCGGCGGGGGTATTGTCGGTCCTGATGGATGTAAATCTTTGTCTGCCGCCGGTACGATAAACTAGGGCGTTTAAGGAGAATGCATTGCGAGTAGGGATTATCGGAACTGGCGCCATCGCCAACATGCACGCGCGCGCCTACAAGGCGATCGGTTACAAAATCACGGTTTGCTCGAACGGCAACGAAGAGCGCGGCCAGGCGTTCGCCGCCGCCAACGGCGCCGAATTCGTCCGCAACTATGAGGACGTTTGCCGCCACCCGGAGGTGGACTACGTCGACGTGTGCACGTTCCCGAGTTTCCGGCTGCAGGCAGTGGAACTGTGTGCCCAGGCCAAAAAGCATGTGTTGGTGCAGAAGCCGATGGCGCTGAGCATCGAGACGGCGCAGCGGATGATTTCGGTAGCGAAAGAGGCGGGCATAACTCTGGGCGTGGTGAGCCAGCACCGGTTTGACGATTCGACTTTGTTCCTCCAGAAAGCCATTGCGGACGAGCGGCTGGGCAAGATTCTGCAGGCCGATGCTTATGTGAAGTGGTATCGTTCGCCAGAGTACTATTCGCGCCCGATTAAGGGTTCGTGGGATGTAGAAGGCGGCGGCGCGCTGATCAATCAAGGCATTCATCAGGTGGACATTCTGCTGGCGCTGGCCGGCGGAGTGAAGGATGTGGTGGGAGCGTGGCAGTTGGGCGCGATGCATCAGATTGAATCTGAGGACGTGGTGAATGCGCTGCTCCGATTTGAGAGCGGAGCGACGGGCGTGATTCAGGCCTCGACCGCCATCTGGCCCGGCTATTCGGACCGCGTAGAGTTGCATGGCACCAAGGGTACGGCGGTGATGACCGGCGACAAGTTGACGACGTGGGATGTGCGCGACGATTTCGGCGATCCGGCACCGGTGGAGTCCAAGATCAGTTCGGGGGCATCCGACCCGATGGCGATTCCGCTGACTCCGCTCGAACGGCAGTTCCGGGACTTCGGCGAAGCCTGCCAGAACGGCACGCTGCCGACGGTGTCGGGCGAAGAGGGACTGAAGGCGCTGCAGCTTGTGCTGAGCGTGTATCAATCCTGCCGCGAAGAACGCCGCGTGGTGATTAGCTAACCCGATGTGGACGGTGCGGGTGCCGGCTTCGAGCGCTAATCTCGGACCCGGTTTTGACGCCCTTGGCTTAGCATTTGGTCTCTACCTGACCTGCCGGTTTGCTCCGGCGGACGCGCTTTCGATTACGGTGCGGGGCCGCGACGCCGCGGAGATTTCAATGGGCGAGGACAACTTCATCTGGCAGACGGCGCTGCAAGTGGCCGCGGACCTGGGCCAGGAACTGTCACCGGTGGCCCTCGAAATTGAAAACGATATTCCATTGGGAAAGGGCCTTGGCTCCAGCGCCGCGGCTCTAACGGCGGGGGTTGTGATCGCTGACCGGATGCTGGGCTTGCGATGGCCGATCACCCGGATTCTGGATGAGGCGGCCCGACTCGAAGGCCATCCGGACAATGTAGCGGCTTGTGTATTGGGTTCGATTGTGGCTAGTGCGATTGACGGCCACGGGGTTGCGCGGGCGGTGCGCCTGGAGATTCCGGCGCGTTTTGGCGTGGCCGTCGTGGTGCCGGATTTCGTATTGCCCACGAAGGAAGCACGGGCAGCGTTGCCGGAGAGCTATTCGAAAGCCGACTGCATCTTCAACGTGCAACGGAGTTCGCTGCTGATCGCGGCGTTGGCCACGGGCAACGTCTCGGCATTTCCGGCGGCGCTCGAAGACCGGCTGCATCAGCCCTACCGGGCGAAGTTGGTGCCGGGTCTCGAGGAGATGTTGAAACTACGGGCGCCGGGGTTGCTGGGTTGCGCGCTTTCGGGCGCGGGACCATCGATTCTGGTATTTTTTGAACGCGGCAGCGAAGAGGTTTGTGATCTGGTCCGGCAGATCTTCGCGCTGCATGGCCATTCGGCAGAAGTCCATTACGCACCCGTCGCTCATGACGGTTTATCAATTGTGGAGTCCTATGCAACAGAGTAAAGAAGCACTGCTGGCCCAAGGTTTGCCCGCGGAGGATCCGGCCCTGGCGCCCACTTCCCTGCTCCGGTTTCCAGACGGTGGCGAGTACCGGATTGAGATTCCTTCGACCGAAGGCCCCAAGGCGCTCACCGCCGTGCTCGATGAGGCGCGGATGCGGGATGTGCCGGTGCATCGAGTTTCGCAAGGAAGCGGCATCATGCTGCTGACCAACTCGGAACTCCGCGAGATGCTGGCCATCGGCAGGCAGGCGCGTGTCGAGGTGAACTTGTTCCTGGGGCCGCGGGCTGGCTGGGACGTCGGGGCCCAGAGCGTGTCGCCGACGGGCAAGGCCTTTGCGCTGGCCGCACGCGGGGCTAACCAGTTGGTGCAGAGTTTGGAAGATGTGCGGCGCGGGGTCGACGCCGGGTTGCGCAGCATCCTGGTGAGCGACATCGGCACCTTGGACGTGATCTCAAACATGCGGGCGAAGGGGCAGTTGCCGGCGAATCTCATCATCAAGACCTCCGTCATGATCGCTCCGGCGAATCCGGCGAGCGCGCGCATATTGGAACAGCATGGGGCCGACACGATCAACATTCCTTCGGACCTATCGCTGCCGCAGATTGCCAGCATCCGCGCGGCGATCACAAAGCCGATTGATTTTTATGTCGAAGCGCCCGACACGATCGGCGGCTTTATCCGGCACTACGAAGTGGCCGAGTTGATTCGCGTGGCGGCGCCGATCTATCTCAAGTTCGGTCTGCGAAATTCGCCGGATGTTTACCCGAGTGGGACGCACTTGGACAGCACCGTACTGTTGCTGTGCCGGGAGCGGGTGCGGCGGGCGCAATTGGCGTGCGAGATGATCGCGCGCTATGCAAGCGAGGCAGTCATGTCGCCGCTCGGCGCGGCCGACTTGGGCGTGCCGGTTTAGCCAAAGACGGTAAAGGCAGTTTCAGAAAGCATTTGCTGCTTCTGTTCGGCGGGCACGTCGAGCAGAAGCAGCTTTCGCATTTCAATGTCCGTGTTCTCGATCAGGTCCGAGCCGGCCATCAGACGGTGGGCGGGGATGTGCTGCAGGACCTCGAAAATGTGGTTCGGCATCAGAGTCGAAAGATCGAGGTAGATGTTCGGACAGAAGGACGCGGCGACGATGGCGTCGGCGAGGAGCAGGCCGCCTCCGCCGCAGTGGGCAAGCACGATCTTAAGTTCAGGGTAGCGGCGGGCGGCGAACATGAAGACCGACGGGAGCGCGTGGGGGATTCCAGAGCCCGTATGAGCGATCAGCGCCATCTGGTTTTCGAGCGCCGTTTCAAAGAGAAAGTTGCTGCGTTCGGAGAGCGTGTTCAGGCCCTGATACTGCGGTTGGAACTTCAGTGCCCGGAAGCCATGAACCTCGCGGCAGCGGCGGACTTCATCGCGAAAGGTCTGTTCCGGAACGAAAGGTGTAAGGCAGGCGGCGCCAACGAGACGGTCTGGATAAGCGGCTACGGCGGAGCCGATCTCTTCGTGCGCGGCGGTGAAGTCCTCGACAACCGGGAACGGGATGACGACGGATTTATCTACGCCGCATCGGTCCATTTCGCGTAGAAGTTGGTCCGCCGTCTGGCGGCGGCCGCTGTGGCGGGCGCAGCCGATATGGGTGTGGGTGTCGTAGAGGAAGTGGCCGTCTTTCATACGCCGCGCCGGTCGCCCCATAAGTCTACATGGAGACGCGGACTCAAACGGTAACCATGTTCGAGGCAAAGCGGAGCGAGCCATAGGCTGCGCTCGCGGAGCAGTTCCGGGTTGCGGCCCTCGGGCATCAGAATGACGTTGCCAGGATCGGCGTCAAGCGTGGCGACGAGCGTGCGGATCTCTGGGAGGTCATCAGGGGTGGCGACAACGAACTTGAGTTGGTAGGCGTACTTCGCCATCAGGGATCGCAGCACCGGCACATTGATGCGGGAGTTTTCGTGGCGAATGGCCCATTCACCGGCAGGCGTGGAGTTGGCGAGTTTCGGGCTGAGGCTCATCAGGTCGCAGGCGACGCCGGCATCGACAGTGCCGGCGGTTTCGATGGTGATGTGCCAACCGGCTTCGCAAAGGGCGTGGGAGAGCGCGGCGAGTTGCGGCTGGATCATCGGCTCACCACCGGTGAGCACAGCGTGGCGGGCAGGATAGGCGAAAACCTGGGCCAGGATCTCGGCGACTGACATCTCTTCGCCCTCGGGCTGCCACGACGTGTACGGCGTATCGCACCAGGAGCAGCGGAGATTGCAGCCGCTCGATCGGACGAAAACCGACGGTACGCCGATCAGACTGCCTTCGCCCTGCAGGGAGTAAAAGATTTCGGCGATCTTCATGGCGCTAGCGGATCGGCAACGCCGGCTTCGAGGAAACCCTTGGCGCGGAGCAGGCAGCTATCGCACTGGCCGCAGGGCCGGCCGTCGGCCGTGGGGTCGTAACAACTATGGGTAAGGCCGAAGTCGACGCCTGTGGCCAGCCCGAGGTGGATGATCTCCGCCTTCGAGAGTTCAATGAGCGGCGTGCGGACCGTGAGGTTCGTGCGGCCCTCGACGCCGGTTTTCGTAGCGAGATTAGCCATGTATTCGAAGGCGTGGATAAACTCAGGGCGACAGTCCGGGTAGCCGGAATAGTCAACGGCGTTGACACCGATGAAGATGCTATCGGCCTGCACGACCTCTGCCCACGCGAGGGCAAACGAAAGGAAAATCGTGTTGCGCGCAGGGACGTAAGTAATGGGGATCCCTTCGCCCATTTCGGCCGCGCTACGGTGCTTCGGAACGTCGATTTCGTCCGTCAGCGCCGAACCGCCGAAGACACGAAGATCGATGCGGGCCACGCGGTGGGCGTGGGCGCCGAGGTGGGCCGCGACGAGTTCGGCCGCGGCAAGTTCCTGTCGATGGCGTTGGCCGTAGTCGAACGACAGCGCATAGCTTTCAAAGCCTTCGCGGCGGGCGACGGCAAGACAGGTGGCGGAGTCGAGTCCGCCGCTCAAGAGACAAATGGCGCGGGCCAAAGGCTTACTCCTTCTCCGGAAGCGTCCGCGCCAGGAACCAGCCGGCCAGCGGCAGAACGCTTACGAAGGCGAGGGCGGTGTGGAGCCCGTAGTAATCGGCGACGACCCCGGTAAGCGGGATGAAGATCAGCCCGGCGCTGCCCCAGGCGAAGCCCATCAGCAGCGCCGAAACAGTGCCCGCCTGCCCCGGCACAAGACGCTGACCCATGAGCAGATTCACGGGAATGGTGAAGAGCAACATCAGGCCGCCGAGGGCCAGACCAAGAAGCGACAGCCAGCCTTCGGTAAGGAAGAAGACTGCGAGAAACGGCAGGCAGCCGAGCATGGAAATGAGAATGACGCGTCGGCCACCGAAACGGTCGGCGAGGTGGCCGCCGACAAAGCCGCCGAGTGCGCCGAAGGTCATGTAAAGTGTCAGGCCCAGGGCCGCCGATTGGACGGTGAAGCCCCGTTCCCGGCTCAAATAGAGCGGTAGGAAGTGGGCGAAGCACATGTGGACGACCGAGCGGATAAAGACGAGCAGATAGTGGACAGTGAGCGGCTTCCACACGGCCCGGAGCGGAGCCAGCGAGATGCGTCCTTTGCCCGAGCTAACCGGGGCAGTCCGCAGCGTTTGCCACAGAATCAGCGTAATGACAAGGCCGGGTATCGCACCAAGCCAACTACCCTCCATGCCGAAGCGTCCGGCGAGGAGCGAGAAGAACGCGGGCCCGATGGCCATGCCGAGCGTGCCAGAGCTAATGAAGACAGCCATCCAGCGGCCCGGGTTCGTAGGGATACCGGCCGTGGCATTAGCCGTAGCCTGGGGATGGAACGAGGCGACTCCAGCGCCCCCGAGGATGACCATGAGAAACAACCACGGATAGCTCGGGGCCCACCCGAGGAGCGAAATGAAAACGCCGGCGACAGCCGGGGCGAGCACGGTGAACATCCACGACGGAAAGCGATCGGAGAGGATACCGTAGAGCGGTTGGAGGAGCGAGGACGAAAACACGAGAGCTCCGCCGAGCATTCCGGCCTGCGATAAACTCAATTCGTGTTTGGCCACAAGTAGCGGTTGAAACCCGCTGAGGGCGCTCGAGTAGAGATCGATGAAAAAGTGCGCGAAAGCGAGCAATCCCAGGGTTACAAACCCGGACCGCTCGGCTGAAACCACTGGTCGCGCGGTAAGGGTGGCACTGACGCTGTTAGAGCTCATCCAAAAATCAAGTATAGCGAAACCAATTTCATCGCCTGGGGTTTGAACGGTTTATGGCCAGATTGTGCTTTGGTTTGGGGATGTGTTTTGCGGCGGTTTGCTGGGGACAGGCCCCCACTGCGCCGGTCTTGAATCAGCGCGGAGCGGTCAACGCAATAACGCTGCAGCCGGCGCCGAGTAACGTTTCACCCGGCGGCCTACTGCAGATTGCCGGCATTAGCCTCGGGCCCGCCGCCGGCTTCATCGCTACGACTGCGCCCCTGCCAACGGGCATCGGCGAACCTCGGATTGAGGTACGTATCAATAATCGGCTCGCTCCGATTCTGTCGGCAACACCGGGCCTGCTGACAGTCCAAGTGCCCCTCGAAACGCCGATAGGCCCTGCGCAGATCGTCGTGCGGCGCGGGGCCGAGAATAGCAGGCCCGCCCGGTTTAACGTCATCGCTCCGGCGCCTTCGCTACGAACCGAGAACGGCTTCGGCTACGGCGCGGCAGGTCGAATAGAGGGTGGCGAGCTGCATTTGAGGGCCTCTGGACTCGGCTTGACGGAGCCACGGGTGAACGCTGGAGAGCTTCCTCCGGCGGAAGAGCCGGCGATTCCCCGCCAGCCGATACGGGCAAACGTAGGCGGTTTCGCGGCAGAGGTCTCGGCAAAGCTTTCGGCGACGAAGGTTGGCGAGTTCGAAATCACTCTGGCTCTTCCAGAGGGCGCCAAGGCGAGTGATGTCGTGGCCGTATATGCCGGCAACGCGGCGGGCAATCGCGTGATGTTGGGCGCGGAGCAATCGGCGACTATGGAATACCTTCCGCTTCCGGAAGCTGCGCGCTCAGTGCGGGGGTTGACCGCGAGCGATCTTCGGCCGGGCTACCTGACGCTCAGCGCACCGCGGAACGCGGAAGGCTGTTGGTCATCGTGGCTGGTGGATTTCTCGCGGACCTCCGTGCGGGAAGTCCCCAATTGCCCGGCGTCAGCCAACCAGAACGCGATCAGCCCGTTTCAAGCCAACCCCGATTCGGCGGTCATCGCCGCATTCGCCGGCCCGGCTACTGGCGCGCCGGGGCAAGGGATCAGCGATAAGCTGACCATTCTGCACCCGGCCAATGCGGACCCTCTCGCGGTGACCCTGCCCGCCCCGGGCCTCTTTATCGGGGGCGGACAGGCCGGCAATCTCAATGTCGTCCTGGCCACAACACCGCCGGGTAGTGTTCTCGTCAACGTATCGACGGGCGAGGTGACCGAAGCGACAGGGCCCGGAGGCGGGCTGCCCGGCGGAGGCGGAATAAACCTGGCCAACCTGCGAGTTGACTTGGGTGATGAGGTGAAACAGTTGGTGGCGCAGCCGGTAAACGTGGGGCAGGGAGCGATAGCCGTGCTGGCTGTCGATAACGCGGCGGCGCCCGGGCGCGCGAAGTTCGGCATCATCAACACCGCAGCGGAAGTGCAATCGTTGCAGCTTTTCCCGGAGACTTGGCTACCTTTGCTCGCGCCCGTGCAAACTCAGGGCCCTGGTCTGCCCGGCGGCATTCTACCCGGCGGGCCGGGCGGGCCAGGCGGCGCCTTGGGCGCGGCGGCAGCCGTCATCCGCGGCGCCACCTTCTTTGATGGCCAGGCACGGATCTATTGGGTCCTCGCCCGCAACTCCGCTAAGACCGCCGATGCGTTCATCGGGTTCCCGCTCGCCGCCGATGCGGAACCCATCGTCCGCGCCTTGCCAGAAGGAACTTTCGCCTCCTCTTGTACACCACAGACCCGTTTGTTCAACATCGACCTCAGCCGTCGCATCGCGGTCTCCACCGGCACCGTCCTTGAGACCGAAGTGAGAAACCCATGTACAGCCCAGGCCTTCGCCCTGCTCGATCTGGGCGCCCGCGAACTGACTACCGTACCGCTGCCAGGACAAGGCGAATTCAGTGTTTCCGGCAACAGCGCCAACGAGATGAGTGACTATGTCTATGGCACCAACGCCGACCCGGCGCGGCAGAATCGTTCCGACACGATCTACGTGCTCGACGGCGTCGGCGGGTCCGCGTTCCGGCTCGACCTCCCACCCGAGATCGCCACATTCACGAACGTCACGCCGATACCGGAAATGACGCTGCTGGTTGCCCAAGCCAACGCTCAGGGTTCCAACATCATCGGCGGCGCCGGACTGGTAATCTTCGACATTGAGAACCAGCAGGCTCGCGTTCTGCCCACCCCGGCCGGGTTCGCCTCGGTCCAACTGCTGAACACCTTCCCAGTGACGCGGAAGCTGCTCGCCCGCGGCACCCGCACCCAACCGGCCGGCAGCCAACTGCTGCTCTATGACATGGTCACCGGTGACCTCCAGATCCTGCCGAACCCGGAGGGTATCAGTTGGGTGGGCCAAGTGCCGAACGTGCCCGCGCAGGGCCAGCCGCCCCAACCGCAGACCCCTCCGCTGCAGCACTTCTCGCCGCGGTCCAACGCGGTACACGTCATGGGCTATGGCGCCAACCGTCAGCCGGCTGGAATGATCCTCGTCCGGGTGAACTAAGCGCGCGGGAAGAGCGCCGAATAGGCTTCGAGATACTTCAGGCCAGCGCCGGTATTGTAAATTACCATCCGTTCCTCCGGCTTCAGGAAGCCGCTGTCCAGCAGCTTCTCCATGGCAGGCAGGCAGGCCGCGCCTTCGGGCGCGACAAACACACCATCCTCGGTCGCAAGCCGGACTCCGGCCTGCATCATCTCGTCGTCCCTGACGGCGATGGCCGTCCCGCCGCTCTCGCGGATCGCACGCAGGATCAGGAAGTCGCCGAGCGGCTTCGGCACGCGGAGGCCGCTGGCGACGGTCTGCGCGTTTTCGAAGAATTCGCTGCGTTCGGCCCCCGCCTCATAGGCACGAACGACGGGCATGCAGCCTTCCACCTGCACGGCAATCATTTTCGGCCGCTTCGGGCCGATCCAGCCCAACTCCTCCATTTCCGCAAAGGCCTTCCACATGCCGATGATGCCGACGCCGCCGCCGGTGGGATAGAAGATCACGTCTGGCACCCGCCATTGCATCTGCTCGACGAGTTCGTAGGCCATCGTCTTCTTGCCTTCGATTCGGTAAGGCTCCTTCAAAGTCGAGACGTCAAACCAGCCCTCTTCATCCTTCCGGGCGGCGACAATCTTGGCGCAATCGCTGATCAGGCCGTCGACCAGCGTCACCTGTGCGCCGAAACTCTTGCACTCGATGAAATTCGATTGCGGCACATCCTGCGGCATAAAGATATGGGCTTCAAGGCCGGCGGCGGCGGCGTAGGCGGCCAGAGCGCTGGCGGCATTGCCGGCCGAGGGAATCGCAACTTTCTTGATCCCAAGTTCGACGCACATCGAGATGGCACAGGAGAGGCCCCGGGCTTTGAAGGAGCCGGTGGGGTTGATGCCTTCGTCCTTCAGCCACAGGTCCTTCATGCCCAAGCGCGCGCCCGTGCGCTTCAGCTTCAGCAGGGGCGACCACCCCTCGCCGAGCGATACGATCGACGGCGGCTTGCTGACGGGGAGCACCGGGGCGTAACGCCACATACTGCGCGGTCCGTTGGCGAGCCAATCGCGGTTCCAATTCTCCCGCGCCTTCGTCAAATCATAGCGGACGAGCAGCGGCCAGCCCCCAGCGGAGAGATTCTGCGGCACGCCCGCTTCGTAGCGGTCGCCGGTGATGCTGCATTCCAGATGCGTAACAGTGGTCATAGCCCAGGCTTTGAGTTTCCCACTTTTCGATTCGTCTCCACGCTGGCGCGTCCTTATGCGTCAATAAGAGTGTGTCGCGTTTCGCCATCCTGCTCACCCTTCTCGCCCTGCCTGCGCCCGCCGCCGAAGTCTTGCTGTTGACGAACGGGTTCACCATTCGGGCTGAAAGCGTGGAAACCGTGGGTTCCGCCTTGCGGCTGCAGACGTCGTCGGGCACCGTGGAAATCCCGATTGCGCACGTAGTGGAACGGGAAGCGATCGCGGCGCCGCCGCCTCCGCCGCCGCCTCCGCCGCCGCCTCCTCCGCCCGCGGCGCCGCCCGCTCCCCTTCCACCGGTTCAGGATTCGTTTGAAGCCGCCGCGCAAAAGGCCGGCCTGCCGCTCGAGTTTTTGAAGAGCGTTGCCCGCATTGAGTCAGCCTTCCGTCAGGATGCCGTGTCCCCGAAAGGCGCTGTCGGCGTGATGCAGCTAATGCCAGCCACGGCGCGGGAGCTTGGCGTTGACCCGCACGACAAGGAACAGAACCTCGAAGGCGGCGCCCGCCTGCTGCGCGATCTGCTACTGAAGTATCAAAACGAGCCCGACCAGGTCCGCCGGGCCCTCGCGGCATACAACGCCGGTCCCGGCGCCGTTGCCCGCTACAACGGCACCCCACCCTACGCCGAGACGCAGAACTACGTGAACAAGGTGCTGGCCGAGTATCATCGGCTGCGTTCCCGCCCCCAGTAGCGATACACTGGCGAGCGTAATGCGCTTCGCTCTATTCCTCTGTGCCCTTTCGCTGTTCGCCCAGCGGCCGAACACGAACTACGACGAGTCCAAAGCCGGGACTTACACCCTGCCCGATCTTCTCGGTTCAAAGCCATGGCCGGAGCGCCGAGCCGAGATCCTGAAGCTCTACGAGACTCACGTTTTCGGCAACATCATCAAGGAGAAGGTGCCGCTCGAAACGAAGTTGAAGGCCACCGGGCCGAACTGGCGCGAGGTGACATTCACGTTCTCCGGCCAAGGCAAGCAGAAGGCCATCAACGTATTGATCGTCATGCCCCCCGGGGCGAAAAAGCCGGTTCCCGCCGTCGTCTGTCTCAGCTTTACAGCGCTGCCCACGGTCCTGGGCGGACACTCCCGTTGGCCGCTCGAACTCTTCGCCAAGCACGGCTACGCCGTCATCACGGCGCACTATACCGACTTCTTTCCGGACGTGAAGCAGGGCAAGCCGGACTCCGTCCTCGCGTTGATGCCGCCCGATGAAACCACCAACGCGATGTCCGCCTGGGCCTGGGGTATGAGCCGGATGCTCGACTACGCTCTGACCCAGAAGGACATCGACGGCAAGCGAATCGCCGTCGCCGGCCACTCCCGCCTAGGCAAGGCCGCACTGTGGGCCGGCGCGACGGACCCGCGCTTCGCCGCAGTGATCTCGAACGACTCGGGCGAAGGCGGCGCATCGCTCTCCCGCCGCATCTTCGGCGAGCACGTCGCCGACCTCAACGCAAATTTCCCTCACTGGTTCACCGGCAACTTCAAAGGCTATTCGCAGTCTATAAGCGAGCTACCCGTCGATTCGCACATGCTGCTCGCCCTCGCCGCTCCACGGCCGCTCTATGTCGCCAGCGCCAGCGAAGACCTGTGGGCGGATCCGCTCGGCGAACTCCTCGCGCTCACCGAGGCGAGCAAGGTCTACGAAGCCCTCGGCGTTCCGGAACGCACCGCGTACCACTTGCGCCCTGGCAAGCACGACATCACCGCCTACGACTGGGAGCGCTATCTGCGATTCTTAAAAGCCACTCTCCGCTAGCGAACCATGCCCATGCGCTCGGGCGGCCAGTAGGCAAACACCGCCTTGCCATAAATGTACCGGCGGTGCACCGGGCCCCACGCCCGGGAATCGTTCGACGAGCTCCGATGGTCGCCCATGACGAAGTAGCTTTCTTCGGGCACGCTCATCGGCCCGATAGTCAACCCATCGCGAAACTCCCGCGGCACGTACTCTTCGTCCATCTCCTGGCCGTTCAGAACTACCGTGCCGTTGCGGACTTCCACGCGGTCGCCGGGCATCCCGATGACGCGCTTGATGTAGCTCTTCGAGGGATCGTTCGGGAACCAGAACACCACCGTATCGAGACGCTCGATGTCCCCAATGCCGAACTTGTACACGAACTTGTTGATGAAGATCCGCTCCTGATCTTCGAGCGCCGGCATCATGCTCGTGCCTTCCACCTTCACCGGCTGATACAGGAACAGAATGATGACAATCGCCAAGACGACGCTCAGCAACAGATCCCGTAGCCATGCGATGGCGCTCCAAACGGAGTGCCGGTCGGCGCTGGGAGTCTGTTCCACTTCCTCTGACATCACTGAACCCTCTATCGTAGATTGTAGACCCGAATGCACGCCGCTCTCATTATCCCTGCTCTGAACGAAGAGGCGTGCATCGCCGATACCTTGGAGGAGCTTCCGGCGGGAATGTTTCGTTACGTAATCGTCGCCGATAACGGCTCCACCGATCGCACGGCCGAACTCGCCCTCGCCCACGGCGCGCTCGTCAGCTTTGAACCGGAACGCGGTTACGGCGCCACGTGTCTGGCCGCGCTCGCGATGCTGCCCGCCGACGTCGAGATCGTCGTCTTCCTGCAGGCCGATGGTTCTGAGGACGCCACCGAGGCCCCGCGCCTGCTCGATCCGATCCGTCGAAATGAAGCCGACCTTGTGATGGGATCGCGGCCGCTGGGTGATGCCGAGCCTGGCGCGCTACTGCCCCACCAGCGCTTCGGCAATTGGTTGGCGTGCACTCTCATCCGGCTGGTCTACCGCCACTCGTACACGGACCTCGGCCCATTTCGCGCCATCCGCCGCAGCAGCCTCGACACGCTCGCGCTACGGGATCGCAACTATGGCTGGACGATCGAGATGCAGATCCGCGCGCTGCAGCGCGGCCTGCGCGTTCTCGAAGTGCCGGTCTCCTACCGCCCGCGTCGCGCGGGAGAGAACAAAGTATCTGGCCGCCTGCGCAGCAGCCTCGCCGCCGGTTGGATCATCCTCGCGAAAGTCTTTTCCTTACGTTAAGGTCGAACCATTCGCTCTCGACAAACGCCCGCTTGCCGTAGGAGAGTCCAATCATCGAGACGACGACCAGTACGGCAGCAATAGCAGTTTCGAGCAGACCCAGCTTTCCTTTCAGCGAATCGAACCAACGGCCGTAGACGATCTCAATATGCACCCAATAAATCAGCAGCGAAGTGGTACCCAACTGGCGCGGAATGCTGAAACGCAGCGTGCTGCCGGAGGCTTCGCGCAGCCGCGGCGCCCAATCGTTCCAAAAGAAGGCAAACGAGCAGACCATCAGAATCACACCGCATTTAATTAGCGTCAAACACGGGCTATCGAGCCAGAACTCGCTGTTCGGATATACGCCATACGGGAGGTTCGAGATGTATTGACACAGATACGCCAACGCGAACCCACCCCACCCCACCCACTGCATCACCTGCTCGCGGCTCGCCTCCGGGATCAGGCGAAATGCGGTGCCGCCAGCCATGCCAGCCGCAACGAACGAGCCCCACGGGAAGAGGGAAAAGCCGTTGTAGTCTGGGGCGAGGTAGCTGCGGAGAATTTCATTCGGCGCCAAGTCTTTCCAGTCGCTGACCAGCGGTGCGCCGAAGGCGATCAACGCCGCAATAAACAACGCACCTCGCACGCGCTGCATCCGCCGCAGCGCCGCCACCGGAGCGAGCATCATACAGGCCGCTCCCATGCAGTTGAGGATGTCCACGCGCAACAACCCGGACCACGCCCCATGGGGATAGTAGAACAGCCACATCTGAAACCGAAATAGGATCGCCAACCCGCCCAAATAGCCCGCCCGCCGCAACGCCGCCAGCGAACGCTCCCATGGCGTGGCCCCTCGCTTCTCGCGGCTGTCCACCAAAAACGCCAGCGTCACGCCGGAGAGAAAAAGGAACACCGCCGGCGCCACGCCCCCCGGAAACTGCGAAAGCACGTACACCCCGGAATCGCGTAGCTCTTTGTCGGTGAAGCTCTCCCACACATGACCCTGCAGCATGATGAGAGTGGCCATGCCACGGGTCCAGTCAATAAATGCCAGCCGGTCCTTTACGATCCCCTGTTGAGTCAACAATCTTTCATAATAGAGCGAATGACGCGCCGCCAACTGCTGGCCTCCCTCCTCGCCCCCGAGCCCATCATCGACATCCATCAACACACCCCCTACACCGGGCGCACGGACGAAGAACTCGTCCGGCATCAGGAGGTGATGGGCGTGACGATGACGTTCCTGTTGCCCGCCGGAAAGAAGTACGGCCTCGCGGCCGGCGCCGGCGGAAACGACATCTGCGTGCGACTCGCCAAGCAGTATCCGCAGCGGTTCAAGTTCTTCGCCAACGAAGCCCCGGATGAACCCGACGCCCGCCGAACCATCGAAAAATATCTAAAGATGGGCGCCATCGGCATCGGCGAACAGAAGTTTCCGCTCGATTGCGATGGGCCGGAGATCCGCGCCGTGGCCGAACTGGCGCGGGATTACAAGGTGCCCGTGCTACTGCACTTCGAACACAATACGTACAACCTGGGGTTCAACCGGTTCTACCGTGTACTTGAGAAATACCCGGCCGTGAACTTCATCGGTCACGCGCAGACGTGGTGGGGCAACATCGACGCTGCGCTTGAGCAGGAAGTGCTCTACCCGCGAACGAAGGTGAAAGCCGGCGGTATCACAGACCGCTACCTGGCCGACTACCCCAACATGTTCGCCGACATGAGCGCCGGCAGCGGCCTGAACGCGCTGCTCCGCGATGAGGACCATGCGCGCGGCTTCCTGGACCGCCACCAAAACAAGTTGCTCTACGGCAGCGACTGTAGCGACCGGGACGGCCAAGGCGAGCGGTGCAGCGGGGGCAAACAGATTGAAGCAATCCGTCGTCTGGCGCCAAACAAAGCGGCCGAGCGGAAAATTCTCTACGAGAACTCGAAGCGGCTGTTCCGCCTTTAGTCGCGGAATTCCAGCGCCACCGTGACCGGTTTATTGACTTCCACCGTCAACTCCTGCGTGAGTTCGCCGAGCGCCTCATGCCACACGGCGAGCGTATATTTGCCGGGCGGCAGGTCGCGCCAGTCGAACTTGCCAGCCGCATCCGTCACAGCCAGAAACGGATGATCCAGCACGCCGATGTAAGAGCGCATCCAGTTATGCACGTTGCATTTCACGGGGATCATCACTTCGGGAATCGCGAATTTCCGTTGGAGATCGGGAGCCCCCGGAGGCTGCTGCTGGTTCCAATCGCGATTCGCCTTAGGCGTCGGGTGGATGTTGTGCGACACCGGATCAGAGTTCTTCACGGCCAACGTCTGGCCGGTGCGCAGCGCAAGCACCCGCGGAACAAACTGGCAGCCACGCTGGTCGAGAATAACGCTTTCGGCCGGCGGGGGAAACTCGCGGCCCTCCAGTCCGGTCTTGATGTAGACGAAGGCGTTCGCCAGGCCGCCACCTTCAGAAACCAGAATCCGGTCCTCCGACACTGGCGCAGAGTGAAGCTTCTCGCACCCCTCTTCAGCATCCATCGATAGAATCTTCGATGCGCGAGTGGCGCCGTTGTAAGTGATCGTGCCGGAGATCGAAACGCCAGGCACCACCGTTTCCGGCGCGGCACAGCTGGACAGCCCAACGATCACGGCAACGAGTGCGATGCGCATCAGTGTTTCGGTTCCCCCGTGAGCGATTCGAGAAACGCCACCAGATCGGCCCGCTCCTGCCGCGTGAATGACGTCAGAGGCTGGATCAGCGAATCCAACTGCGGGTTCGCATTGCCCCCTCCGACATAAAAGTCCACCACCTCTTTCAAAGTTTTCAGGCTGCCGTCGTGCATGTAGGGCGCCGTTTCGGAGACGTTGCGCAGGCTCGGAGTTCGGAAAGCGCCCCGATCCTCTTCGCGCTTCGTGACCGTATAGCGGCCAGCATCGATCAGGTTCCCCGCCGGGTCCATCCCGACGCCCAGATTGTGAAACTTCTGGTCCGTGAAGAGAGCATGGTCGGCAGCGATGGTGTGGCAGAGCGAACAGTTCGCTTTTCCGCGAAACAAAGCCAAGCCGCGCTGCGCCTCCTCGCTCAACGCCATCTTGTCCCCACCAAAGACAAAGCGGTCGTATGGCGAATTACCGCGCACCAGCGTTCGCTCATAGGCCGCAATCGCTCGCGTGATCCGTTCAAGGGTCACCTTCTCATCGCCATACGCCGCCGCCATCAACCGTCGCAGATCCGGGTCCGCTTCGACGCTAGTAACCACGCCGCTGCTCGAGTGGCCCATCTCCACCGGATTCATCATCGGTCCACCAGCCTGCTCTTCAAGCGTTGCCGCCCGGCCATCCCAGAAATGGCTGCGCCAATATGCCGAATTCCATACCGACGGCGCGTTTCGATTGCCGCGCCCCCCTTTGACGCCCGGCGAAGCCGCACGAGGGTCGGCGAACCCATTGCCAGGCTGGTGACAACTCGCGCAAGACATCGACGAGTCCACGGAGAGCACCGGGCTGAAGAACAACTTCTTGCCTAATGCGACAGCCGCCGCGGGGGCTCCAGCTGGCGCGGCAGGCAAGCCCAACGGCGCCGCGATGGGCTCCGGCTCACCCACGAACTCGGCCTTCGTGCAGGCGGTCATCGCCATTACCGCAACCAAAAGCATCCAACGCATCGTTACTGTCCGATCACTACCACGCCCCACGGCCGATCACCCGCCTTGATTTTCCGAACCACCTGCATTGTGGCCACGTCGATCACCGATACATCATTCGATGGTCCATTCGCCGAAAAGAGCATTTTTTCGTCGGGGGAGAGCGCGATGCCCCATGGCCGCTGACCCGCTTCGACCGAACCCACCACCTTGTCGGTCTTCGTGTCGATGGCCAATACCTTCTTGCCCCGGCCCGTGCTGACGTAGAGGCGGCTGCCATCTCGGGTCAAGGCCGTGCCCATCGGCTTCAGGCCGGGCTCCAGCGTTACGGTCCCTTCCACGACCCTCTTTTCAAGATTTAGAATCGTCAGGTTCCCGTCGTTCTCGTTGGTGACGTAGGCGCGCTTGCCGTCCGGCAGAACTGCCACATCCCGGGGCCGCCTACCCACTTTTATCGTCTTCACGGAAACGCCCGCCGCCGTATCGATCACCGAGACCGTGCCATCGTCTTCCGAGGTGACATAGGCGAACTTGCCGTCCGGGCTCAGCTTGACGCCCTCGGGCTCCTCTCCCGTGGGAATCGTCTTAAGCACCGAACCGTCGGCAATGCGAATGATGCTCGTCCCCGCCGCGTCCTCATTAGCCACGTAAATTAACGTCCCATCTTCGCTGATGGCGAACTGCTCCGGGTCCGACCCGCCGAAGAACTTCCGGACCACCTTCCCCTGCGCCAAGTCCACCACGCCAATGCCGTCGGCTGATTTATCCGGCGGAGGGAGAGTACTCTCGTCCACGCCGGGAGGCGCCGAAGGCGACCCGCTAAGCGCTACGAAGAGCTGCCCGCCGAAGGCCTGCACGCCGCGCGGCCGCTTGCCGAGCGGGATCCGCGCAAGCTCCTCCGGCTTGGCGGGGTCGATGACCGTCAAGTCGCCGGAGCCCTCGTTCGTCACATAGACCAGATATGGCGGCTTCACTTCCGCCACCGGTTCCGGGGCCTTGGTGCAAGCAAAGCCGAGCAGCGTCAGAGCCACGGGCAGCAATTTCTTCATATCGCCTCAATATGCAATGCGGTCCTTCTTTTCTTCGAGCTTCGCCACATCGAGTCCCGGCACTTTCAACAAGTCTTCAAACGACTTGAATTCGCCGTGCACCTTCCGCCAAGCCAATACCGCCGAAGCCTGCGACCGCTTCAGACTCAGCCCGCTTTCCATTTGAATCGCCGTCGCCGTGTTGACGTTGACCCGCGGCACGTCCTCAGCCGGGAAATTCTTGACTAGGTAGTCGACCACCAACGCATACTCCTCATCGCTTGCCTTCATACCGAAAGCGGCCATCTTCGTCATGGACTTTTCCCAGCCGCCGCGGTCCAGCCGAGGGGAGATCGCGCGTGCCATTTCGTGGCATTGCTTGCAGAGTTTTTCGGTCTCGGCCTTTCCTGGACCGTCAGGCAAGGTCTGCCCGAATGCCGAGAGAACCGACACCAATATCAGAAGGGATCGCATACTTCTATGTTAGATCTCGAATGGGAAGCTGAATACGTACTGGGTGCCTTCATAGGTCCCCACATAGACGCGGCTGTCGCCCGCCGAAAGTCCTCCACTATGTACAAAGGACGTCATGGTGTCGCCAGAGGTCCACAACTCTTTTCCCGTCGCGCTATCCAAAGCGTAGAGAACGGCCGGAACCGATTTCCCCACCGTCGTCTTCACGTCATCCGAACGAAACTCGCCGGACGAGAGCGCGAACACGACGCCGTTAATCACCACGGGAGCCATCGGCGAAACTAGGTCGCGCGAAGTCCAAGCCACTTCCAACTTCCCCGCCCCGCCCAGCTTGAACGCCGTGATGTTCTTGCCCGAAGGCACTAGGATCCAGCGCGTGCCGGACGGATCCTGCCAACTGGCCAAGCCACCAGCCTGATAGCCCGGCGTTCCGAACACAGCCGACTGCGCGAACGGTTTGCTCAGGTCCGCGGTATCCACCACCTGCAGATGCCCCTGCGCGCTCGTCGCGGCCACCAGATTCTTTCCCTTGTACTCAAACACGACCGGCGACGAGGTGAATTCGCCCACGGCCGACTTGTAGCTTCCCTTTGCCGCCAGCGTCTTCGCCTCGAGAGCCGTGAGCTCAGCGCCAGCCGTGACATAGACGGTACCGTCCGGAGCCAAGGCCGGACCGGCGGTGCCCGCCACGTTAGCTGGTGCCTTCCATTTGCTGACGGTCTTGCCGTCCATGTCGAGCGCCCACACGCCGTTGTCAACGCCGGAGCAGGAGTTCTTCGTGGCAACGTAGGCGAAGCGGTCGACGACGACCAAGCCATGAGCGTTTGCTCCAGTCGGCAGAAACGGGAGCGCAGGCGTAGGCTCCTCGCCGTTCGAAACGTAGAGAGAATGCAGGCGGCCATCCCCGGTCAGCGCGTTCACCCACTGAATGCGGGGCGAAAACGGGCTCGGCGCAGCCGGAGCAGCCGGCTTGGCAGCAACCACCGGAAGCTGCGGCGCCGGACGCGGCGGAGCCTCCCGCCCGATCGTCACGGCGCCCTCGTACGGTTCGCCGACGCCGGACTTGGCGGGCGTTCCGCGGCCGGGGCCGGAACCCGTCGGCACCGGACGATAAGCGAGCACGGCCGGACGGGTGACATTGGCGGTCAAGCCACCCGGGCAAGCCACGGTGCCGGCCACCCGATTGGACCGCACGGCGTAGCTCTTCTCCCACTCCACGCGAGACATGTGCAAGTCGTAAGCGATCACACGGTCATTGCTGCCGCCGAAGAAACCGAGCGTGCGGAATCCCCGGTAGCTGATGTAGAAATCGAGCAGAGAAGGCGGCGTCAGCGTGTTCAGCTGTCTAGCTGTATTCGCGGGCTTCGCCTTCCACAGGAGCCCGAACCCAGGCTTGCTCATCGACGCCTTCGAGATCTTTTCATCGTTCCGAACCCAGAACGATCGCTGGGCATCGAAACCGTTTGTCATCCAATCCCCGCTGCCTCGTTGGGCGAACGCGACCGGCGACAACAACGCTACAAGCAGGCCCGCCACGGCCAAAGGAACTCTACGCAGATCCAAGGGTGTCTTCTCCATTTCCAAGCTCGATCCTAAATCATATAACCAAGCCGGCGCGTTTGGGATATAGTGTGATTTTCGGAGTCCCGCTTTCCTATGAGAAGATCCCTGCTCGCTATCATTTTCTTTACCGCGGCTGCGCTTGTCCCTGCCTCTGACTGGCTGACGGACGGTGGCGACAGCAAACGCAACAACTGGCAGAAAGACGAGACCATCCTCACCAAAGCCAACGTAAAGGGCATGCAACTGCTCTGGAAGAAGAAACTCGACAACGAGCCTCGCCAGATGCACTCCCTGCTTGAACCGCTCGTAATCGGCAAGATCAACACGAAGAACGGTCCGAAGGAGATGGTGATCCAGGTGGGCGTCTCCGACAACGTCTACGCGCTCGACGCCAAGACCGGGGACCTACTCTGGAAGCGCCACTTCGAGAGCACCTACTCCGACCCCATCGGCGGCCGCGGCCCCAGCGTCCTCTGCCCCGGCGGCATGACCGCCAACGTGACCATTGGTCCGGGCGACGGGCCCGGCTCCTACAAGATCTACGCCGCCTCCTGGGACGGTCGCCTGCATATTCTCAACGCTTCCGACGGCGAACCGCTTTCGCCGCCGCTGAAGTTCATGCCGCCCAACGGTAAACCGTACGCTTTGAACCTGGTGAATAGCGTCATCTATACACACAGCGCCCAAGGCTGCGGCGGCAACCCGAATACGGCTTACACGTACGACCTAGCCACGCATAAGGTCGGTAGCTGGGGCCCGGCCGGCGGCGGCATGTGGGGCCGCTCCGGTCCCGCCGTCAGCAAAGACCTCGTCATGTACACCGGTACCGGCGACGGCCGCTGGGACCCGGAGAACGGCGTCTACGGCAACGGCATCATCGGCGTGAAGCAGAATCCGGAGACGAAGGCGCTGGAGTTGGTCGACTACTTCGGCCCGTCGAACGCGGAATGGCTCTGGAAGCGCGACCTCGATATGCAGGTCACCCCGGCTATCTTTGATTTCAAAGGCCGCGAGTACATGATCGACGCGAGCAAGGAGTGCCGCATTTATCTCATGGACACCGAGTCCATCGGCGGCGACGACCACCGCACCCCCGCCTATCGCACTCCGCTCATTTGCAATGAACTCGTCGACTTTGCCGAAGCAGGCATCTGGGGTTCGATGACCACCTGGGAAGATGCCAAGGGGACCCGCTGGATACTCACTCCGTTCTGGGGCCCGAAGCACTCCAAGTACACTGCGCCACTCGAGTACGGCCCTGTGAAGAAGGGCGCTATCGCGGCATTTAAGATGGAACTCGTGAACGGAAAGCCTGTGTTACAGCCGGCCTGGGTTTCGCGCGATATGAATCAAGCCGAACCGCCAATCATCGCTAACGGCATGATTTTCGCCTACGGCAGTGGCGAGAACACGGCGCAGGCGTTCCCCGACGTGGGCCTCGACTTCCGCATGGAGCGGCGCGTCCCACTGTCTACCCACGCCGTCCTCTATGTACTCGACGCCGAAACCGGCAAAGAGCTCTGGAGCAGCGGGAAAGAGATCACGAACTGGAACCACTGGAGCGGCCTGGGCCTCGCCAACGGCCAGGTTTACATCAATACCTACGATGGTCATCTGTATTGCTACGGCCTGAAAAAATGAGGTTCGCTGGCTTTCTGCTCCTCGTGGCGCTGAGCAATCCGCTCTGCGCCCAGGAGCCCACCCTGGAACAGCTCGAAAACGAACTCGACGCCTACCGCCGGGTGTTGCTCGACTGGGGAGGTTTAACGCGTTACGGAAGCGACAACTCAGAGTTGAAACCGCAGCCCGGCCGCGTGGTCTTTCTCGGCGACGAGATCACCGAAAACTGGGGACCCGACTTCTTCCCCGGTAAGCCCTATCTGAACCGTGGCATCACCCGGCAGACAGCCGCGCAAATGTTGGTTCGATTTCGTCAGGACGTAATCTCGCTGCAACCTGCCGTCGTCGTCATTCAAGCCGGTACCAACGACCTGGCCAGCGTCATGGGCCCGTCCACGGAAGGCACCATGGCTGAACATTTTATGTCGATGGTCGAACTCGCGAAGACCCACGACATTAAAGTGGTTCTCGCCTCCGTCACGCCGATCTGTGACTGTTTCACGAAGATGACCGGGCGCCGCCCTGTGGGCAAAATCCTCGGCCTGAATGGCTGGATGAAGCAATACGCCGCCAAGAACGGACTTGTCTATCTCGACTACTATTCGGCGCTGGTAGAAGGCCGATTCTTTAAGAAGAGTCTCACCGTCGACGGATTAGTTCCGAACGCCGCCGGCTATGCCGTGATGGCGCCACTGGCCGAAACAGCAATTGCCGAGGCGTTGGCCCGCTAATTCGTTCCTAGAAACGGCATTTTCTCTTTCACCCGCTCCCATATCGTTTTTTCCTGGCCTGCCTCGGGATCGAACGGTTTTGTGATCTGCGCCGCCTTGATGTCGAACGGGTCTTCCAAGCGTTCCCACGGCGACGTCGCCAGCAGCCGAACGCGGTAGCCTTCGAGCGCGTACGTCCGGCGCTCAAGGCTTCCCTCCGGAGTTTCGAGAACGACGGAAAACCCGGCGACCTTGTAGGTCTTCCTGCCGGACGTCACCTCCACCGGATGAACCCCACTCGGGTAGTACCCTTTTACGTCGCGCAGCCGGAAGGCCGTCTCATAGCGCTTCCGCCGCACGTTGAAGATAAACACGCGTAGACCATCGAACTCAAACTCGCGCCCACCCCGCGGAATTGTGGTCCAAAGGTAGTGCTTCTTGGAGGTCCCGTCCTCGGCTGTCACCTCGCCCAGCGGGAACCACGAGGTAATCCGATGTCCTTCCGCATACTGCGCCACATCGTCCGGAATCGTCATGGACAACGCCCGGGTCAGCACCCAACCGGCCCGGCCTTCCACGCTACGGACCAAGCTCCAGTCCTCCATGCGGACCGCATTGGCGTCCGGCTTCACCGTCTCCTTCGGCGGCGGCGTCACTCCGATTGGCTTCGTTTCGTCAATTGGGGGGTCGATGCGCCGGGACATTTCCAGCCAGTTCGCCGGCGGACCGGGCGGCCGGGGCATCGGCGGACGGTCAAGGCCATCATCTTTTGCCTTTTCCTTATCCCGTCGCGAAGTCCGCTTCCGCGGCGCCGAATTCGCGGACGTCGCGGTAAACTGTCTGGTCACCGCAGCTTGAAATGGAACACGCGCCGCGAGCCGATGACCAATGATCTCCACCTTCTCGTTTTCCTGCAACTGATGGAAGCTGGGCGCCTGGCGGTTGGGTTCTGTATGAATGTTCAGAATATCGTAGACCATCGCCTGACCCTGCGAGGGGAGCTTGGCCGCAACCTGGTTGGTGGCCTGCAAACGGTCCATCTGCTCCTGCGTTAACAGCTTTTCCCCGTCGCACCAACCCTCGGCCCCACCATCGACGCGGACGCGGGTGAACCGGCGCCGGATCTGGAGAATGGCGAGACGGTCCCCGTGTTTCACCGTCGCCACGGTAGGCGACTTCAGGGAAATTTCCTGCCGGATGTTCAACGTAATGGGTCCGGCGAATGCTTCGCCGATCACCGGCGCCTTCGCAGGTCGCTGATTACACGCGACGCTCGTAATCGAGAGCGCCACCACAACTATGAAAAGCAATCCGCGCATACCACCGCGCCCCAGCCTGAGCAAACACCAGTCTAGCGCGAAGGGACCCAAACGCGCAGCACTTCCATCTCCGGCGTCCCATCGATAATGTAGTCGCCCAGCGAAGCGGGAATCAGCCAAGCCTGTCCGGCCCGCACCTCTTCCACGGCCCCGCCCCAACTCAGCAGCCCGGCGCCCCTAGTGATCACCAGCAGATGGAACCGTTCCGGAGCGGAGCGCCAAGCGGAAGGCCCATGCAGGTGATGCCGTTCGGTCGCAAAATACTCGCAACTGGCGAGGAGCGATCCGGACGGCGAGAGCGGTCCCTGCGCCCGGCCCCAATCGAGCACGGCAATTGACGGCTCCACGTGCAGTTCCCGCGGTCGCCCGTAGTCCCACAGGCGATACGTGACATCGGAATTCTGTTGAATCTCGCAGATCGCGAGGCCGCCGCCAATGGCGTGGACCGTCCGCGCCGGCGTGAAATATGTCTGGCCCGCCGCCGCCGGCCACCATTCGAGAAGCGACTCGGCGGTACCGTCGGCCAGAGACTGCCGCAACTCTGCTTCGGTCGTCTCTTTCGAAAATCCTTGTGCGATGACGGCCCCTGCTTCGGCCGCCAGCACGTACCACATCTCCGTCTTCCCGGGCTGCTGGTGGTGCGTGAAGGCGTACGGATCCTCCGGATGAACCTGAACCGAAAGCTTTTCCGTGGTGAACAAAAACTTGACCAGGATCGGGAACCGCCCCCCCGGGATCGCCGTTCCCATCACTTCCACCCGCTCGGTCAACTGGCCTAGCGGAACCCCTTCTGAAGTCTCGATGTCGTCCGAAGACAGCCATGTTTCACCAATCCGGCGGTCCACCGGTGGATACCAAGGGTCGAGCGAGGTGGCGCCCCACACTCGCTCGACAAACTTCGGGGTCAGCGCGATCGGTCTCATCCCAGCGAAACGATGAAGTTATGGATCCGGTCAAGGCCGCGCTCAATCTCGTGCATCGAGGTCGCATACGAGATGCGAATATGCTTCGCGGTCCCGAACGCTTCACCCGGCACCACCGCCACATGCGCTTCGGAAAGCAGCCGTTCGCAGAAATCCATCGACGAGTTGATGCCCTTCTTGCCAAAGGCAACGCTGATATCGGGATAGACGTAGAATGCGCCCTGCGGCTCAGCCAGGGTCACGCCCGGGATCTGCCGCAACCGGTCGATGACAAACCGGCGCCGCTCTTTGTAAGCCGCCAGCATCACGTCGATTGAGCCCTGCGGCCCGCGTAACGCTTCCACAGCCCCCTTCTGGGCGATTGAAGTGGGGTTCGACGTAGAGTGGCTCTGGAGCTTCATCATGGCGTCGATCACCGGCTTCGGCCCAAGAGCGAATCCGATGCGCCAGCCAGTCATCGCGTAAGTTTTCGATAGCGATCCGGCCACAAGGACGGTATCCTTTGCCCCCGGAGCGGAGGCGATGGAGAACGGCTCGCTGTCATAAAGGAACCGGCAGTAGCACTCGTCGGTCATCAGCCAGATGTTCCGTTTCGAAGTGACAGCGAAGATCCGTTCAAACTCTACCCGCGGGAGGACGGCGCCGCTCGGGTTGCTCGGCGAATTGATGATGACGAGCTTCGTCTTCGGCGTGATCGCCGCCTCGATCATCTCCGAAGTGAGATTGAAGCCGTTGGCCTCGTCCGTCTCGACGAACACGCAGGTACCACCCGCGTAGTTCACGACGTCCTTGTACGTCACCCAGTAGGGAACCGGGATGACAACCTCATCGCCCGCATTGATCACGGCCTGCATGATGCCGAAAATGGCATGTTTGCCGCCGACAGTGATTACGCACTCGGCCGGGGTATAGCTGGTGCCGTAGTCGGCCTTGTGCCGCTCGCAGACAGCCTGTTTCAGTTCCTGCGTGCCGCCAGCCGGCGTGTACTTGGTGAAATTCTTCGCCAGCGCGTCAATCGCCGCATTCTTAATATTGTCCGGAGTCGGAAAGTCCGGCTCGCCCGCGCCGAAGTCGACGACATCGACCCCTTCGCGCCGCATCTTGTCAGCGTCGGCCGCCACCTTCATCGTGGAGGAGACCGAAATGGTGGCCATGCGGCCGGCCACAGCGAGATTGTCTAGGTGCACTGGAGAACTCATGGGATTTTTGATTCACCTGCTAACTGGATTCAATTTGGGCGCGGGCCGAAACCGATCGGCCAACCGCACCTCCACGGATGCCGGCACAAGGCCGGTCACATCGCCGCCCAGGCGTACGACCTCTTTCACCAGCCGTGAGCTGATAAAGGAATAGGCCTCGCCGGACAGCAGAAACATCGTTTCAATTTCGGGGCGGAGGCGCCGGTTCATCAACGCCATCTGCAACTCGTACTCGTAGTCAGAGACGGCGCGGATGCCGCGGACGATCAGCGTCGCGCCGCGCGCCGTCGCATAGTCAACCAACAACCCGTCGAAGCTGTCCACCTCGACGTTCGGCAGCCCCGCCGTCACTTCGCGCAGCATGTCCATGCGTTCATGAACACTGAAGAGCGGCTGCTTGGAATCGTTGTTTAAAACCGAAACGATCAAGCGGCCCACTAGGCGGCTGGACCGGGCAATGAGATCGAGATGCCCGTTCGTCAGAGGGTCAAACGAGCCGGGGTAGATGGCGACGACACTGTCGGTAGAAGAACTCACGCGCAATTCGTATCATTTTAGCGGATTCCCACGCAAGGCTCGCGCTTAATATCGAAAGACGGTGATGAGTTGCTCGGTCTCGCGTCCCTGGGTGTCGCGCGCAATCAAACTGATCCTGTTGAAACCTGGAATCAAACGGACGCCATTCATCAGCCAGTTTGTGGTGCCGGTGGCCGTTCCGCCGGTGCCGTTTGAAACCCGCCAAGTAACCCGGCTGATGCCAACGACGGAGGCGGCAGTGCCTTGCAGGGTGATCGCTTCGTTCGGCCAGAGAAAGCTATACGTGGCCGGATTGGTCAACGCCAGCCGCGGGGCCGCCGCGGGATCTTCCGTTGTGGCAGCCACTTGTACATGAATCGAGCGGCCGACGGTTTTGCGCGTGGCATCGGAGATCAACACTGTGACGGTGTTCATCCCAGGCACCAAGTGGACGGTGGGTACCGTCCATGCAAAGGTTCCCGAGCCGGACGCCGTTGCGATGCCGTCGCCCCACATTCCTTTATCGGTCACCCATCGGACGATGGGAGTCCCGCTGACGCCGGTGGCCATCCCGAACATGGGCATCGACATGGCCGTTGTTTGCAGGTTCGCCGACGGCGCCAGAAGTTCCACGGCTAAGACGGCCGGAACGGCCGGCGTCGTGGGTGTGGTGGGCGGCGTTGTCGGGGTGCTGGGCGTTGTCGGGGTCGTGGGTGGCGTCGTGGGTGGCGTCGTGGGTGGCGTCGGCGTGGTCGGGGTTGTCGGGGTTGTCGGCGGCGTCGCCGGCGAGGTGCCTGAATCCTCCCGTGCCGCATACAGCCCGCGCGCCGCCCCAATATCCTCGGCCGTTAATTGCTCCGCCCGCCGGTAGTAGGCATACATCACCGAACCCGGCACGTCGCTATGCCCCAGCCCCAACGCATGGCCCAGCTCATGTAAGGCCACGCTATAGATGTCGATATCGTTCCCGACCTGCCAGTTCTCGTCCTCATCAAAATGCAGATCCCCGGCAATCGGCTCGCTATTGGGCGGCGCGGGATAGAAGGTGTGCGCCAACACCCTTCCGGGCCCATCAAAAGGATACCCGTCCCCATGCGCCCCCCGGCCCCACAAAATGCCAATCGTTCGCGGCGCCGCCGGGTCGTTTCCTTCCACAAAATCCACCTGGATCACCCGCGACCACTCCCGCAACGCCCGGAAAACTTCGCCCTGCTGCGCCTGCGTTCCAACTTTCTGACTTAATGTCTTGAACGCAAACTGTAAAGTTGCCCGGCCCTTGCCGGGCCCGTCCCAGCCCTCCCCCACCGTCTGTACCAGTGCGCCGACGGGCCCTGCCTCCGTCGACGCCCCGGCGCACCCGATCAACGGCGAGCCATTCATCAACTCCTTGCTAGCCGGAAAGACATAAGCCACCTCGTCCCACCCGACCAACGCCTCCAACTGCCCCACCGTCCCTCGCACGAGCATCTGGTCGCCCACCAAGTCAGGATGATCCCGCAATTCCAACCCAGACTCCTGAATCAAAGCCCGCCGCTCCTCCCACGGGATGTCCGCATGGAACTCGACGACATATCCCCACCGCCCAGCCCGGCCCCGCACGATCTCGCGGCTCAGCTTTTCCGCCGGTTCCAGCGGACCCGCTGACACCACGTCCAGCCGCCCTAGTCGCGGTGCCCCTTCCACCGCCAGAATGAACCCATTCACCGGAACGTAACCAACCACCCGCTGGCCGTTACCTTCAATACTCCGCAATAGCTCCGGCGTCGGCGGCTCCCGCAGCTCCACCAAATAATGCGCCCGCTGAGCCTGCCGCGACTTCGGCATCACCCATGAAATGCCTCGGCGCTCCCCGCCGCGCTTTAGCCCCAGGGTCCCTTGACCCCACGCCACGGCGGCAAGCAACAGACCTGCAACCGCCAGGCCAACCACTTGGATTTTCATATACTGCCATATCGATCCCCGCTGAGAGCTTTTCCGGCTTCTTCCCACTTACCCGCTGAGGAAAACACTCGTATGCGCAGTACCAAATGGAATATGGCTATCTGGGGGCTGGTGTATTCCTGCCTGGCGTTCCCCCAGCTCCCCCCACCGGCGTACCGCATCCAGAGTATTGCCGGCTCCGCCAATGCAGGAGACAACCTCCCCGCCCTCCAAGCACTCCTCACCCAAGCCGAAGGCCTCGCCGTCGACAGCGACGGCAACCTCTATATCGCCGACGCCGCCGAACACCGCGTCCGACGACTCTCCTCTGCCGGCATTCTCACTACCGTCGCCGGTAATGGCACCCTCGGCTACTCCGGCGACAACGGCCCCGCCATCGACGCCCAACTCGCCTCGCCTTACGGCCTCGCCCTCGACCGCTCCAACAATCTCTATATCGCCGACCTCGGCAACCGCGTCGTCCGCCGCGTTACCCCACAGGGCCGCATCACCACCTACGCCGGCGGCGGAGCCGATCCCGCCACCGCTCCCAGCGAAGGCTCCCCCGCCACCACCATCCGCTTTACCACCCCCCGGAACGTCGCCGCCGACCCCGACGGCACCCTCTACATCTCCGATTTCGACGCCCACCGCATCTATGCCATCGCGAGCGACGGCACTTTCCGCCTGCACGGCGGCACCGGCAGCCCCGGCTATGGCGCAAACGACATCACCGCCATTCGCTCCAGCCTCCGAAATCCAGCCGGACTCTGGATTGATCCTCAAGGCGGCCTCCTCGTCGCCGAGGCCGGTGCCCAGCGCATCCGCCGCATCGCGCGCGGCATCATCAGCGCCTATGCCCCCGCCGCCGCTATCCGCCTTCCCCTGTACTCCCCCACCGGCGTCGCCGTCGACACCTTAGGCAACCTCTTCATCGCCGACGGCCGCAAGGACGCCGCACTCAAACGCACGGGCCAAGGCGAGGTGATCACTCTCCCCGCCGGAGGGCCCGCCGTCACCGTCGACAACCGCGGCAACGCCTTCTATGCCAACGGCAACGTCGTCCACCGCATCAGTAGCAGCAACCAGGCCACCATCGTCGCCGGAGCAAGCGGCAACAACGCATTGACCGGCGACAAGGGACCGGCCGACGCGGCACGCCTCAACGGCCCCGCCGCCGTCGCCTACGACGCCAATGGCAACCTATTCCTCGCCGACGAGCGGAACCATCGCGTTCGCCGCATCTCCCTCGACGGCTCCATCACCACCATCGCCGGCACCGGTGTCCCCGGCTTCTCCGGCGATGGTGGTCCCGCCTCCCTCGCTAAGCTCAACGGCCCCCGCGGCCTCTCCTTCGACCGCTTTGGCAACCTGCTCATCGCTGACACCGCCAACCACGCCATCCGCCGCATCGCCGTCAACGGTGTTATCACCACGGTCGCCGGGAACAACTTCAACGGCTTCCGCGGCGACGGCGGCCCCGCACCCTCGGCCATGCTCGATAGCCCCGCGGCCGTTCTCGCCGACCCTAACTCGAACGAGTTTTTCATCGCCGATTCGAAGAACCATCGCGTCCGCCGTGTTTCGATGTCTGGCATTATCACTACCTATGCCGGCATCGCCGCCGGCGCCGGCTTCACCGGTGATGGCAACGTCGCCGTCTTCGCCCAACTCTCCTTCCCCACCGCCCTGGCCTTCGACCGGACCGGCCAATTCTACATTGCCGACTCCGGCAACAATCGGGTGCGCCGCGTCGACCTCACCGGCACCATCACCTCCGTCGGCGACGGTTCCCTCGCCAGCCCCATGGGCGTAGCCGTCTCCCCCGACGGCGCCATTTTCGTCGCCGACACCGGCAACCATCGCATCCGCCGCATCGACTCATTTGGCAATGCTGTCACCGTCAGCGGTACCGGCTTGCCCGGGTTCTCTGGCGATGGCGGACCTGCCGCCGACGCTCGTCTAAACTTCCCCTCCGGACTCACGTTCGATTCCACCGGCAACCTCCTCATCGCCGACGCCGCGAATCATCGGATCCGCCGCCTCGTTCCAGATACGGAAGTCGTCCCGCCGCCCACCATAGAGAGGCCGCAACTTCGCTTCGTCCACGTCGGCGCCAATGTCGAAACGTTCCTCGCCCCTGGCATGCTGCTGACCCTCTACGGCGTCAACCTCGGCCCGGCGGATCCCGTAATCGCCCCCGCCTTTAACAACCGGCTCAGCACCCAACTTGCCGATGTCGAAGTCACCGTCAATGGCATCGCCGCGCCGCTGCTGTACGTCTCGAATTCGCAGATCAACATGCAGGTGCCCAACCGTACCGGCACCAGTGGCCGCGCCGTCATCGAAGTCCGCTACCGCAATCAGGTGCGCGCAACCCAAGCCGGTACGCTCGTCGAATCGGTCCCGGGCTTTTTCAATCTTGGCGCGATTCACCCCGATGCGTCGGTGAACAGCGACGTAAACCCCGCGCCTCGCGGCGAAATCCTCGTCCTCTATGCGACCGGTATCGGCCGCCTGACCCCCGAACCCGTCGACGGCCAGTTGACCATCGACGCCCCCTTCCCTACCCCCGTCCTTCCGGCGGCATTAACCATCGGCGGTTCCGCAGCGCCCATCGTCTGGATCGGGGCGGCCCCCGGCTTTCCCGGTGTCATCCAAATCAATTTCCGTTCGCCCTCCGGCTTCTTTCCAGCCGGGCCGCATACCGTGCGGCTTCAGGTGGGCCAGGCGATTACCGAATCCAGCACCCTATTCTATCTGCGCTAATCTCGGGAGCAGATGCTCCGCCGCACGTTTCTCTCGACGCTTCCGCTCGCCGCGCAAACAACCGGCCTCACCGTCGCCCCCGCTGCGCCGTTTCCCGGTTCCCCGGTCCTATTCAAGTTGCGCGCCGGACCATCCAATGCCACTTGGCTCGACCGTCCGCTTACCTTCTCTCCCGAAGGGTTCGCCCTCGCCGCCGTCGGCCTTGAGGTGAAACCAGGCCCCCAGAAACTGACGCTGGCCAATGGTGAGACGCACACCATCCCGATCGCCCGCCACCAATACCGAACGGGCGTCATCACGGTCCCGCCCCAGTTTGTCTCCCCGCCGCCGCAAGTGTTGAAGCGGATTCAAGAGGAAGCGGCGATCAAGAAGCAGGCCTTCGCCTCGCGCTCTCCCCGCCGCTGGAAGGGTCCATTTGCCGCACCCGCCAGTACCCCGCAAACCTCGCCGTTCGGCACGCGCCGGACTTACAACGGCAAAACTCGAAGCATCCACCAGGGACTCGATTTCCGCGCCGCCATCGGCACTCCCATCGCCGCCACCCACGCTGGTAAAGTGCTGATCGCCCGCGACATGTACTACGAAGGCGGCTTCGTCGTCCTCGATCACGGCGAAGGGATTTTCTCCCTCTACATGCACCTGTCGAAGTTTGAAGTCAAAGAGGGCGATATCGTCGAACAAAGCCAACCGCTCGCGCTTAGCGGCGGTTCAGGCCGCGTCACCGGACCGCACCTGCACTTCGGCGTGCAGTGGCAAGGACTCTACATGGAACCGGCGACCCTGCTGAGCCTCCGGTTCCCTTCGTAGTTCAAGCCTATTTCTTCGCCGATCCCCGACTCAGCCGCCGGAAGTAGTCGGCGACCTGGTCAGCGTAGCCGGCCGGGATCCGTTCCTGCACCCCGCTCCGCACGTTGCCGGTTTGCTGGCCTTCGAGTTCCCGACGCAGCTTCAGTTCCAGCTGTTCGAGGCTCGGCAGGAACTGCGTCCGGATCTGTTCGAGCAACGCGGGGTTGCCCTGAAACTGGTTCGGATCCAGCTTCTGCATTTCGCGGATCATGGCGTCGATTTCGCGCTGCGTCTCCGGAGACTCGCCGGCGGAAGCGCGCAGCTCGTTCAAGCTCTGCATGCCTTCGCGCCATGCCCGGTTAGCGCCGCCGGCCATCGACTGGAAGGTCCGGTCGCCCCGATTCATGGAGGACATCCCGCGCTCATCGCCACGTTGCCCACCGGCCGTCTGCTGTCCTTGCTGGTCGCCGGGCTGTTGCCCGCCGCCCCGCTGGCCGCCCTGACCTTGCTGACCTTGCTGACCACCCTGTCCCTGTTGACCCTGTTGGCCACCCTGAACTTGCTGGCCACCCTGACCCTGACCCTGCTGACCCTCCTGCCCTTGGCTCTGTTGGCCCTGCTGGCCCTGGCCCTGGCCCTGCTGCCCCTGTTGGCCTTGCCCTTGCTGGCCCCGCGCCGTCATCTGCCGCACCTGCTCCCGTAGACGTTCCACGCCCGCCAAGCCCTGCTCCATCTTGTTTCCCTGCTGCCCCGGCTTGTCCATCGCTTCCTGCGCCGCGCCGATCTTCTCCCGCAGCTTCTGCATGTCCTTCGCCAGTGACTCTTCCCGCTGCCCCAGATACGGCGCCAACCCCTGATTGAAATACTGCGCTCCGTACTTCATGCGGATGGCCATCTGGTCCTGCTGCATCTGCCCCAACGCCTCCCGCAACTTCCGGGCCGCCTCTTTATTGGATCCCTGCATTTCGCCGACCGCCTGCTGCATGTCGCGCTCGAGCTGCGCGATCGTCTCGCCCATCTGCTGCTTGGTCCGGCCCATCTGCCGCTGGATGTCCATCTTCTGACCCTGCTGCGCCCGCTCACCCGGCTTCGACCCAAACTCTTTCTGAATCTGGTCTGAAAGCGCCTGTTGTTGCTCCGCCAACTGCTTCGTCCGGTCGGCAATGCTGCCCATGGAACCCGAAGCCTGCTCCTGCCGCATCCCGCGCAACTGGTTTCCCGCCTCCCGCAACTGCTCGGCGGCCCGCTGCTGCTGATCTTCGCGTTGCATGTTCCGCGTCGCCTGCTCCAGCCGATCAATCGCTTCCTTCAGCCGAGGATCTTGTGGCCGCTGCTGACCAGCCATCTGACGCAACCGCGACGCGGCGGAAGCCTGCTGCTGTTGCCGCTGCTGCCCTTGCTGGCCCTGCTGCCCTTGCTGGCCCTGCTGCCCTTGCTGGCCCTGCTGCCCTTGCTGGCCTTGC